>JBBRCF010000062.1:0-20326 GCA_038205135.1 Rhodobacterales bacterium
GCTGTTCACCATCATGATGGCGCAGGTGACGTTCGTGGCAGGCTATCCGATGCTGATGCTGATGGCGCGGCTGCAACGCCAGCCCCCCGAAATGGAAGAGGCGGCGCTGGATCTGGGCGCGGGGCCGTTCCGGGTGTTTCGCCGCATCACATTGCCCTATCTGATGCCTGCGCTGGTCTCGGCTGCGGTGATATGTGCGCTGGCCTCGGTTGAAAATTACAACACCACGATGTTTGCAAAGGGCGGCACCTGCACATTCGCCACCGAAATCGGCGCGATGGCGCGCAATCCGAACGGGCATCCGCCGGTGATCAACGCCGTGGGCACCATCATCATTCTGGTGACTGCGGTGTTTGCGGTGGCCAGTGCGCTGGCCCGCAAACGCGAGGCGCGGGCATGACCCATATTCTGGCGCGGTGTCATCCGGCGTTGGAATCGCTGTTGCCGCGTCCGCTGCCTGCCGGGCGGGCTTTGCCCGACTGGCTGCGTGCAATGCCGTCAGAGGTGGCCGCGCCGTCGCTGGGCGGCGAAATGGTGCGCACGCTGAAACATTGCCCGCCGTTCATCGACGCGCTGTCATTGGGGATCATGATCCCGCTGGCGACGGATATCCACGTCGCGGACGGGCAGTTGAGCTGGGATTGGGACCCGCCGGTGATTGTGGATGCGCCGATCACCCGCGCGCCTTTGGGCCTGCATGTGCCGGAACAGGTGACGGGCGCGCCGTTCCGTCTGGATGGTCAGGTGGCGGTGAAATTCACCAATTACTGGACGCTGGAAGTGCCACAGGGGTGGCAGATTCTGGTCATGCATCCGCTGAACCGCGTTGATCTGCCGTTTCAGACGCTGTCGGGCGTGGTTTCGGCGGCGCGGTTCGGCCTTGGCTATGTGCATTTCCCGGCCTTGTGGACCGATCCGGAGTTCACCGGAACCTTGCCGCGCGGCACGCCGGTGGCGCAGGTCATCGCGTTACCGCTGGCCCCCGCGACGCTTGAGGTGCGGGCGATGGACGGCGATGAAATTGCCGCATCCCGCGCCATTCAAGAGGCGTTGCAGATCGCACCCGGCGCATATCGCAAGGATTTCCGCGAATAGGCTGGACAGGTCATGGCGGCTTTGTAATGCTGAGCCCCACAAGGATGGCGCGTGATGACCCGGTTTGCCCTGTTCCTGATTGCCCTGATGGGCGCCGCACCTGCCGCAGCGGATGATCCTGCAGCGCGCCGTACGCAATGCGTGGGCTGGATGATGGCGGGCGGCTATCCCAACGGGCTGGTGGAAAAAACCTGTCAGGCGGATTTTGCGCTGCCGTCGGCGTTCATGTTCAAATGCGCCCGGGCCCAATGGCAGGGCTTTTCCGACGACCGCCAGCGCGCCGCCTGCACGATGTTCTTTGCAGAATCCGCGACGCAGGCGGAACGCGGCTACGTTCTCAACTAAGCGGCGGCAGGCGCAGCGGGATCGTGCCGCGGGCTACACGGGTCAGCGCCTTGATCGCGTCGGGGCGCATGGTGGCATCCGCCAGCAGGGCGGCGCGGTCGTCTGCGGTCGCATGCCCGGTTTCGGCGCGCCAGCGATAGCGCGCCACCCGGGTTTCCGGATCATCGGGCAGCCGGGTCAACGCCGCGTCCAGCCTGGGCCAGTCGCACAACCGCAGCGCCAGCCGCAGCACCATCCGCCAGGCATCCGTGTCGGCGGGCAACAGGTCGGCCGCGCGATGAAATGCCGCCAGCGCCGCATCCGGCGTTTCGATCCGCGCCCGGCCCAGTTCGAACCACGCCGCCGCATGGTGCGGGTCGCGCGCCACTGCGCGGTCCAGCCAATCGGCGCGGTCGGGTTTACCCTGCATTTCCAGCACCTTGGCCAGATTGTAGTACACGGCCGCGGGCGCGTCAGCGACAGCCGCGCGGCGCAGCAGCGCCTCGGCCTCCGGCCAATCGGCGCGGGCAAGCAGCTTTGGCAGGGCAGAAAGATCTATCATGTGTCCCCTTGTCACTGTCGCGTAACAGTCGGATGAAAAGACGCCGCTGTCCAACCCGGAGTGACCCCATGACCCCTGCCTTTACTGCCCCCGGCCGATTCTGGCGCGGCAACCTGCACACCCATTCCACCCGGTCCGACGGTGTGCTGCCGCCCGACGAGGTGTTGCGCCGCTACCGCGCCGAAGGCTATGATTTTGTCGCGCTGACGGACCATTTCATCGGACTGTATGGCTATCCCATCGTCGATACCACGCCGTTTCGCGGCAACGGGTTTACCACCATCCTCGGCGCCGAACTGCATTCCGGCGCGATGGCGAACGGCGAGTTGTGGCATATTCTGGCCGTCGGTTTGCCGATGGATTTCGCTCCGTCCAACAGTCCGCATTTCCGCCCGGTGGCGGAACAGGAAACCGGCGCGGAACTGGCCGTGCGGGCGCGCGATGCCGGCGCGTATGTCGCCATCGCCCATCCCGAATGGTCGGGCCTGACGATGGAAGATGCCCGCGCCATCGAGGCCGCCCATGCGGTCGAGGTCTATAACCACGGCTGCGCCACCGGGGCCGACCGTCCGCACGGGTTTGCCACGCTGGATCTGCTGCTGACCGAGGGTCGCCGTCTGGACCTGATCGCCACCGATGACGCGCATTTCGGCGAGCCCGACCATTTCGGCGGATGGGTGATGGTCAAGGCCGAGGAAAACACCCCCGAGGCGCTGTTAGCCGCGCTGAAGGCGGGGGCGCATTATTCCAGCACCGGGCCGGACCTGCGCGGGATCGAAATCGAGGGGCGCAACCTGAGGGTGCAATGTTCCGCGGCTTCGGCCATCATCGTTCAGGGGCAGGGCAGCGCGGCGGTGGTGCTGCATGGTAATTCGATGACCCATGGCGAATTGCGGCTGGACCGGCTGGAGGCGTCGCCGTGGCTGCGCGTGACGGTGATCGACCGCGCGGGCAAACGGGCGTGGTCGAACCCGATCTGGCGCTGAGCCGGTTAGAACCGGCAGGTGATCGCGCAACCTGCACCGGCGGCCCGGACTTCGCCTCGGTCCTCGGCGCCGCCGCAGCGTGATACGACCGTGAAACCACAGCCCCTGCGACCCGATGCGTGGTCTTGCCGGGGCTGTCAGCACAGCCAAACAGCGGAATAAGGGCCGCATTGGCCAGCAGAAACGCGCGCAGCGGTTCAACGCAATGATGGACGCTGCGTTCTGCGGGCCGGGATAATATCCGCTCTTAGAGTGCGGCTGCCCCGGCCACAAAATGGTTGCAAAAGGATCAATCGGCCCCGGTGGTCACGCGGATTTCCTGCCGCAACGCACCGGTTGCGCGGTCAAAGATGAACAGCCGCCCATCGGTCGTCACCACGCCGATCCAGTCCTGCGCCTGTGTGACCGCTTCGGCCACCGCGCCCGCTGGCAAGGCCAACATGTGGGGCAGGGCGGGCGGCGCCGCACGCAAGGTCGTGACAAGCAGCCCGATGATGACTAGAACCCCGCCGATCATCACCGCCGTCAGCACCGTCACCAGGGTTTTCAAAAACCTGAGGCTGGGCGGCAGGCCATCTTCCGGAGCATCCGACATGGGCGCGGCCCTTTTGCAGTTCATTATCGCGGCCGATCCGCCGTTGCGCCTTGATAAGGCGCTTTCGCGCGATGCGCCAGCGGACGCCGATCTGTCGCGCACCCGGCTGATGCGGCTGATCACTGACGGCGCAGTGCGGCTGAACGATGCGCCGGTGACCGATCCCAAGGCGCGCGTGGCCGAAGGTGACAGGGTGACGATCAACATCCCCGCCGCCGCGCCGGTGGAAACCTTGGCGCAAGACATCGCGCTGAACGTGGTTTACGAAGACTCCGACCTGATCGTGATCGACAAACCCGCCGGTCTGGTGGTGCATCCCGCGCCGGGCAGCCCGGACCGCACGCTGGTCAATGCCCTGTTGCACCATTGCGGCGACAGCCTGTCGGGGATCGGCGGCGAACGCCGCCCCGGCATCGTGCACCGCATCGACAAAGACACCACGGGCCTGCTGGTGGTCGCCAAGTCCGACCGCGCGCATCACGGGTTGGCCCAGCAATTCGAGGCGCACACGGTCGAACGGGCCTATCTGGCGATCTGTCACGGTGTGCCCGATGCCGCCGACCCGCGCCTGCGTGGCGTGCCGGGTATCAGTTTCGAACCGGGTGGCATCCTGAACATCACCGCGCGGCTGGCGCGCCACAAGACCGACCGCCAGCGGCAGGCGGTGGTGATGGCGGGCGGGCGGCATGCCGTGACACGCGCCCGGGTGGCAGAAGGGTTCGGGACGCCGCCCTGCGCCGCGCTGCTGGATTGCCGGCTGGAAACCGGGCGCACGCATCAGATCCGGGTGCATCTGGCACATGCCGGGCATGTCCTGATCGGGGACCCCACCTATGGCGGGCGGCGCAAGCTGCCGGTCAAGTCGCTGCCTGCGGGGGCGTCAGAGGCCGCCGACGCCTTTCCCCGCCAGGCGCTGCATGCCGCCACGCTGGGGTTCGTGCATCCCGTGACCGGGGCGCAGATGCGATTCGCGGCACCGTTGCCGGCCGACATGGCCGGTTTGCTGGCGGCGCTGCGGGGCTGACGCAGGTTACACGCTTGCGTGAGGAAACCGGTATTATTGCGGCAACGCGACGGATGCACGGTAATCTAACGTTCATCATGTGTGAACAGACTGCTTGACATCACGCGGGTCTGATCCATTTTATAAAGTAAATATCGTTAACATACCGGGAGGCTTTCCATGAGCAGTTACGCCAATTTGCCCGCACCCTCGCCCGAAGGCGGTCTGAATCGTTACATGCAGGAAATCCGCAAGTTTCCCCTGCTGGAACCCGAAGAGGAATACATGCTGGCCAAGCGTTGGGTCGAGGATGGCGATACCGTCGCCGCGCATCGCATGGTCACGTCGCATCTGCGGTTGGCGGCCAAGATCGCCATGGGGTATCGCGGCTATGGCCTGCCGCAGGCGGAGGTGATTTCCGAGGCGAATGTGGGCCTGATGCAGGCCGTCAAACGGTTCGACCCGGAACGCGGGTTCCGGTTGGCGACCTATGCGATGTGGTGGATCCGGGCGTCGATCCAGGAATACATCCTGCGGTCGTGGTCACTGGTCAAGCTGGGGACCACATCGGCGCAGAAAAAGCTGTTTTTCAATCTGCGCAAGGCCAAGGCCCGCATCGGCGCGCTGGAAGAAGGCGATCTGCGCCCCGAACATGTGCAAAAGATCGCGCATGCCCTTGGCGTGACCGAGGGCGAGGTTGTCAGCATGAATCGCCGCCTGTCGGGCGGGGACAGTTCGTTGAACGCCACCGTCGGATCGGATGGCGAAGGCACAATGCAATGGCAAGACTGGCTGGAAGACGAGGATGCCAATCAGGCCGGCGATTATGAGGCGCGCGACGAGTTGGAGGCGCGCCGCGCATTGCTGACGCAGGCGATGGCCGTGTTGAACGACCGCGAGCGCGACATCCTGACACAGCGGCGGCTGAGCGAAGAGACGGTGACGCTGGAAGATCTCTCGGCGCGCTATGATGTCAGCCGCGAACGCATTCGCCAGATCGAGGTACGGGCGTTCGAAAAACTGCAGACCCGGATGACCGAACTGGCGCGCGCCAAGGGCATGCTGGAAACAGCCTGATCGCGGCAGGGGTTGCAAGGGGGCGCCGCCCCCCCATGCCCTCGCGGGAATTCACCCCCCGTGGGTATTTGTGAACCGAAGAAGCGCGGGGGATTGTGCTGGATGACAGAGGCGGTGACACAGGGGCTTGGTGACACAGGGGCGGTGACACAGGTCACAGGCACGTCACGCGTGGAGCTGTTGTGGACCCGATCATCTTTCACTGGCCGGTCGATTGGCTGACGCATCCGGCGCGGCGGTTGCCGTTCTATGTCAAAATCACCGATGGGCTGGACGCATGCGGGCTGGATTGGCGGGCGGTGGCGATTGACCGCGACAGGATCGCGGACCGGATCGATGCCATGCCGGGGCTGCATGTGGTGAACCATGGCCGGGTAAAGCATCCGCGCGCGTGGAATGCCGGGATCGCATATGTTTATCCGTTCTGGCATCTGGACCCTGACGGGATCCGGGCGTTTTCGTCGATCGGGCGGAGGACGGTGCCGCCTGTGGACCGGGCTGCGGCACGTGGGTTTGCGGCCCGGCTGCGCAAGCGATTGGTTCAGGGGCGCGCATCGCGCTATGAACAGCCTGTCGAAATTGCGGAGCTGCCCCGCGCGCAGGCGGCGGTATTCCTGCAATCCGAAGGCCATCGCGTGGTGGGCGAAACGCTGTGGATCGACCGTTGGGCGATGCTGGAAACTGTGCTGGAAACGCTGACATGCCCGGTGCTGGTCAAACCGCATCCCCGCGATTTTGACCCCGCGACCTTTGCACGGCTGGAGGCGCTGGCCGCGCGGTTTCCGCAGATGGTGGTGACGATGGCCAATATCCATGACGTGATCGCCGCCGCTGACCGCGTCGTGACCATCAATTCCGCCGTCGGGATCGAGGCCTATCTGCATCCCTGCCCGGTGATCCTGTGCGGGCAGGCGGATTTTCACCATGTTGCGGTGGAGGCGCGGAACGTGGACGCCCTGGCGGCGGCGTTGCGCGCGCCTGCGCCGCAGGTGGATTACGACGGGTTCCTGTGGTGGTATTTCGGGCAGATGTGCCTGAACGCCGGGGCGCCGGATCTGGTGGACCGGTTTCTGGCGCGGCTGGGGGTGTAGGAAGGGTTATCAAAACCGCCATATTTGTCTGACTTACCACCACCAGCGGTTTTTGTTCTGACCGACCGTAAGCAGCGCGGGACTTTGCCACCGCCGCGCCCGTCTGGTTCAACGGCAGCTTTCAGGTTACCTTCGCCTGACAAATCGCGCGGGCCAAGGGTATGCTGGAACCGGTCTGATCCGGGTGTGATGGGCTTGTCGCGGGGGCGGCCATTGTTGACCACATGCCGCCTCGGCATGGCGCCGAGGCGCAACGCGATGATATTGCGTCAATCGCCTGCGTGCGCCAGTCGATGCCGCGCGCCTTCACGCCATCGGTGACCCTGATGTAGAACGGCAGCCGCCGGTCGGGATGCGTCAGCCAATCGGCCGGCCAGTGAAAGATGATCGGGTCAGATGAACCAGACGGATACGGACCTGGTGCAAGGACACGTGCCCGCCTGCGGCGCCGTTGACAACGCCACATCGGCCTTCCACAACTTGGGCGCTAATCAAACCCGTGTCGGAGAGTGTGATGAAAGTTGCCTTTGCCACCCTCTCGCTGTTGCTGGCGACATCTGCCTTGGCCGATCCCGTCGCAACGTTTCGTGGCCTCTGCATGGCCCATCTCGACGACGTGCCGGCGCTGCGTTCGGCGGCCGCCAAGCAGGGCTTCGGGCCAACCGACCTTGGCCCGAACGCATTCATCGGAATGCGCAAGAAAACCGACGAATCCATTCAGGTCAACGCCTTTACCAGAGCCGCCTTCGAATGTGCCGTCACCACATCTGACGTAGCCGACCCCGAGACACCACGCCGCAAGTTCTTTGCCGCGCTGGGCATCGACACGCCAAAGTCCGAAGTCGCCGTCAAGATCGGCCGCCGCGCCTACCGCATCAAATTCGATACCAAAGGGGGCGAGGCGTTGGTGATCTTTCGCTGACCCGCGCCGCCTTTGCACAGTCACGTTGGATGCCGCCCCGACGTTTTCCCCTGCGATGGAATTTTTCAGGCGGTCTGCACAGCGCCTCCGGCACTTACCCAAACACGAAAGGCGTTGAAGGCACTGACATTCTTCAGGCCTTTGCTGACCAGCAGTTCGGCGGCTGCCCCCGCCCGTGCCCCAACGGCAAAGTAAACGATGATCTGCTGCGCCGTGATCAGGCGCCGCGCCTCGATTGTGTTCGCAGCCGTAAAGAGGCGCGACAAATCAATCGTGGTCATGCACATCGCACCCTGCGCGGTGCCGCTTGCGGCAATCTCGGCGGGCGAACGCAAATCCAGCAGGACGGTTTCAGGCTGGTTTGCGGCGGTTACGGCTTCACTGCCACTGATAATCTGAATCACCGGGTGTATCCTTTTCAATCCAGACAGTCAGACATACGGGGTTTTGCAGTCGGCTGCATCACGACAGACCGAAAGGCGACTTGTCCGAACGGCTGGCGCGGTCTATTTCCGAGGGCCTTGCGGCGCGGGTATCGGCGAGGTGCAGTTTCATCGAACCGTTGTGCATCGTCCAATGGACCGAACCGGGCACCGTTTTACGGACTGTTACGGGGCTGGCGTCGTGAAACCCCGCCCACGGGATTCTGGCCCCCACACCGAAGCGCGGCTGAAGGAACAGGCGAAACGTGTTTCGCTGCCGGTTTTCACCACAGCCAACATCCGGGGTGCAATCAACGCAATGCGCCGCGTCGTGACGATCATTTCCGCCATGGGATCGCAGCCTCTCTGCATCGCCGCCCGGTGACGCTGTCCGGGCGGGCAGATTTCCACAATATTGCGGTGCAGGAGCGCGACATTGACGTGCTGGCCGGGGTTTATGGTGGTGTGTAAGGTGGGGTGTTCCCCCGCCGCTACCCCTCCATCGCCTCCAGCTCGTCGATGAAGCCTTCGATCATGCTCAGCCCCTTGTCCCAGAACCGGGGGTCTGACGCGTCCAGCCCGAACGGGGCCAGCAATTCGCGGTGGTGTTTCGATCCGCCCGCTTTCAGCATGTCGAAATATTTTTCCTGGAACCCGTCGGGGGCGTCCTCGTAGGCGGCGTACAACGCGTTCACCAGCCCGTCGCCAAAGGCATAGGCATAGACGTAGAATGGCGAATGCACGAAATGCGGGATATAGGCCCAGAAGGTTTCATAGCCGTCCATGAAATCGAACGCCGGGCCCAGTGATTGCGCCTGCACACTCATCCACAACTGGCCGATATCTTCGGGGGTCAATTCGCCCTCGCGGCGCGCGGCGTGCAGTTTGCATTCGAAATCATAGAACGCGATCTGGCGGACGACGGTGTTGATCATGTCCTCGACCTTGCCCGCCAGCAGGGTCTTGCGTTCGGCCTGCGTCTTGGCGCGGTCCAGCAGGGTGCGGAACGTCAGCATCTCGCCGAAGACGGACGCGGTTTCGGCCAGCGTCAGGGGTGTGGAGGACAGCATCTCGCCCTGACCAGCCGCCAGCACCTGATGCACGCCGTGGCCCAGTTCATGCGCCAGCGTCATCACGTCACGCGGTTTGCCGAGGTAGTTCAGCATCACGTAGGGGTGCACTTCGGTCACGGTCGGATGGGCAAAGGCCCCCGGCGCCTTGCCGGGTTTCACGCCGGCGTCGATCCAGCCCTTGTCGAAGAACGGCCGCGCAAGGTCAGCCATGCGCGGGTCGAACGCGCCGTAGGCGTCCAGCACCAGCGCCTGCGCCGTGGGCCAGTCCACCGTGCGGGGGTCTTCGATCGGCAAGGGCGCGTTGCGGTCCCAGACCTGCATGCGGTCCAGCCCCAGCCATTTGCGTTTCAATTCATAATACCGGTGCGACAGGCGTGGGTAGGCGGCGACGACGGCATCACGCAGCGCCGCGACGACCTCGGGTTCCACGTCGTTGGACAGGTGGCGACCGGTTTGGGGTGTCGGCATCTTGCGCCAGCGGTCCATCACCTCTTTTTCCTTGGTCTGCGTGTTGTGGACGCGGGCGAAGGTCTTGATATTGGCGTCGAACACCCGGGCCAGTTCGCGCGCCGCCGCCTCGCGTTTGGCGCGGTTCGGATCGGTCAGCAGGTTCAGCGTGCCTTCGATGGTCAGCGGGTCGCCATCCACCTCAAAGCCCAGGCCGGCGATGGTTTCATCGAACAGCCGTTCCCAGGCGTCGCCGACCACGCCCATGTCGTGCAGGAATTTTTCCATTTCATCGGACAGTTGGTAGGGTTTCATCGCGCGGATGCGGTCGAACACCGGCTTGTAGCGGGCCAGATCCGCGTTGGTCGCAAACAGGCGGCCCAGATGGGTGTCGTCCAGCCGGTTGAGTTCCAGCGTGAAAAACACCAAGGGCGTGGTGGCGGTTGTCACCCGGTCCTGACAATCGGACAGGAATTTGGCGCGGGTGCCATCGATGGTCAGTTGGTAATAGCGCAGCCCGGCAAAGGACATGATGCGCCCGGCCTTGGTGCTGATCGCCTCGTTGCGCTGCACGCAGGTCAGGAAGGCCGCCGCTTCCAGCGTCGCCAGTCTGCCTTCGTAATCGGCAGCAAAGCCGGCGCATTCCGCGTCCAGCCAGTCCATGTCGGCCTTCAGTTCCGGCGCGTCGGGCGCGGTGTACAGGTCGGACAGGTCCCATTCCGGCAGGTTGCCGAAAGGCTGGGTTCCGTGGCTGGCGTTGGCGTCGTAGGTGATCATGGGCAGGCCTTTCATTGCGTTGCAGCAGACATAGGCGCGGGGGCGCGCCGGCTCAACCGTATTGCGCCAACAGCGCCTTCAGATGGTCCAGCGTATCGGCCTGATCGGGCGTCTTGTCGCGGCGCCAGCGCAGGATGCGGGGAAATCGCAGTGCCACGCCGGATTTGTGCCGGGGGCTGGCTTGAATGCCTTCGAATGCGATTTCGAACACCAGTTCGCCGTGCACCGACCGGACCGGGCCGAACCGTTGCAGGGTATGGGCGCGCACCCAGGTGGTGATTTCGCGGAATTCGACGTCGGTCAGACCGGAATATGCCTTGGTGAACGGCACCAGCCCGTTGCCGTCGCGCACCGCAAAGGTGAAATCGGTGTATAGCGTGGCGCGCCGCCCGTGGCCGGCCTGCGCATAGATCATCACCGCGTCGATGGTCAGGGGGTCAAGTTTCCATTTCCACCAATCTCCGGTTTTCCGCCCGATGAAATAGCTGCTGGTCCGGCGTTTCAGCATCAGCCCCTCGGCGGATGCATCGCGGGCGGTGGCGCGGGTGGCGGCCAGCGCCTGCCAGTCGGTGAACGGCACTTCTGGCGAGATGCGCAGCGGCAGGATGGCGGGCAGGGGCGCGAGCAAAGTTTCCAGAGCCGCGCGGCGGTCCGCCAACGGGGCCTCGCGCAGATCCGCACCCTGATGTTCCAGCAAGTCGTAGACCAGGAACGCGACGGGGGCGTCGATCAGCACCTTTTTCGTTAGCGTTTTCCTTGCGATGCGGGTTTGCAGTGCGGCAAAGGGCAGGGGCGCACCGTCGCGCCAAGCCAGGATTTCGCCGTCCAGCACGGTGCCGGGGGGTAACCAGTCGGGCAGCGCCGCGAATTCGGGAAAGCGGTCGGTCAACAGTTCTTCGCCGCGCGACCACAGGTGATGCGCCCCGCCACGCAGCACCAACTGGCCTCGAATGCCATCCCATTTCCATTCTGCCAGCCAATGGGCCGGGGGCCCAAGGATGTCGGGTGCGCCGTCCAGCCCGTGCGCCAGTGCAAACGGATAGGGCCGCGACAGATCGCCGGTGCCGTCGCCCGCGATCAGCGCGGCAAAGGTGGTGGTATCCGGCGTCCAGTCGCCCATCAGGCGGTGGGCGAGATCGGATTCGTCCGTGTCGGTGGCGGCGGCCAACGCGCGGGTCATCAGCTTGCGTGACAGGCCAAGGCGAAAGCCCCCGGTCAGCAGTTTGTTGACCACCAGCCGCTGGTCCGGCGGGGCGGTGTCCCACAGCCCGAGGATTCTGTCGCGGCGCGCGGCATCGTCCAGCGCGGCCAGCGCGCGCACCTCGGCAATCGCGCCCGCCAGCGTCAGGTCATTGGTCCGGGTGGGGGGCGGCAACAGATGCGCGATGGTTTCGGCCAGATCGCCAACGACGGCATAAGATTCGGTGAACAGCCACGGCGGGATGCCTGCAGTTTCCGTCGCCCATTCGGTGAGCCGGGTGGTGGTGACGGCACGTTTGGGGCGGCGGCCCGAAAACAGCGCCACGCACCACAGCCGGTCGGCATCGGGGGCGGCGCGCAGGTAGGCGGTCAGGTGATCGACCTTGGCGGTCGTCGAGGTGGTGCCATCAAGGGCGGCGAACAGCGCGGCGAACTGTTTCACGCCGCATCCTCGGTGGCGTCTGACGCGTCCCCGGCAAATTCGGTCTGGATCGCGGTGGCGTTATGGCCCGCGTCCCTCAGGTAGCGTGCGAAGGTATCGGTGTAACCATGTGTCAGATATATGTTCTCGGCCCCTGTTGCCGTGATGGCGGATATCAGTCCCGACCAGTCGGCGTGGTCGGAAATCACGAATCCCCTGTCCATCCCGCGCCGCCGCCGCAAGCCGCGCAACTGCATCCAGCCCGACACGAATGCCTCGGACGACGGGCCGAACCGCCGTGCCCAGGTTGATCCCAACAGGCCAGGCGGGCACAGGATCACCGCGCCGGCGACGGATTTTCGGTCGGTATCAGGCATGATGCGGATGGTGGCGGGCAAGGGATAGCCCTGATCGCGCAGAATGTCAGTGGTGGCGGCGATGCCAGCGTGGGTCAGGATCGGGCCTTGGTCCGGGTTCAGCATCGCCAGCAGGCGCTGCGCCTTGCCCAGCGAATACCCGCCCAGGATCGATACGCGGCCGGTGGCGGCATTTTCTGCCCACCATGCGGCGATGGCGGCGGCGGTTTCCGCCTGCGGGCGCCAGCGGAAAACTGGCAGGCCAAAGGTGCATTCACTGATGAAACTATGGCAGGCAACAGGTTGAAACGGTTCGGAAACCCCGTCATCGTCCAGTTTGTAATCCCCTGACACAACCCAGACCTCGCCCGCGACTTCGATGCGGATCTGTGCCGATCCCGGCACGTGACCGGCGGGATGGAAACTGACAGTTGCGCCGCCGATTTTCCGGGTTTCGCCATAGGCGATGCCGTCTGCGGTGATATCGCCCAACCGCATCCGCATCACCGGCAGCGCCTGGTGGGTCGCCAGATAGGCCCCCATGCCGGGCCGCGCGTGGTCGGAATGGCCATGCGTGACTAATGCGCGCACGACAGGGCGCCAGGGATCGACGTAAAAATCCCCGGCCTCGCAATAAAAGCCCTTGTCGGTAAAGCGCAGGACGGGCGTTTTGGTCATGGGAGGATGATAGCACCGCGCACTGCGCAATCCATCACGCTGTGAAATGCGCGGCCAGTTGATCCGCGATGCTGGCCCGCGTCGCAGGCCCTTCCATCAGCACCTCGTGTTCGGCCCCCGGCATGATCACCAGCTTGCCCTTGGGCCACCGCGCCATGCGATCATGCACGCGTGGCACATCGATGATGCGTTCGTTGCCACCGACAAAGGTCAGACAGGGCAGGTCCGGCGACGGCAGGCGGTGCAGATCCGCGGTTTCGCGCAGCGCCTGCGACACCCATTGCACCGACGCCCCGGCCAGTTCCAGATCCGGCACGGTGGTGATCTGGTGCCGCAGCATGTCCCACATCGCGCGGTCCGTGGTCAGCACGTTGTCCTCGAACGGCGCGGTCAGGACGTAATTGCGCGGCGTGGTCGAGGGGGCAAAGCCGGTGCCGCGACCCAGTGTCGTCATCAGATGCGCATAGGCGGTCGCGAGGGGGCGGATCGCAGGTGTCAGCCGGATGCCCCACATCGGCCCGGTAAAGGCGCAGGCGGCGACCGGCGCGCCGTCGATAACGGACCGCAGGCCGATGCCACCCCCCATGGAATGGCCGATCAGGAACCATGGACCGGGCACGTTCGCGGCCTGTGCCACGTTCAGCATCGCCTTAAAATCAAACTGATAATCCGGGAACAGCCCGATATGGCCCACCCGGCGGTCGGGCAACAGCCGGTCCGCCAGACCCTGACCTCGCCAGTCGATGGCAAGGCTCGCATAGCCGCGTTCGGCCATGTCGGCGGCAAAAAGGCCGTATTTCTCGACATATTCGGTGCGCCCCGGAAGAATCAGCACCGTACCGCGTGGCGCGGCGTGTTCTGTCCACAGCGCAAGGCGCACCTGCACCCCATCCGGTGTTCTGGCCCAAAGGGCGCGCCCATCGGCCGGACCCCGGGCCAGGTCAGCGTGAAAAGGGGCAGCGGTCATGTCAGCCGAGGACCATGCCCAGTTTCATCGCCAGACCGATATCGCCATCAACCGTCAGCTTGCCGGCCATGAAGGCCGATGTGGCGTTCAGATCGCCGGTCAGAATTGCCTGAAACGTTTCGGCCGAGGCGGTCAGCGTCACGTCCGCCGCATCATCGCCCGCACGTGCGCCGGATTCGTCGATCATCACGGCACCTTCGCCGTCGATCACGAACTTTGCCACGCCGTCAAAGCCTTGCCCGCCCATTTTTTCGTTCAGGGCGGTAACCGCCCCGGTCAGAATATCGCTCATTCTATGATCTCCGCATCACGTGATGCGCGGGGGTCTGGAAATCGGTCCCGCACAAGTTACACTGGGGTTTATGAACAGGTTTTGGCGCAATCTCAAATCTATCGTCGCGGCAGGTGCAGCGGTGTTTTGGCTGTCTGTCGTTTCCGGCAGTCCGACTTATGCAGAGACCGCAAAATTGCAACCGCTCTATGACAATCTTGCGACCGCCGGTCCTGCCGAGGCAGAACCGATCCTGCGCGAAATCGCGCTGGAACGGCGGCGGTCGGGGTCGGTGGCGATGGATTTGCTGTTGAAACGCGGGCTGGATGCGCTGGAACGCGGCGAGCCGGCGGTGGCTGCGGAACATCTGACCGCGTTGATCGATCATGCGCCGGATTTTTCCGAAGGCTGGCATGCCCGCGCCAAAGCGTGGTTTGCGCTGAACGAACTGGGCCTGGCACTCGCCGATCTGGAACAGGTGTTACGGCTGGACCCGCGCCATTTCGAGGCGATGTTCGGGCTGGGAGCGATTCTGGAACAGATCAACCGGTTCGACGCGGCGCGCGATGCCTATGCGCTTGCCCTGAAAGCACACCCGCATTACGACGAGGCCCAAGAGGCGGTAACGCGTCTTGACGCCAAGACGCAGGGCCAGACCCTCTGATAATTCCCCGGGGAGCGGGCCATGGCCGAGCCGACGCGCATCACGGCGGTCCTTGGGCCAACCAACACCGGTAAAACGACCTATGCCATCGATCGCATGCTGGGGTATCGCACAGGCGTGATCGGCCTGCCGCTGCGGCTGTTGGCCCGCGAGGTCTATGACCGCATCGTCGCCATTCGCGGCCCGTCGGTGGTGGCGCTGGTCACCGGCGAAGAACGGATCGTGCCCGACCGCGTGCAATACTGGGTCTGCACCGTCGAGGCGATGCCCGAGGGCATGGGCGTTGATTTCCTTGCGGTGGACGAGATCCAGTTGTGCGGCGACCCGGAACGCGGCCATGTGTTCCCCGACCGGCTGTTGCGGTCGCGCGGGTTGCTGGAAACGATGTTTCTGGGCGCGGAAACCATGAAGACCGCGATTGCCACGCTGGTGCCGCAGACCCAGTTCGTCCGCCGCGACCGGATGTCGAACCTGAGTTACGTCGGCGAGAAAAAGCTGAGCCGGATGCAGGTTCGCAGTGCAATCGTTGGATTTTCCGTGGAAAATGTCTATGCGATTGCCGAATTGCTGAAACGTCAGCGCGGCGGCGCTGCGGTGGTGATGGGGGCGCTGTCGCCCCGGACCCGCAACGCGCAGGTCGCGATGTATCAGGCCGGCGAGGTCGATTTTCTGGTCGCCACCGATGCCATTGGCATGGGGCTGAACCTTGATATCGCGCATGTCGCGTTTTCGGCCCTGACCAAATTCGACGGACGCCGGATGCGGCCGCTGCAGCCCAATGAACTGGCGCAGATCGCGGGCCGCGCCGGCCGCGGGTTGGTGGATGGCACCTTTGGCGTGACCGGCGAGGCGGGGGCGCTGGACCTCGATGTGGCCGAAGCGATCATGGAAAATCAGTTCGCACCGGTCCGTCGCCTGATCTGGCGCAACGCCGATCTGCGGTTCGGCACGGTGGATGCCCTGATCGCGTCGCTGGAACGGATGCCGGATCACCCGTTGCTGACGCGGGCGCGCGACAGTGATGACCTGACCGCGCTGAAAACGCTGGCCGAGGTGGCCGAGGTCCGGGCGCGCGCGTCCGACCCGGCGTCAGTCAAATTGTTGTGGGATGTCTGTCGGATACCGGATTTTCGCGGCATTTCGGCGGCAGAACATGCCAGCCTCTTGGAACAGATATTCATCCATCTGCATCAGCGGGGGCAGGTGCCGAACGACTGGCTGGCGGGGCAGATCAACCGCATCGACCGCACCGACGGCGAGATCGATACGCTGTCGCGGCGACTGGCGTTTATCCGCACCTGGACCTATGTCGCGCAACGACGTGGCTGGGTTGATGATGAAAGTCATTGGCGCGACGAAACCCGCGCTGTAGAAGATCGGCTGTCGGATGCATTGCACGCCCGATTGACGCAACGTTTCGTGGACCGGCGCACATCGGTATTGCTGCGGCGGCTCAAACAGAAGGAGGCCCTCTTGGCCGAAGTGAACGACAAGGGCGAAGTGACGGTCGAGGGCGAATTCGTCGGTCGGCTGGAGGGGTTCCGGTTCCGTCAGGACAAGGATGCCACGGGGGCCGAGGCCAAGGCGATCGCGCAGGCGTCCACCGCCGCGCTGGCGCCGCATTTCCATTTGCGGGCTGACCGGTTCTACAACGCGCCGGATACCGAGATCGACTTTACCGAACAGGGCGGGTTGATGTGGGGTACCGCCGCTGTGGGCAAGCTGGTCGCGGGGGCCGATCCGCTGAAGCCGCAGGTGACGGCCTTCGTCGATGACGAGGCGGGGCCTGACGTGCTGCAAAAGGTGCAGCGCCGGTTACAGCATTTCATCGACCGCAAGGTGTCCGCGCTGTTCGAGCCGTTGATGGCGTTGCAGCGCGACGAAACCCTGACGGGTCTGGCACGCGGGTTCGCGTTCCGGCTGGTGGAAAATTTTGGCATCATCGAACGGTCCACCATCGCCGAAGAGGTCAAGGCGCTGGAACAGGATGCGCGCGCGGTGCTGCGCAAGCATGGCGTGCGGTTCGGGCAATACACGGTGTTCCTGCCGCTGGTTCTGAAACCCGCGCCGACGCGGCTGCGGCTGGTGCTGTGGTCGCTGGCAAAGGGGTTGGCCGAGTTCCCCGAGGCCGCTCCGGCGGGGCTGGTCACCGTACAGGTGATCCACGACATGCCGGATGGGTATTTCACCATGGCGGGCTACCGCGTGGCCGGTCATCGCGCGATCCGGATCGACATGCTGGAACGGCTGGCGGACCAGTTGCGCGCGGTCGACAGCCGCGCCGGGTTCGAAGCCAAGCCGGAAATGTTGTCGATCACCGGCATGACGCTGGAACAGTTCGCACTGTTGATGGAGGGGCTGGGCTATCGCGCCGAAAAGGCCGAACGTCCCAAGGTCAAGGTTGTGGCCAAGGTCGCAGCGCCCGTCGTTGCTGCGACCCTAGCTGCTGTGGCCGAAGTTGCCCCAGCAGACGGCACCGCAGCCGTAGATGCCGCGCCGGACGGTGACGGGGCCGCTGCAGCTGCACCGATCGTCGATGCGCCGGGCGAGGCTACGCCCGTTGCAGCGCCTGTCGCCCAGGCGCCGGACGCCGGTCATGAGATTGCCGCAGATGCGCCGGCAGACGCGCCGGCGGAGGCAACGCCGGACACCGAGGCCGCAGTACTCGTTGAGCCGTCCGTTGAGCCGCCCGCGGAGATACCGGTTGATCTGGAGGTGTTCTACACCTTTGCATGGGGCCGCAAACCCGCGGCTGCGCGTCCTGATCGCGGTCCGCGCCGCGACGCGGCGCAGGCCCGCCCGCCGCGGCCCGCACGCGGGGCGCCCGGCCAGCCCGGCCCGGAAAACGCCGGGCGTGGCCCGCGCGGCGATCAGCCGCGTGCGGCAGCGCCCCGGACAGATACGCCCCGGACAGATACCGCCGAGGCCAACGCGCCGCGGCCAGATCAGGCGCGGCCAGATCGCCCGCGTCGTGATAGCGCCGATGGGGCGACCTCCCGTGGCAAGGGCAAACCGGACCAGCGCCCGGCGTTTGCCAAGGAAGGTGACAAGGACCGCGGCCCCCGCGAAGACCGGTTCGCCGGCAAACCGTCTGGCAAGCCGTCTGGAAATCCTGCAGGCAATTCAGGCGGCAACGCTGGCGGCAAGGGCAACCGGCCGGATCGCGGCGACCGCCCGGATCGCAATGACCGCCCGGATCGCAATGGCCCCAAAGTGCACTCTGCCCGCCCGCCGCGCGAAGAAAAATACGACATGGACAGCCCCTTTGCTGCGTTGCTTGCGCTCAAGGGCAAGCTCTGACGCAGGATGGCGGACGCCTCGCGCCTGCGGATCGACAAATGGCTGTGGCAGGCGCGGTTCTATAAAACCCGCGGTCTGGCCACCGAGATGGTTGCAGGCGGCAAGGTTCGTCTGAACGGCCAGCGCATCGCCAAACCGGCCCGTGAAATCGGTCCCGGTGATGTGCTGACAGTACCGCAAGGCGACCGCATCCGCGTTGTGCGGGTGCTGGGTCTGCCCGACCGGCGCGGCCCGGCGACTGAGGCACAGGTGCTTTACGAAGACCTGTAGTTGACTGGCCCCAAGCTGCCGCTGCTTCAGATGTGACAGGCGGATCCGACAGGCTTCGCTTGAATCCGACGCCGAAGCGGTCTAACTCAACGGATAATCAGAACAAGAGACAGCCACCATGACCTATGTCGTCACCGACAATTGCATCGCCTGCAAATTCACCGACTGCGTCGAAGTTTGCCCCGTGGACTGTTTCTACGAAGGCGAGAACATGCTGGTGATCCACCCCGATGAATGCATCGATTGCGGGGTTTGCGAACCGGAATGCCCCGCCGACGCCATCCGGCCGGACACCGAACCGGCGATGGATAAATGGGTCGCGTTCAACCGGAAATATTCCGATATGTGGCCGGTGATTACGGTGCGCAAGGATCCTTTGCCCGACGCCGAGGCGCGCGATGGCGAAGCCGGAAAAATGGAAAGTTATTTCTCGGAAAAGCCCGGCCCCGGAAACTGAGACGAATCGGTTCCGGCCGGATGCCGGCAGTCCGCTGTCATGGCGGATCAACCGCAGCAGGTGGGCGACCAAATACATATTCGCATTGGATAATTATACGAAAAACTGCGCAAGACGATATGCTTTCGTCGCGCGGGTCTTTGTGTTATTATCACAGCCACACATAAAAGACCGCCTGACATCCACACTGTCACGCCGCACTGGGGACCGAAATTCCTGCATCATCATCCGGGCGTCGAGACCATAATGCGAGTCTCGATGTGATTTTTGCGCCCTCCGGTGTGTTGTAGCGAGGTCCGCCCGCCAGGCGCGTTAACTGTTGACCGTGCGACCATGGATGCGGGTCTTTTGAGGAAGGAACCGAATGATCAAGACCAAAAAGCCCGAATTTCGCCCCAACGATTACGTGGTCTATCCGGCGCATGGCGTTGGCCAGATCGTGTCGATCGAGGAACAGGAAATCGCCGGTATCACACTGGAACTGTTCGTGATCTCGTTCGAAAAGGACAAGATGACGTTGCGGGTTCCGACCCACAAGGCGACAGAAATCGGCATGCGGTCGCTGTCATCGCCCGACGTGGTCAGCCAGGCGATGAAAACGCTGCGTGGCAAGGCCAAGGTCAAACGGGCCATGTGGTCGCGCCGGGCGCAGGAATATGAACAGAAAATCAACTCGGGCGACCTGATTGCGATTGCGGAAGTGGTGCGTGACCTGCACCGGGCCGACGATCAGCGCGAACAGAGCTATTCCGAACGGCAGTTGTACGAAGCCGCACTGGAACGGTTGACGCGCGAAGTGGCTGCGGTGTCGGGTGGCGACGAAGCCACCGCCGCGCGCAAGGTCGGTGACGTGCTGGTTGGCCGCGCCGCTGCCTGATGTGATTGCATGATTGCGTGGGCCGCTCCGTTGGGGCGGCCTTTTCGCATTTATTGATCTGTGCTGATTGTCTGCTGGCCTGATGACCGGCCCGATGTCCGGGCTGTCAACCGCTCTTGCGATCTTCCAGCCGGGCGGCGAGCGCCGCAGCCAGATCGCGTTCCAGTTCCCGGGACTTGGCAACATAGGCTGGATTGCGCGAGGCGGGCAGGGTTTCGTCCCAGACCAGCGCCAGCTCTTTCAGCGACTCGCGGTCGTGGTGGTAGAACACCTCTTCGGCCATCGCGGCTTCGTATTCTGACAACCCAATGTTTTCAAGCGCATAGCGCCCGGCACGCAAGCTGGCATCGAACATTTCGCGCACGATGTCATCCGCGCCGGCCTTGTAGAGTTGAAACACATGCACCCGGTCGCGGGCGCGCGCGATGATGTGCAGGTCGGGCCGTTCCCGCCGGGCATAGGTAACCAGCCGGGTCGTTGCCGCCGGATCA
>JBBRCF010000063.1:0-19207 GCA_038205135.1 Rhodobacterales bacterium
ATGCAGGCGTCGGGGCCGATGAACCGCTCGACCGAGGAATGCGAGATATCGCGCTCGTGCCACAGCGCGACGTTCTCCATCGCCGGGACCACCGCGGCGCGGACCACGCGGGCAAGGCCGGTGAGGTTCTCGGTCAGCACCGGGTTGCGCTTGTGCGGCATCGCCGAGCTGCCCTTTTGTCCGGGCGCGAAATATTCCTCGACTTCGAGCACTTCGGTGCGCTGGAGATGGCGAATCTCGACGCTAAGCCGCTCGATCGAGCTGGCGATGACGCCGAGCACGGCGAAGAACATGGCGTGCCGGTCGCGCGGAATGACCTGAGTAGAGGTGGGTTCCGGGGTCAGGGCCAGTTCCCTGGCCACATGCGCTTCGACCGCCGGGTCGATGTTGGCAAATGTGCCGACCGCGCCCGAAATCGCGCCGGTGGCGATTTCCACGCGGGCGGCGCGCAGGCGGGCAAGGTTCCGGTCCATTTCGGCGTAGAACCGCGCGAATGTCAGGCCCATGGTGGTGGGTTCGGCGTGGATGCCGTGGCTGCGCCCGATGCGGATCGAATCCTTGTGTTCAAAGGCGCGGCGTTTCAGGGCCGCCAGCAGCGCCTGCAGATCGGCAATCAGCAGGTCGGTGGCGCGGGTCAGTTGCACGTTCAGGCAGGTGTCCAGCACATCGGACGACGTCATGCCCTGATGCACAAAGCGGGCGGCGTCCGCGCCAACATGTTCGGCCAGATGGGTCAGAAAGGCGATGACGTCATGTTTGGTGACCGCCTCGATTTCGTCGATCCGGGCCACATCGAATTCCACATCCTTTGCGGCCCAGACGGCGTCGGCGTTGGCACGCGGGATCACCCCCAGATCGGCCATGGCGTCGCAGGCATGGGCCTCGATCTCGAACCAGATGCGGAATTTGGACTCGGCCGACCAGATTTTCACCATCTCGGGGCGGGAATAGCGCGGGATCATGCTGTGGGTCCTTTTGCGGCGGGTTGGCTGCGTGCTTAGCCCCGGTTATCAGCACGGGCAAGGCGAAGGGGGCAAGGATGGTCGAACTGACGGATTTCACGGGACTGTGGCGGCTGGAACGGCGCATCACGGACAGGCTGGACACGCCAAAGCCAGCGAACGGGCGGTTCAGCGGCGTGGCGCGATTTACGCGCGATGGCGACGGGCTGCGCCTGACCGAAGAGGGGCGGCTGGATCTGGGCGCGGCGCAATTCAAGGCGACGCGGGTCTATCTGTGGCGTGGCGACGGTGGCGCCATCGCGGTACGGTTCGAAGATGGCCGGCCGTTTCATCGGTTCACGCCACAAGGCGCGCCGGACAGCGCGCATTGGTGCGATCCTGACGACTACCGCGTCACCTACGATTTCGCGCGCTGGCCGGTGTGGACATCGGAATGGCGGGTCACCGGCCCGCGCAAGGATTACGTCATGCGGTCGGAATACCGACGCTAGAACCAGCGCCGCGCCCTGTTAGCGCAATCGCCCTTGCGGCGCGGGGCGGGGCAGGGCAAACCTTTGCCAACTGCGACAAAACCGTGACGGAGATCAACCCATGTCCACTACAGCATCCGCCAAAGTTCTGGCTGACATCTTTGGCGCCACCCAAGGTGCGGCCGCGCGGCTGAAAGAAGCCGCACTGGTTATTGCGGGCATCGCCCTGCTGGCCGTGTCGGCCAAGGTGGCGGTGCCGATGTGGCCGGTGCCGATCACGATGGGCACGTTTGCTGTGCTGACGATCGGGGCGGCCTATGGTGCGCGGCTGGGTCTGGTGACGATCCTTGGCTACATGCTGATCGGGGCGGCCGGGTTTGACGTGTTTGCCGGGTCGTCGGTGGACAAGAACGGACTGGGCTACATGATGGGCGGCACCGGCGGCTATCTGCTGGGCTATGTGCTGGCCACGGCGGCACTGGGCTGGTTTGCCGCGCGCGGGTGGGACCGCAGCGCCGGCAAGATGGCGTTGGCAATGCTGGCTGGCAATGCGCTGATCTACATTCCCGGCCTGATCTGGCTGAACGCCATGCCCTATGCCGAAAGCTGGGGCTGGACGGTTCAGCACGGCCTGACCCCGTTCCTGATCGGCGACGTGCTGAAACTGGCGCTGGCGGCGGTGCTGTTCCCGGCGGTCTGGACCCTGTCGGCCCGCCTGCGCGGCTGATCTACAGCGATGCGCCCGGCGATGATCATCAAAAGGCCCCCGCCCGGGGGCCTTTTGCATGTGGGGGCCGCGCCATGACCAACGCCGTTTATGCCGGGGTCACCCTTGGCCTGATCCTGCTGGTCTCTGGCGGGTTTGCCGGGCCCTGGCTGGCGGTCGGCGATGCGCTGGCGGTGGTGCGGCCGGTGGCGGCGCTGCTGTTGGCCATCTGGTTGCTGCCACGGTTGCAACCCTACTGGGCGGTCTTGCCGGGGCTGGTGCTGGCGGGTTTTGCCATGATCAGCGTGGCGGTGCCTTTTGTGACCGCCCCCGCGCCCGGACCTGTTCGGTTGTATCAAAAGAACCTGTCGTTCCGCCTGACCGATCCGGCGCCGCTGTTACAAGATATCCGGGCGGCAGCACCCGATGTGATCACCTTGCAGGAGGTGACAGGGGTGCATCGGCTGTCGGTCATGCAGGCGCTGGAGGATCGTTATCCGTCGCAGGGTTTCTGCCCTTTTGCCGGGGTCGGCGGGACGGCGGTCCTGTCACGCTGGCCAGTGGCGGGGGCGGTGCAATGCCCGGCGGCCAAGGGGGCCACGGTACTGCCGTTGCAAACGCCCTATGGTCGGTTGACGGTGGTGTCCCTGCATCTGCACTGGCCATTCCCACATGGCCAGCGCGCCCAGCTGGACCGGCTGTTGCCGGATTTGGCTGAACTTGGCGGATCGGTGGTGGTAGGGGGTGATTTCAACATGGTGGCCTGGGGGTGGCCGGTTGCGGCGCTGTCACGCGCCGCGCGCGGCGGATTGGCGGGGCCAGCCGTGACCAGCTTTCGCATCGCGGGCTGGCTGCCCATCGGCATCGACCATGTTCTGGCGCCAGGCAGCGGCGTGGTGGAACGGCGGGGGACGCTGGGGTCTGATCACCACGGCCTGCTGGCGCGGGTGTGGCCATGAGGCTGGACCAGATGCTGCAGGTCTATCCGCGGCGTGATGCGCGCGACATCGACATGGCGGCGCGGCTGGCCGGGTTTCTGGCCCGTGAACCCCGCGCCTATGACCGCGATCCGGCCACGGGCCATGTCACGGGGTCAGCGTTCTGCGTGTCGCTGTGCGGGACAAGCACCCTGCTGTTGCACCACACGAAACTGGATCGCTGGTTGCAACCCGGCGGGCATTGCGACGGCTGTCGCGATGTGGCGGCCGTGGCCGCCCGCGAATTGTTCGAGGAAACCGGTGTCATCGCACATCTGCTGTCGGACGCAGTTCTGGATATCGACATTCACATGATCCCCGCGCGGGGCGCTGACCCGGCGCATCTGCATCATGATGTGCGGTTCTTGTTTCAGGCGGATGCGACCCAGCCCCTGACCCGCAATGCCGAATCGCGCGCGCTGGCTTGGGTGGCGTTCGCCGATCTGACGGCGCGCGCCGGCGAAAGCGTCGCCGTCATGGCCCGGAAACTACCATGATCCTGCAAACCCGCATCCCGTATGACGTGACCACGCATCGCCCCTTGCCGGGGATACAACCGCTGGCGATGGCCGACTGGTTGATCCGGGACGAAGCCTTTGCCGGGCAGATGGCCCGTCGCGATGCGCTGGTGGCGGAATGCGCCCCGGCCGTCCTGGCGATGGACCCCGCAGCACAGCCCGCAGCGGCGGAACTGCTGGATCTGGTGCTGGCGCGGCTGGGGCCGGGCTATGCGGTGGGCAATGGCGTGCTGCGTCCCGATGGGGTGGATGTGCCGGTGGACCGCAGTGACCCGATGCGCACGCTGGCGCGGCTGGTGCAGGAAGACATGGTGATCATGGAAAAACGGCTGGAATTGGGGTCGGACGAACATCTGCTGACCGCCGCCGCGTTGTGTTTTCCCGCGTCATGGATGCTGGCTGAGAAATTCATGCGGCCCCTGACCGGCATCCATATCCCTGTTGCCAGCTATGACGCGAATATCGCGGCCCGTGTGCAACGGATGTTTGACGGGGTGCATGTGGACCGGCCGTTGTGGCGGTGGAACGGGCTGCGCTATTCCGATCCGGAATTGCACCAACCGCGCAGCGAAACCGACAAACGCCCGCGCCCGGACAACCCGCGCTATTTCCGTACCGAGCGGCAATGTCTGGTACGCCTGCCCATCACCCGTGCGGTGGTGTTTTCGATCCACACCTATGTGGTGGCGGTCTAGTTCCGCTGTGCCGGGGCCGGTGGGTTCGCCGCGCGTTCCGCCTCGATCCGGCGCCAGACGGCGACGTTGCGGTTGTGGTCGTCCAGCGTTCTGGCAAAGGCGTGACCGCCGGTCCCATCCGCCACAAAGAACACGAAATCCGTCGCCTCGGGGTTCAGCGCGGCCTCGATGCTGGCCTTGCCCGGATTGGCGATCGGGGTTGGAGGCAGGCCGTCGATGACATAGGTGTTCCACGGCGTCGCGCCGCGCAATTCCGACTGGCGCAGGCCACGGCCCAGCACGCCCTGACCACGGGTCACGCCATAGATCACCGTGGGGTCTGTCTGCAATTTCATGCCTTGGTTCAGGCGGTTGACGAAGACTGATGCCACCTGACCGCGTTCGTTGGGAACACCGGTTTCTTTTTCGATGATGGACGCGAGGATCAGCGCTTCTTCGGGGGAATTCAGCGGCAGACCCTCGGCGCGGTCTTCCCAGGCCGCCGCGAGGACGGCGCGCTGCGCATCCGTCATGCGGTCGATCAGGGCGGCGCGGGTGTCACCGGCCGCCACTTCGTAGCTGTCGGGCGCAAGGCTGCCTTCGGGGGGCACCGCCGGCACGTCGCCAGTCAGCAGATCGACGGTTTTCAGCCCTTCGACGATCTGCCAACTGGTCACGCCTTCGGCGATCGTGACGCGGAACCGTGTGCCGGGTTCGGCGCGCGCCTTGGTGAACGGGTCGGGCGCGGGGTCTGCCGGGGCGAATTCCGCGGTTTCGACGTAGCGCCCGGTGGCCGGGTCCAGTTCGCGCACCTGCACGGATGCGGCCGTGACGCCGATGCGCCAGACCACTTCGGTGCCGCAGGTGGATGCACCGCCGCGCGTCACGGTATCCAGAATCGCTGACATCGACGCGCCTTCGGGCAACAGGTAGCTGCCCGCCTTCAGGTCGCCGGTCTTGTCGCCGTAATCCGCACCAATGCGAAAGATGCTGTCCGACGTGATCGCGCCTTCTTTGGCCAGATCACGCGAGACCCGCGTCATGGTGGTCCCGCGTTCGACGCGCAGGCAGATCGGCGCCTCCAGCGGACCGGACGCCACGAACTGGTCGCGTCCCCACAAGATCACTCCGCCCGCCAGAAACAGCATCACCAGCAGCAGCGTGAGCGTGTTGGAGGCAAGCCCCTTCCACATCAGCGTACCCGCCCGATCACGAGGCTGGCGTTGGTCCCGCCAAAGCCGAAACTGTTCGACAGCGCCACGTCGATCTTGCGCGGGCGCGCGGCGTTGGGGGCAAGGTCGATGGTCGTGGATACGGCCGGGTTGTCAAGGTTGATCGTCGGCGGCGCGATCTGGTCGCGGATCGCGAGGATCGAAAAAATCACCTCGATGGCGCCGGCTGCCCCCAACAGATGCCCGGTGGCGGATTTGGTCGACGACATCGTGACATTCGCCGCGTGATTGCCCAGCAGCCGTTCCACGGCGGCCAGTTCGATCACGTCGGCCATGGTCGATGTGCCATGCGCGTTGATGTAGTCGACCGCACTTGGTTCCAGCCCGGCCCGTTTCAGCGCTGCCGCCATGGACCGGAAGGCGCCATCGCCGCTCTCGGCCGGGGCGGTGATGTGATAGGCGTCGCCGGACATGCCGTAACCCAGGATTTCGGCATAGATATTGGCGCCGCGGGCGATGGCGTGATCATAGGCTTCCAGCACCACGGCGCCGGCGCCTTCGCCCATCACGAACCCGTCGCGGTCGGCGTCATAGGGGCGCGAGGCGGCCTTGGGGTTGTCGGCACGTTTGGTGGACAGCGCCTTGCAGGCGTTGAACCCCGCAATGCCGATTTCGCAGATCGCTGCCTCGGCCCCGCCTGCGACCATCACATCGGCGTCGCCCCACTGGATCAGGCGCGCGGCGTCGCCGATGGCGTGTGCGCCAGTGGAACAGGCCGTCACGATCGCATGGTTCGGGCCCTTGAACCCGTAGCGGATGCTGATCTGCCCCGAAATAAGATTGATCAGCGCGCCGGGAATGAAAAACGGCGACACGCGGCGCGGGCCTTTTTCGGCGATCAGCAGCGTGGTGTCCTGTATCGACTGCAACCCGCCAATGCCCGACCCGACCATGACGCCGGTGCGTTCGCGGCCGGCGTCGTCCTGGGGCATCCAGCCGCTGTCTTTGACCGCCTGCTGCGCGGCGGCAAAGCCGTAAAGGATGAAGTCATCAACCTTGCGGCGTTCCTTTGGTTCCATCCAGTCATCGGGGTTGAAGGTGCCATCGCTGCCATCGCCAAACGGCACCTCGCAGGCATAGGTGGTCGCCACGCGCGAGGCGTCAAACCGCGTGATCGGCCCGGCGCCGGATTGCCCGGCCAACAGCCGTGACCATGTTTCTTCGACCCCGCAGGCCAGTGGCGTGACCAGACCCAGTCCCGTGACGACGACCCGACGCATGCGCATTCCCCAGCTTAACCGTTTTTCGGCTGATACACCGCCACCCTTTCGCGCGCAATGCAGAGGCATCCCATTGACGGATCATAGGCAAAACACCGTCAGGTCGCATTCGCGCCGCGCGGGGTGAAAAATGCGGCGTGAAGGGTCGGCCCCCCCCACGAGAGCAGCACATTTTCCCGAAACCCGAGGCCCGAAACCCAAAGCAGACCCTCGGGCAAAGGTTGCCACGCGCTCTGGCTAAATCCGCAAAATTGCAGAAAAAAACGGCGACCCATCGGTCGCCGTCCCAAATCGCAACATTCCTGATCGACAGAACCGGGGGCGCGACCGGGTGGGGCGCGCCATCCGGGGGGTCAGGAGGCTTCGGTGATGAATTTCACAGCATCGCCAAAGGACTGGATGGTCTCGGCGGCGTCATCGGGGATTTCGATGCCGAATTCTTCTTCGAACGCCATCACCAGTTCAACCGTGTCAAGGCTGTCCGCGCCCAGATCGTCGATGAACGAGGCGTTCTCGACGACCTTGTCTTCGTCCACGCCCAAGTGTTCTACCACGATCTTTTTTACGCGGTCTGCGATATCGCTCATCTTGCGGTCCTCACAATTGGTTGGGTCCTAGGGACCCGGTCCTGCCATTGCCTGTCCAGCTGGCATCTGATGCCCCGATTTCGCGGGGCGGCTCCTCGTTCCGCAGCGGGTTTGCACCGAGGCGGGTCTGTCGCAGGGTGTTCGCCCCCGTCAAATCTGCCGTGCGCTATAGCACAGGCCGCGCGAGAGGCAAACGCTTTCAACGGGGCGGCAGCGCGGTGGCGCTTGGGTCGGCAGGGCCCGGATTCAAAAGAAAAATCCGCATGTTTCGAATGCTGCACTGCAACAGGCCGCTGGCGGCGGTCCGGATCACAGTCTGATTCTACTTCTTGCGAGACCGTTCGGGCCCCTTGGGTCAGATCATCGCCATGCCGCCATTGACGTGCAGCGTGGTGCCGGTGACATAACCCGCCTCGGGCGACGCCAGATACAGCACGGCGGCGGCGATATCTTCGGGGGTACCCATGCGGGCGGCGGGGATTTTCGTGGTGATCGCGGCCTTCTGGTCATCGGTCAGTTTGTCCGTCATGGCGGTGGCGATGAACCCGGGGGCGACGCAATTGGCGGTGATGTTGCGGCTGGCAACCTCGTAGGCGATGGACTTGGTCATGCCGACCATGCCCGCCTTGGACGCGGCATAATTCGCCTGACCCGGGTTGCCGGTGGCGCCGACCACGGACGAGATATTGACGATTCGGCCCCAGCGCGCCTTCATCATCGGACGCATCACGGCCCGGCACAGCCGCATGGTGGAGGTCAGGTTGACGTTGATCACCTGCGCCCAGTCGTCGTCAGACATGCGCATGAACAACTGGTCGCGGGTGACACCGGCGTTGTTGACTAGAATATCAAGCCCGCCCATGGCGTCGATCGCAGCTTTTGGCAGCGACTCGACCGCGGTGGCATCCGACAGGTCGCAAGGCAGCACATGGGCGCGGCAGCCAAGTTCGGCGGCCAGAGCCTGCAGGGGTTCCAGCCGCGTGCCCGACAGGCCAACGGTGGCACCGGCGCCATGCAGCGCCCGGACGATCGCGCCGCCGATGCCGCCAGATGCGCCGGTGATCAGCGCGCATTTTCCGGTCAGGTCGAACATGGGTTTGGTCCTTTTTGGCAGGGATCAGGGGATGGGCGTCAAGGCCGCGGTGATGTCGTCAGGCGTGCCTATGGCGCGGCATTCGATATCCTTTGCGATGCGGCGGATCATGCCCGACAGCGCCTTGCCGGCGCCGATTTCCCATGCCTCGGTCACGCCATGCTGCGCCATGAACAGCACGCTTTCACGCCAGCGCACCAACCCGGTGACCTGTTCAATCAGTAACGCGCGGATCAGCACAGGGTCGGTGACGGCCGCAGCGCGGACGTTGGAGATGACCGGCACCTTGGGGGTGGCGATGTCGACGTCGTCCAGCGCCTGCGCCATGGCGTCAGCGGCAGGGGCCATCAGGGCACAGTGGAATGGTGCGGATACCGGCAGCAACAGCGCCCGTTTCGCGCCGCGGGTTTTGGCGATTTCGACCGCACGTTCCACAGCGGCGCGGTGGCCAGATACCACCACCTGCGCCGGGTCATTGTCGTTGGCGGCCTGGCAGATTTCGGTGATGCTTGCGGCCTCGGCGGCGACGCTGCGGGCGGTGTCGAAATCCAGCCCCAGCAGCGCGGCCATCGTGCCCACACCGACGGGAACCGCGTCCTGCATGGCGCGGCCCCGGATCCGCAACAGCCGGGCGGTATCCGACAGGGTCAGCGCACCGGCGGCACAGAGCGCGGAATATTCGCCCAGCGAATGCCCGGCCACAAAGGCCGCATCGGTCACATGGACGCCTTCGAATGCCAGTGCGCGCATGGTGGCGATCGATGTCGCCATCAGCGCGGGCTGGGCATTGGCGGTCAGGGTCAGCGCGTCCTGATCGCCGTTCCAGATCAGCGCGGACAGGTTCTGCCCCAATGCCTCGTCCACCTCGGCGAACACGGCGCGGGCGGCGGGATAGGCGTCGGCCAGGGCGCGGCCCATGCCGATGGTCTGGGCGCCCTGGCCGGGAAACACAAATGCGCGGGTCATGCGGGCCTCGTGATGCAGGGGTGGCACGGGTGTCCCGCGCAACGGTCGCACAGGCATAGCGGCTTGACCCGGACCCTGCAACAGCCCCGCGCAGGACTGCACGTTTGCTGTGCAGCAGCGCGTGTCGCCGTGGCGGGGCGCAAAGCTTTATGTTTCACCTGACCACGACAAACGATCCCGGAGGGCGCCATGGCACTGACGAATACCCCGACATCCTATGGCGCGGCGGCACGCGCGCTGCATTGAGCGACTGTGCTGGGAATTGCGGCGCTGGTGCCGCTTGGGCTGATCGCCAGCGATCTGGCGCATGACCTGCAGGCAGCCGCCAGCCCCGATCCCGCGATGCTGACGCGCGCCGGGCAGTTGTTTTCGCTGCATAAAACGTTGGGTTTGGCGGTGTTTGTGCTGGCTGTGCTGCGGATCGGCTGGGCCTTGGGGCAGCCGCGCCCAGGTCTGTTGAACGCAGATCGCCGGCTGGAAGCAGGCACGGCCGAGACGGTGCATTGGCTGCTGTATGGATCGCTGGTCGCTATGCCGTTGACCGGCTGGGCGCATCATGCCGCAACCGAAGGCTTTGCGCCGATCCTGTGGCCGTTCGGTCAGGGGCTGCCCTTCGTGCCAAGGGACGCCGTAGTGGCGGACGTGCTGGGGATCATGCACCGGGTGTCTGGTTGGGTCATGGGGGCGGCGATTGTGCTGCATGTGGCGGGCGCGCTGAAGCATCACCTGATCGACCGCGACGCCACGTTGCGGCGGATGGTGACGGGGCACGGCCCGGCAGTGTTGCAATCGGGGTTGCCATCGGTGTTGCCAGCATTGCTGCCTGCGGCGCGACGTCATGTGGTCCCGGCTCTGGTGGCGTTTGCCATCTGGGGTGGCGCCGTGGGATTGGCGGCCATGCCCGTACGGTTGCCGGTCGAGGGGATGGTGCGCGCCGTGGCCCCGGACCTGCAGGCGGCAGAAGGCGACTGGCAGGTGCAAGAGGGCAGCCTCGGCATCATTGTGACCCAGTTTGGCAAACCGGTGACCGGCGCATTTGCGGACTGGACCGCGACGATCCAGTTCGCCGATGACCCGACGCAGCCGCAGAATGGCTGGGTCGAGGTGCAGGTGGCGATAGCCTCGCTGACGCTCGGATCGGTGACGGCGCAGGCGATGGGGGCGGATTTCTTTGACGCGACCGCCCATCCCGTGGCGGTGTTTCGCGCTGATATCCTGCGGGACGACGCGGCGGGCGCGTATGTGGCCTGCGGCATGCTGGCCCTGAGGGGCGTGACGGTGCCGCTGACCCTGCCATTCACGCTGGTGATGGAAGGCGGGCAGGCCCTCATGGTGGGGCAGGCAACGCTGGACCGTCAGGCCTTTGGCATCGGTCAGTCGATGACGGACGCGGCGACGCTGGCGTTTGATGTGAGGCTGGACGTGGCGTTGACGGCAACGCGGCGCTGATCTGCATCGCAAACCGGGCCCAAGACAACAGCCGCCGGATCGCTCCGGCGGCTTTGACATTTGCGCTGTGGCGGTTGCTGCGGTCAGGCGATCATTCAGCCTTCATCGCTTCGACGGAAATCTGCACCGGGACTGCGTCGCCGATGAAGGGCGCGAAAGCTCCGAGGCCATAATCCGACCGCAAAAGCGTGGTGGTCGCCGAAAAGCCTGCCCAGGGCTTGTTTTCCATCGGGTGATCGCCGGTCTGGTTCAGCACGGCATCCAGCGTGATGGATTTCGTCACGCCGTTCAGCGTCAGGTCGCCGGTGATCTTGGCGGTCTTGTCGCCGATCACGTCGATGGCGGTCGAGGTGAAGGTGACCTTTTCATCATCGGTCGCGGCAAAGAAATCTGCCGACATGAAATGTTCGAACCGCTGTTGCCAGCCGGTCAGCATCGTCTTGACAGGAAACGCCGCCGTCACGGACGACGCGGCGGGGTTTTCCTGGTCGAAGCTGATCTGGCCATCAAAGCCCGAGAACATGCCCCAGGTTGTCGAATAGCCCAGATGGTTGACGGCAAACAGCACCTGGCTGTGGCTGGCGTCCAGAACATAGGCCTGCGGCGCGGCGGCGACGGGGGCGGCTGCCAGCGCGACGATCAGTGCAGTCGGCAGGGCAACGATACGGGTCAGGTTCATGGGGGCACTCCTAGGGCTATGCCATTGCAATGACCCTCAGATCGGCCATCGTCCCCGAACCCGCAATTCGTCAGAAACCCACAGGAGCTGTTGCGTAGTGAAGATATCGCCGGGCGCGGGCAACTCTGGTCATCGTCGCGCGGGAAAGCGTGCCACCATAAAAAACGCGGACAGCCGGTTCAGCCGACAGTCCGCGAGGATCTTGGCGGGTCAGCTTTTGCGGATCAATCCGTTCTGGGTTGCGACATCGACGATGTGGGCGGCATCCAGATCACGTGCCGGACGGTTCAGCACGATGCGGCCTGACCGGTCCCGGGCCAGAAACATGCCATCATCCACCCGGACTTCTGACAGATTGGCAAACTGGTACCGCGCCTGAATCTTGGCGACGCCGTCGGACCCGCGCAGGAAGTGGCGGATTTCATTCTGGGCATCGTCGAACTGAAACTCGTCGCGTCCCGGGTCGCGTCCGGCTTGCAGGAAAACCCCGCCCAGCAACAGAAAGAACACCGAGGTCACCAGTCGCATCAACGCGGTTGCCGCGTCTTCCAGAACGCCCGGCGTCAGCCACAGCCAGGCCGCAGCCAGCCACAGCGATGCACCCACAACACACAGAATGGCCGAACTGAGCCGTGCGGCAGCGCAAGCGACCCGGCCCGACTGTGCCCGGCGTCCTTCCAAGGGGTGATCAAACCTCGACGTCATCGAAAGCCTCCCAGCTGTTCTGCGTGACACAAAATTACGCTACGTTTGAATAGCGACTTAATTTTGGCGATTTCAGGGAGCTTTTTTGCCCAATCCTGTTCGATCTGGCCCGTGCGCGCCTGATTTTGCCATTCGGCCGCCATTCGGCCGCCAGTCGGCCGCCAGTCGGTTGCCGGGGGATTCCGCGCTTGCCTTTGCTCATGATCCATCGTAACTGCGTCCGTCTTTCGCAAGATTGCTTGAACCGCGCAGACTCTCGTGGGGGGTCGCGAAAGATCCATAGCCCCCCTATGAAATGCGCTTGAAAAACAGGAGTGCACATGCCGCTTTACGAGCATGTCTTCATTTCCCGTCAGGACCTGTCTACTGCACAGGCCGAGGGGCTGGTCGAACATTTTTCCACCGTGCTGACAGACAATGGCGGCCAGGTGACGATGTCCGAATACTGGGGCGTCAAGACGATGGCCTACAAGATCAACAAGAACCGCAAAGGGCATTATGCCATGCTGCGCACCGACGCACCCGCGCCGGCCGTGCAGGAAATGGAACGCCTGATGCGCCTGCACGAAGACGTCATGCGCGTGCTGACCATCAAGGTGGACGGCCACGAGGATGGCCCGTCCGTGCAGATGCAAAAGCGCGACGAGCGTGAACGCGGCGACCGTCCCGACCGTGGCGACCGCCCGGATCGCGGTGACCGTCCCGAGCGCAGCTTTGGCGGGGATCGTCCCGACCGTGGCGGCGATCGTCCCGGTGCTGATCGTGGCGGCGAACGCCGCGAACGTCGTTTCTGAGAAGGGGCCTGAACCATGGCAACCAAACCGTTTTTCCGTCGCCGCAAGGTGTGCCCGTTCTCTGGCGACAATGCGCCGGCGATCGACTACAAGGACACGCGCCTGCTGCAGCGTTACATTTCCGAACGCGGCAAGATCGTGCCGTCGCGGATCACCGCCGTTTCGGCGAAAAAGCAGCGTGAACTGGCCCGTGCGATCAAACGCGCGCGGTTCCTCGCCCTGCTGCCCTATGCCGTGAATTAAGGAGCGCCTGACATGCAAGTGATCCTTCTGGAACGTGTGGCCAAGCTGGGCCAAATGGGCGACGTCGTGAACGTCAAGCCCGGCTATGCGCGCAACTTTCTGCTGCCGCAGGGCAAGGCGCTGACCGCGTCGGCCAAGAACGTCAAGGACTTCGAGACGCGCAAGACGCAGCTTGAAGCCCGCAACCTGGAAAGCCGCAAAGAGGCCGAAGTGGCGGGCGAACGTCTGTCCGGTCAGACCTTTGTGGTGATCCGGTCCGCATCGGACGGCGGCGCGCTGTACGGGTCGGTGACCCCGCGCGATGCGGCCGAAGCGGCCGAAGCGGCCGGTTTCAGCATCGACCGCAAGCAGGTCGAACTGATCGCGCCGATCAAGGACCTGGGTATCCACGACCTGCTGGTGCGTCTGCACCCAGAGGTCGAGGTGACGATCCATGTCAACGTGGCACGGTCAGCGCAGGAAGCCGAATTGCAGGCCTCCGGTAAATCGATCCGTGAACTGGCGGCTGAAGCCGAAGCGGCTGCGGAATTCGAGATCGCCGAACTGTTCGACGATATCGGGTCGGCGGCAGGAGACGACATGTAATCCCGCAAGGGCGTCCATGACAGTTTGATAGCCAGCCCACGGGCAGGCAAAGACGCCGCGCAGGTTCAGCCTGCGCGGCTTTTTCATGCTGTTTGCCGGTTTGCGGGTGGTTTGCAACCGATGCGTCAAGCACTCAACCGGGAAATCTTTGGATGGCCACAAAGCAAGCCCTGCGAAAATTGTTTTCAGGTTGGATTTTGTTTCAAATGCTAAACTATTGACGCAATATCAAGACGCCGCTACCGTTTCGTCATCGAATTTATCCGGTTCTGCCGGTCAAAGCACCTCTGGATTCAAGAGTGCTGGTTAAGGGTTTTTTACAGCGTTTACTGCGCGATGACCGCGAGAATCTTATCGGCTACCCGACCTCATGGCACGACAAAGATGGAGATCGCGATGGAAGCCTGGTACCCGATGAAATTCCCGGCAGACGTCGAACGTGCCTACGCCCTGCAACTGCTGCAAAGGTAAGTTCCGCTTTTCAGATTGGCATCAGCTATCGCCCTCGTGTCTTTTGTTGGCTATGGGTTTTGGGATCTGTTGTTGGACCCCGACGCGTTGAGCAAAACAGTTCCGTTTCGCGCGGCGGCAGTACTCCACTTCGCGATGATTATCTCTGTGTCATTTCTGCCAGTAATACGCGTCAGTCCCTGGTTGTGGACGTATATCTTGACGTACGCCTACCTTGGGCCAGCAATTTTGTTCTCTTTGATATTGGCGCAATTGCCCGGCGGGTTTGTGGCCGGCTTGGGCGGCCTTTTGATTGGGATGATATTCACACCGGCCATGACCAATGGTGTACGGCAGGCCGCTATTGTTCAGATTTCGTATCTTTGCGTCGCACTTATCACCATGGCTTTGGCGGGAGCGACGTCCTTTGAGGTTATAAACGCAATGGCCTGGATCAGTGGCGGCGTGGGCTTTGCACTTGGTTTTTCCTATCTTTTGGATGTCATCAATCGGCGCGCCTATTATCTGGAATGCCGGCTTGAGGAAGAAAAACGCCGTTCCGAGGTGCTGCTGCTCAACATTCTACCTGCAGAGATAGCATCACGACTGAAAGCAGAGGAGTATCCTCTGGCCGACAACCATGACTGTGTGTCTGTGCTGTTTGCAGACCTTGCGGGGTTCACAGACATCTCGCGTAAAACTATCGCCAAACGAGCTTGTAATCCTGCTCAACGATCTGTTTTCGCGGTTTGACACCCTGGTGGCAGAACATGGCGCAGAAAAGATCAAGACCATCGGCGATGCATATATGGTCGCGACGGGTCTGCAGGGCAATATCGCAGACCACGCCGAGAAGATAGCCGACCTTGCTTTGGGGATGCAGAAAGCCTTTGGCGAATTCCGTAGGGATAATAATGTTGATCTGAAAATGCGGATCGGCGTTCATTCTGGTGCCGTCATCGCGGGTGTTATCGGCAAGCAGAAATTCTCTTACGATCTATGGGGAAACACCGTGAATATCGCCAGCCGGATGGAATCCGAAGGCATTCCAGACCAAATTCAGATTTCGACCGAAACCTGGCAACTTTTGTCTGAGAATTACCAATCAACGCCGCGCGGTGAAATCGAAATAAAGGGACACAGATCCAGACCAACCTATTTGCTGAACGGGCGCACGTGAAAGCTGTTTCAGCTGTCTTGATCGGACACACTGTTGCCTTTGAGGCCTCTGGCGGCCAAAAGCAGAAACAGTAACGGGTATCTGGGTGGGGGTGACACAGATTTTCCTGAATGCAATACGACGGAAATCCAAAGTCAGGCATTTCCTACCGGGTCAATTCACGAAACGCCAAAATTGTCGCCCGGCGACTGCGTCGCTGTGCGGATCAGCGGCGATTCCAGCACTGCGGCTTGTTGATGGACCATGGCGCTGCGGTAGTCGGCGTCCTTGATCATGGCGACAAAGCACAGGTCCCATGCCTCGTCCGCTGGTCCGATCAGCATCTGTTTCAGCATCTGTTCCAGTTCACCGCGCCAGACGATCTGTCCGCCCATACGGGCAAATATCGGCGCGGTGTCGCGGCCATAGGCAGCGTAGGCTTTGGCCCCGGTCGCGATGCGGCTGTCGGGGTAATCCGCCGTCGCGCGCAGGCGCACCAGATTGATCATGTGGATCGGACCGTTGCGGTCATTGGCGCAGAAGGCGGCGAAATTCTCTGCGGTGAAGGCGGTGTGGGGCAAGGCGACTTGCTTCGCGGCCAGCGTGGCAGGCGAACGGGCGTCGGACAAGCGGCAATCCTCAGGCAGGTTATACCCCGGTGCGCAGGCAATCCGGGGGGGCAAAAGGCGCGAAAGGCACGCGTCAGGCGGCGATGGCAAAATCCTGGGCGGGCGCGCTGGCAAGTTCCAGACCGTCGGCATAGATCACGTGGGCCCGGTCGAATGTGATGTCATAGACCGTCATCGCGACATTGCTGTGCAGCGTCACATACTGGCCGTCGACCAGTCGCGCGGCCGGGATCATCGCCTGACGCGTGCCGGTCAAAGCGTCGGCACGCCAGTCGCGGATCAGGATTTCCTGTTCGGCCGGGATCAACACGTCGCGTTCGGGGCGGGTATGTCCCAGCGACCCGGCCATGATGCCGACCGCATCGCCAATGATGTGCCGGGCGTGAATGGCCCGCACAACCGCCATGCCGGTGTCGCGCGTCACCACGCGGTCGCCGGGTGACAGGAATTCCACCGGAATTTCACCGTCCAGTGTCATCACGACGGCACCAGCCATCAATCCGGAAAGTTCTGCATGCTGACGCCGGGCGTTGCCGCCAAAGCGCCCGACCGTATTCGGTTCCATGGGCGTAATCCTGTTATGTTCTGCCTCGGTTTTTTTCACCTGATTATGGCAACACCGCGTTAATGTCGCGACCTTTTTGGTCCATTCCGGCGGCTTTCGGCGGCAAAACCCGACAGATTTAGCACAGATTTTCCACTCGCCGGGCGCAGGAGGCTTTGCTAGACAGGCGGTCGGACCCCTGTCGCGGCGTGATTGCGCGGCACGGGGCCGTTGCGGGTGTGGCGAAATGGTAGACGCACCAGATTTAGGTTCTGGCGCCGCAAGGCGTGGGGGTTCAAGTCCCTTCACCCGCACCACCTGAGGGCCCGCGTTTAAGCCCGTGTTGAGGCCCGCGCTGAAGCGCGCGGCGCCGTTCGGCTTTGCCCCCTTGCGCCCGCGCAGGCCCCCAACTAGAACGGCGCGGATTCCTGCGGCGGGCCTGTCCGCTGCGGGGCCGACAAATGGCCCGGCCTGATGGACCGGGATGCCAGAAACCGTCGCAAGACAGAAGCAACAGACAAGGACGCACCATATGCAGGTCACCGAGACCCTGAAAGACGGCCTCAAGCGCGGCTATGAGATCACCGTCACGGCGGCTGAACTTGACGCCAAGGTCACCGCAAAGCTGATCGAGTCGCAACCGGACGTCGAAATCAAGGGTTTCCGCAAGGGCAAGGTGCCGCTGCCGATGCTGCGCAAGCAATTTGGCCAGCGCCTGATGGGCGACGCGATGCAGGAAGCCATCGATGGCGCGATGAGCGACCACTTCGCCGCCACGGGCGACCGTCCCGCATTGCAGCCGCAGATCACCATGAAGGACGGCGAAGGCTGGAAAGACGGCGATGACGTGGTGATTTCGGTTGCCTACGAAGCACTGCCCGATGTCCCTGATCTGGACATGTCCGGCGTGGTGCTGGAACGCCTTGTGGTCAAGGCCGACGCGGCCGCGATCGACGAGGCGCTGGCATCGCTGGCGGCAACAGCACAGAATTTCGCCGACAAGCCCGAGGGCGCAGTTGCCGAAACCGGCGATCAGGTGGTTTTCGATTTCCTGGGTCGCGTCGATGGCGAGGCGTTCGACGGCGGTGCCGCCGAGGATTACCCGCTGGTGCTGGGGTCGGGCGCATTCATCCCCGGCTTTGAGGACCAGTTGCTTGGTGCCAAGGCAGGCCAAGCCAAACAGGTCACCGTGACGTTCCCGGAAAATTACGGTGCAGCAAACCTGGCAGGCAAGGACGCGACCTTTGACTGCACGATCAAGGCCCTGAAAGCCCCAGAGGCCGCCGCCATCGACGACGAAATGGCGAAACGGTTCGGGGCCGACAGCCTTGACGCGCTGAAGGGTCAGATCGGTGAACGGCTGGAAGCCGAGTACAAGGGCGCGGCGCGGGCCGTGCTGAAACGGGCGTTGCTGGACCGGTTGGACGCCTTGGTGTCTTTCGACCTGCCATCCAGTCTGGTCGATGCCGAGGCCGGCCAGATCGCGCATCAGTTGTGGCACGAGGACAACCCCGAAGTGCACGACCACAATCATGGATCGGTCGAGCCGACCGAAGAACACAAGGCCCTGGCCGGACGCCGCGTGCGGTTGGGTCTGCTGCTGGCTGAAATCGGTCGCAAGGCCGAGGTGCAGGTGACGGATGCGGAATTCACGCAGGTGGTGCTGAACCAGGCGCGGCAGTATCCGGGTCAGGAACGCCAGTTCTTTGAATTCGTGCAGCAAAACCAGCAGATGCAACAGCAGCTGCGCGCGCCGATTTTCGAGGACAAGGTGGTGGATCATATCCTTGCCCTGGCCCAGGTCACCGAACGCGACGTGACCAAGGACGATCTGCAGCAGGCCATCGCCGCGTTGGACGAGGACTGATCGCGCCTGCCGGGCAATCAATCGGGCCGTCCCGTTCGGGGCGGCCTTTTTCGTCAGGTGATGCCGAGGTCGCGGAACACGCCCGGGAGGGCGTCTGGCAGGTCTTCGGCGATCAGGCTGGGGCCATGGCGACGTGCATCGCTGACATGCAGCCATGCGCCGATGCAGGCGGCGTCAAACGGGTAGAAACCGCGCGCCAGCAGCCCTGTGATGATCCCCGCCAGTACGTCGCCTGCCCCGGCGGTCGCCAGCCAGGGGGCTGCACGGGCATCGCTGGCGGCATGGATCGCCACGCGGCCCGCCGGGTCGGCGATGACCGTGTCGGGCCCCTTGAACAGCACCACACAGCCGGCGCGGGCGGCGGCCGCGCGGGTGGCGTCAACCTTGGAATAGGCGGGACCGCTGCACGCCGGTTCGGCAAGTTTGCCGGCCAGATCGGGGAACAGCCGGGCGAATTCGCCGCCATGGGGCGTCAGGACGCATCCGGCATGCAGCGCGCCGAAGACGGCGGGGTGCCGCGCCAGCAGGGTCAGCGCATCGGCATCCAGCACGATTGCCGGAGCTATGCGGGAATTTGGGTGATGGCGTGATTTGAAAGGCGGCGTATCGTGGCAGGTGATCAAGCCAGCCAGAACCTCACGAGGAGCGATACGCCATGAATGAAGATACAACGATCCTGCCTTTTCGCCAATTGGAAA
>JBBRCF010000064.1:0-19146 GCA_038205135.1 Rhodobacterales bacterium
CGCGAAGTGATGCGCATCCTGCCGCGCAACCATGACGGCGTGAACGAGGAATGGATTTCCGACAAGACGCGCTTTGTCTGGGACGGGCTGCGGCGGCAGCGGCTGGATACGCCCTATGTCCGGGTGGACGGCAAATTGCGCAAGGCGTCATGGCCGGACGCGCTGTCCGCTGTGGCGATGGCTTTGAAAGGCGCGCGCAAACCTGCAGGGCTGGTGGGCGATCTGGCCCCGGTCGAGGCGGTGTTCGCGTTGAAGCAGATGATCGAGGCCCGTGGTGGCAGCGTCGAATGTCGCACCGACCGCGCGCGGCTGCCGGCGGGCAACCGGTCGGGTTATGTCGGCACGGCGGCGATCGAGGATATCGATGCCGCGAAATACATCCTGCTGATCGGCACCAACCCGCGCGACGAAGCGCCGGTGCTGAACGCCCGCATCCGCAAGGCGTGGCTGCGCGGCGCCAATGTTGCGCTGGTGGGCGCGGCGGCGGACCTGACCTATGATTACGTCGACATGGGCCGTGACCGTGCCGCGTTGCAGGCGCTGGTGGACCGCGATTATGGCGCGGTGCGCGATGTGCCATCGGTCGTGATCGTGGGTCAGGGCGCGCTGTCCGAGGCGGATGGCGCCGCCGTTCTGGCCGCCGCCATGGCGGTCGCCGAAAAGACCGCGTCGAAATTCCTGGTCCTGCACACCGCCGCAGCGCGTGTCGGCGCGATGGATGTTGGCGCAGTGACGCCCGGCGGGCTGGACGCCGCCATCGAAGGCGCCGACGTGATCTATTCGCTGGGCGCGGACGAGGTGGACATCGCGGCAGGCCCGACCGTGATCTATCAGGGCAGCCATGGCGACCGGGGCGCGCATCGCGCCGATATCATCCTGCCGGGCGCTGCCTGGGTCGAGGAAAACGGCCTTTTCGTGAACACCGAAGGCCGGCCGCAACTGGCGTTCCGCGCCAGTTTCGCACCGGGCGAGGCCAAGGAAAACTGGGCCATCCTGCGCGCGCTGTCTGCCGAACTGGGCGCGACACAGCCGTGGGACAGTCTGGCCGCCCTGCGCCGCGCATTGATTGCGGCGCATCCGCATCTGGCCCGCATCGACACGGTGCCCGCGAATGACTGGCGGGCGGAAATGGCCGGCGTGTTGGGGTCGGCCACGTTCCGCCCCGCGGTGCGGGATTTCTACCTGACCAACCCGATCGCGCGGTCCAGCGCCCTGATGGCGGATCTGTCTGCGCTGGCGGCCGCACGCGGGTTGAAAGTGGCGGCGGAATGATACTAAGCCGGACCCGGATGGTAGCGGTGCAGGCGATGCTGGCCGGATGCGGACAAGCGGCACCCGGCGATTCTGTCACCACCGCCGGTCCGGTTTTTGATTATCGCGGGGTCGAAACGCGGCTGCTGGATGGTGAACTGGTGAATTTCCGGGTGGCAATGGCCGGTGCGCGCAACGACGCGGATGTGACCGACTATGCCGAATGTGCCGCAGCGCAGTATACCTTGATCCGCGGCTATGGATTTGCGCGGCATATTCGCACCGAAGTGACGCAAAACGGTGGTATCTGGACCGCAGATGCCGTCTATACGATCTCGCCCGCGCTGCCTGACGGGCTGCGGACGCTGGACGCCGAAGTGGTGACGGCGGCCTGCGCGGAAAACGAAATACCGATGGTGTGAGGATTTGATGGCCGATTTCTTGACCACCCCCCTGGGGATCCTGATGATCATAGTGGCGCAATGCCTGGCCGTCCTTGGCTTTGTCATGATCAGCCTCTTGTTCCTTGTTTATGGCGACCGGAAAATCTGGGCGGCGGTGCAGATGCGGCGCGGCCCGAACGTGGTGGGGGCTTATGGCTTGCTGCAAACCGTGGCCGATGCGCTGAAATACGTGGTCAAAGAGGTAGTGGTGCCCGCGGGCGCGGATCGCACGGTATTCTTTCTCGCGCCGATGCTGTCTTTCGTGCTGGCCGTGCTGGCCTGGGCGGTGATTCCGTTCAACGACGGCTGGGTGCTGTCGGACATCAACGTGGCCATCCTGTTCGTGTTCGCGGTGTCCAGCCTCGAGGTTTACGGCGTGATCATGGGGGGCTGGGCGTCGAACTCGAAATACCCGTTCCTCGGGTCATTGCGGTCGGCGGCGCAGATGATTTCCTATGAAGTGTCGCTGGGCCTGATCATCATCGGCATCATCATTTCCACGGGATCGATGATCATCATCGGCATCATCATTTCCACGGGATCGATGAATTTCAGCAACATCGTGGCGGCGCAGGACACAGATTACGGGTTCTTTGGCTGGTACTGGTTGCCACATTTCCCGATGGTGTTCCTGTTCTTTATCAGCGCCTTGGCGGAAACCAATCGCCCGCCGTTCGACCTGCCCGAAGCGGAATCGGAACTGGTCGCGGGGTTCATGGTGGAATATTCATCCACACCGTATCTGTTGTTCATGGCCGGTGAATACATCGCGATCTTCCTGATGTGCGCGCTGATGAGCCTGCTGTTCTTTGGCGGCTGGTTGTCGCCCATCCCCGGCCTGCCGGACGGCGCGCTGTGGATGGTGGCAAAGATGGCGTTCTTCTTCTTCATGTTCGCCATGGTGAAGGCCATCGTGCCGCGCTACCGCTATGACCAGCTGATGCGGATCGGTTGGAAGGTATTCCTGCCGATGTCGCTGGGCTGGGTCGTGATCGTGGCATTTTTGGCGAAATTCGAGGTTCTGGGCGGGTTCTGGGCTCGCTGGGCGATTGGGGGCTGATATGGCAAACATCGACTACGGCCGCGCGGCGGGGTATTTCCTGCTGAAGGATTTCTGGCGGGGCTTTGGCCTTGGCCTGAAATACTTCTTTGCCCCCAAGGTCACGCTGAATTACCCGCATGAAAAGGGTCCGCTGTCCCCGCGGTTTCGGGGGGAACACGCGTTGCGCCGCTATGCCAGCGGCGAAGAACGCTGCATCGCGTGTAAACTCTGCGAGGCGATCTGCCCGGCGCAGGCGATCACGATCGACGCCGAACCCCGCGAAGACGGGTCGCGCCGCACCACGCGCTACGACATCGACATGACGAAATGCATCTATTGCGGATTCTGCGAGGAGGCATGCCCGGTTGATGCCATCGTCGAGGGCCCGAATTTCGAGTTTTCCACCGAAACCCGTGAAGAGTTGTTTTATAACAAGGACAAACTGCTGGCCAACGGCGACCGTTGGGAAGCCGAGATTGCCCGCAACCTGGAACTGGACGCGCCCTACCGTTGAGGCGGGTGAAAGGATGAGATGGCCGATACCCTGAAGCCGTTTGAGATCATGATGGCCCAGGCGCAGGCCATGGCCAAGGCACTGAACCCGGCGCTGGAAACTTTTTCGCCAAAAGGTTTCGAGGCGCTGTGGCCGACCATGCCGAAAGAAATGATGGAGATGGTCTTTGGCAAGGGCATTTCCAAGGAAGGGCTGGATGCCAAGACCCGGCTGTTGCTGACGCTGGCGGGGCTGACAATGCAGGGCGCGCAGAACGAGGCGGCGATCCGGCTGACCGTGCGCCACGCCCGCACCGCCGGCGCGACCCGCGACGAAGTGGCGGAAACCATCGCGCAGATGGCGGTATTCGCCGGCATCCCCAGCATGACCCGCGCGATGGAATTTGCGCGCGATGTCATGGACACCAAGGAGGACGACCCGAAATGACGATGGCGGCGTTTGCGTTTTACCTGTTTGCGATCTCGGCGCTGCTGGGTGGATTATTCACCGTCGTGGCGCGCAACCCGGTGCATTCGGTGCTGTGGCTGATCCTTGCATTCCTGTCATCGGCCGGGCTGTTCGTGCTGTTGGGGGCCGAATTCGTCGCCATGCTGTTGATCATCGTCTATGTCGGCGCGGTGGCGGTGCTGTTCCTGTTCGTCGTGATGATGCTGGACGTGGACTTCGCCGCGTTGAAGGCGGAAATGGCGCAGTATCTGCCGTTGGGATTGCTGATCGGGCTGATCTTGTTGATGCAACTGGGCTTTGCGTTTGGCACCTGGGAAGTGTCGGACGGCGCCGCCGCTGCGCGGGCCGCCGTTGCGCCAGAGGGGGTCGAAAACACCGCCGCACTTGGGCTGGTGATCTATGACCAGTACTTCCTGCTGTTCCAGTTGTCCGGGTTGATCCTGCTGACCGCGATGGTGGGGGCCATCGTTCTGACGCTGCGCCACCGCCGCGACATCAAGCGGCAGGACGTGTTGCAGCAGATGTGGCGCGATCCGGCCAAGGCGATGGAACTGAAAGACGTAAAGCCGGGACAGGGGTTGTAATCGGCGTCGCAGCACGTCACCCGGCAATCGCGGCCTGCCGCGCAACAAGATAACGAGGGACCAGATGATCGGCCAGACCATTGGATTGGAACATTACCTGACAGTCGCGGCAGCGCTGTTCGTGATCGGGATCTTTGGTATCTTCCTGAACCGAAAGAACGTGATCGTGCTGTTGATGTCGATCGAACTGGTGTTGTTGTCGGTCAACATCAATCTGGTGGCCTTTTCCAGCTTTGCGGGCGATCTCGTCGGGCAGGTGTTCACCCTGTTCGTCCTGACCGTGGCAGCAGCCGAGGCGGCGATCGGGCTGGCGATCCTTGTGACCTTCTTCCGCAACCGCGGTACCATCGACGTTGAAGACGTCAACGTGATGAAAGGCTGACCCCATGGCAACGATCATCCTGTTTGCGCCTCTGCTGGGCGCGCTGATCGCGGGCTTTGGTTGGCGCATCATCGGCGAGACGGCGGCACTCTGGCTGACCACGGGGCTGTTGTTCCTGGCGGCGCTGTTGTCCTGGATCATCTTTTTGGGCGGCGATTTCCCGGACGGCCCCATCACGATCATGCGCTGGATCGAAAGCGGGTCATTGTCGACCGACTGGGCGATCCGGCTGGACCGGCTGACGGCGATCATGCTGGTGGTGGTCACGACGGTGTCGGCGCTCGTGCACCTTTATTCCATCGGCTACATGGCGGAGGACCACAACTGGGGCCACCAAGACCACTACAAGGCGCGGTTCTTTGCCTATCTGTCGTTCTTCACCTTTACCATGCTGATGCTGGTGACGGCGGACAATCTGGTGCAGATGTTCTTTGGCTGGGAAGGCGTGGGCGTCGCGTCCTATCTGCTGATCGGGTTCTACTATCGCAAGGCCAGCGCGAACGCCGCCGCGATGAAGGCGTTTATCGTCAACCGGGTTGGCGATTTTGGTTTTGCGCTTGGCATTTTCGCGCTGTTCTATCTGACGGACTCGATCAATTTCGACGACATTTTTGCTGCGGCCCCGGAACTGGCGGAAACCCAGATCAGTTTCCTGTGGACCGAATGGAACGCCGCGAACCTGATCGCAGTACTGCTGTTCATCGGTGCCATGGGCAAATCGGCGCAACTGTTCCTGCACACATGGTTGCCCGACGCGATGGAAGGCCCGACGCCGGTGTCGGCGCTGATCCACGCCGCCACGATGGTGACCGCCGGGGTATTTCTGGTGTGCCGGATGTCGCCCTTGATGGAATTTGCCCCCGAGGCAATGGCGTTCGTCACGTTTCTGGGCGCGACCACCGCCTTTGTCGCGGCAACCATCGGTCTGGTGCAGAACGACATCAAACGCGTGATCGCCTATTCGACCATGTCACAGCTGGGCTACATGTTCGTCGCGGCCGGGGTCGGGGTCTATTCGGTGGCAATGTTCCACCTGTTCACCCATGCTTTCTTCAAGGCGATGCTGTTTCTGGGTGCGGGGTCGGTGATTCACGCGATGCACCACGAGCAGGACATGCGCAATTACGGTGGGTTGCGGAAAAAACTGCCGATGACCTTTGCCGCCATGCTGATCGGCACGCTGGCGATCACCGGGGTGGGCATTCCGCTGACCCATATCGGGTTTGCCGGGTTCCTGTCCAAGGATGCGGTGATCGAAAGCGCCTGGGCCGGCACGGCAGGCGGCTATGCGTTCTGGATGCTGGTTATCGCGGCGGCGTTCACCGCGTTCTATTCCTGGCGGCTGATGTTCCTGACCTTCTGGGGCAAGCCGCGCGGCGATCATCACACCTATGACCATGCCCATGAAAGCCCGCGCATCATGCTGATCCCGCTGGGTGTGCTGGCATTGGGGTCGATTGCGGCAGGGATGATCTGGTTCGGCAGTTTCTTTGGCGATCATGATCAGGTGAACCGTTATTTCGGCATCCCGACGCAGTATGCCGAAAAGGCGGACCATGCCGAGGCCAAGACCGGTACCGACGGTCACGCAGCCGCGACCACCACTGCCGCCGCCGCCGAAGCCGCGCCGGATGTGGTGCCCGGCTGGACAACCGGCGCGATCTACATGCATCCCGACAATCACGTGATGGACGACGCGCATCACGCGCCGAAATGGGTCAAGGTATCGCCGTTCGTGGCGATGGCACTGGGGTTTCTCACCGCGCTGTGGTTCTACGTGTGGAACCCGGCGATGCCCGGCTGGCTGGCCAGCGTGCAGCGGCCGATGTATCTGTTCCTGCTGAACAAATGGTACTTCGATGAAATCTTTGACGCGATCTTTGTCCAGCCTGCCAAGGCGATCGGACGGTTCCTGTGGACCAAGGGCGATGGCGCGGTGATCGACGGGTCGATCAATGGCGTGGCGCTTGGCATCGTGCCGATGCTGACGCGGCTCGCGGGGCGGGCGCAGTCGGGGTACATCTTCAGCTACGCCCTGGCCATGGTTGCGGGCATCGTCATCCTTGTCACGTGGATGTCGCTGACGGGAGGAGCGCGGTAATGGATAACCTTCTGTCCATCGTCACTTTCCTGCCTGCCGTCGCGGCGGTGATCCTTGCGCTGTTCCTGAAAGGCGATGATGCTGCGGCGCAGAAAAACGCCAAATGGCTGGCCCTGATCGCCACCTCGGCCACATTTTTGATTTCGCTGTTCATTCTGGCGCAATTCGACCCGGCGGACACCGGATTCCAGATGGTCGAGGAACGGCCTTGGCTGCTGGGCCTGACCTACAAGATGGGTGTGGATGGCATTTCGGTGCTGTTCGTCATGCTGACCACGTTCATGATGCCGCTGGTGATCGCCGCCTCGTGGGAGGTGACCACGCGGGTCAAGGAATACATGGTCGCCTTCCTGATCCTGGAAACGCTGATGCTGGGCGTGTTCACCGCGCTGGATCTGGTGCTGTTCTACCTGTTCTTCGAGGCGGGCCTGATCCCGATGTTCCTGATCATCGGCATCTGGGGCGGCAAGGCGCGGATCTATGCGGCGTTCAAGTTCTTTCTCTATACCTTCCTTGGATCGGTGCTGATGCTGGTGGCGATGGTCGCCATGTTTTCGGACGCAGGCACCACAGATATCACGAAATTGCTGGCGCATCGGTTTGCAACCGAGAGCTTCAGCGTGCTGGGCATCCAGATTGTTGGCGGGTTGCAAACCATGCTGTTTCTGGCGTTCTTTGCCAGCTTTGCGGTCAAGATCCCGATGTGGCCGGTACACACCTGGCTGCCCGATGCCCATGTGCAGGCCCCGACCGCCGGGTCCGTGGTGCTGGCCGCGATCATGTTGAAAATGGGCGGCTACGGGTTCTTGCGGTTTTCGCTGCCGATGTTCCCGGTGGGCGCGGATATCATGGCACCCGTGGTGCTGTGGATGTCGGCCATCGCCATCGTCTACACCAGCCTTGTGGCGCTGGTGCAGGAGGACATGAAAAAGCTGATCGCCTACAGTTCCATCGCGCATATGGGCTATGTCACGATGGGCATCTTTGCCGCGAACCAGCAGGGCGTGGACGGCGCGATTTTTCAGATGCTTTCGCACGGGTTCGTGTCCGCGGCGCTGTTCCTGTGCGTCGGCGTGATCTACGACCGCATGCACACCCGCGACATCGACGCCTATGGCGGTCTGGTGAACCGGATGCCGGCCTATGCTCTGGTGTTCATGTTCTTTACCATGGCGAACGTCGGTCTGCCGGGCACGTCCGGCTTTGTCGGCGAATTTCTGACCCTGATGGGCGTGTTTCAGGTCAATACCTGGGTCGCCGTGGTGGCGACATCGGGCGTGATCCTGTCGGCGGCCTATGCGTTGTGGCTGTACCGTCGCGTGGTGTTCGGCGATCTGATCAAAGAAGCGCTGCGGTCAATCACCGACATGAACACGCGCGAAAAATGGATTTTCGCGCCGCTGGTGGCGGCGACGTTGCTGCTGGGCATCTATCCGGCCCTGATCACCGACATCATCGGGCCGTCGGTCACAGCGTTGGTGACGGAATATAATGCCGAGGTTGCGGTGCCCCGCGCCGCGCTGGCACAAAACTAGGCCTCTGAATTGAGGCCCGCAACAAGGAGAGGCGCATGACCTCGGCTGATCTGAACACTGTCCTGCCAGAGATCTTGCTGGCCCTCGGGGCCATGTCGGGGCTGATGGTTGGCGTCTGGGGCGGCAAGGACCGGATCGCGGGCCTGCTGTGCTGGGCCACGGCGGCGTTGATGGCGGGGCTGGCGGCCTATATCGGGCTGACCGGATTCGGCGACAACGTGGCGTTTGGCGGCATGTTCCACGATGACGGGTTCGCCCGTTTCGCCAAGGTGGCGATCTTGCTCTCGGCGGCGGGCGTGCTGGTGATGGGGCAGGATTACATGGCCCGGCGCGGGCTGTTGCGGTTCGAATACCCGGTGCTGGTCGCGCTTGCAGTGGTCGGCATGATGGTGATGGTGTCGGCGGGCGATTTGATGGCGCTGTACATGGGCCTGGAACTGCAATCGCTGGCCTTGTATGTTGTGTCGGCGCTGCGCCGCGACAGCGCGAAATCGACCGAGGCCGGATTAAAGTATTTCGTCCTTGGCGCGTTGTCCTCGGGGTTGTTGCTGTATGGCGCATCGTTGGTCTACGGCTTTGCCGGGACGACGGTTTTTTCCGGTATCTTGGCCGCTGCCGGCGAAGGACAGGCACCGCTGGGCCTGTTGATCGGACTGGTGTTCGTGATTTCCGGGCTGGCGTTCAAGGTGTCGGCGGTGCCGTTCCACATGTGGACACCGGACGTCTACGAAGGCGCGCCGACCCCCGTCACGGCGTTTCTGGCGACGGCCCCGAAAGTCGCGGCCATGGCGCTGTTTGCCCGGGTGATGCATGACGCCTTTGGCGGTGTGACCGCGGATTGGTCGCAGGTCATCGCCGTGGTGTCGGTGCTGTCGATGTTCCTGGGTGCGATTGCCGCCATCGGACAGATGAACATCAAACGCCTGATGGCCTATTCGTCGATCGCCCATATGGGCTATGCGCTGATGGGGCTGGCGGCGGGTACGCAATTCGGCGTGCAGGCGATGCTGATCTATATGGCGATTTATGTGACGATGAATGTCGGCACCTTTTCGTTCATCCTTGCGATGGAACAGGATGGCGCGCCGGTCAGCGACATTCGCACGTTGAATCTGTATGCGCGGGCCGAACCGGGGCGGGCGCTGGCGCTGTTGGTGCTGTTGTTCAGTCTCGCGGGCGTGCCGCCGTTCCTGGGCTTCTTTGGCAAACTTTACGTGCTGCGCGCGGCCTATGACGCGGGGTTGGTCTGGCTGGCGGTGGCGGGCGTGATCGCATCGGTGATCGGGGCATATTATTATCTGCGGCTGGTCTATCTGATGTGGTTCGGGGCCGAGGGCGCGCGTTTGGAAACCAACCATGCGCCGGTGCTGTGGGTGTTCCTGATGGGATCGGCGGCGGCGATGGTGTTCGGCGTCATCAATCTGTTCGGCATCGAAGGTGCGGCGGCCGCGGCGGCAGCGACGCTGGTGCCGTGACCATCTGGCCCGCGGGCTATGACCGGATCGTGCTGGACGAGGTCGGCAGCACCATGATCGAGGCGGCGCGGATCGCGCCGCAAATCCCCACCTGGGTCATGGCGCGGCGTCAAACCGCTGCGCGCGGCCGTCGTGGCCGGGTCTGGCACATGCCGGACGGCAATTTTGCCGCGTCGCTGGCGATGCGCCCGGGTGATGACCCGGCACGGCTGGCGTTGCGCAGCTTTGTCGCGGCGCTTGCGCTGCGCGATGCGCTGTTGCCCCATGCCGGGCTGGCGACCCTGACGCTGAAATGGCCGAATGACGTGTTGTTGAACGGTGGCAAGGTGGCGGGGATCCTGCTGGAAAGCACGCGCGGCCTGCTGGTGATCGGCATCGGTGTCAATCTGGTTGTCGCGCCCGAACCCGCGCAGGTAGAGCAGGGCGCGTGGCGCCCGGTGTCGCTGTTGGCCGAAACGGGCGTGCGGGTTGCGCCCGAGGATTTTCTGACCGCACTCGCCGCCGCCTTGGCGCAGTGGGAAGACCGCTTTGCCACCTTCGGCTTTGACCCGATCCGCAACGCATGGCTGGCGCATGCGGCGCGTCTGGGCGAACAGATCATCGCCCGCACGCCGCGTGACACCCATGCCGGCCGGTTCGACACCGTGGACGAAGCGGGTAATCTGGTGCTGACCACGACGGCGGGACGCGTCACGCTGCCCGCCGCCGATGTGCATTTCTAGGGGGGACGACCATGCTTTTGTGCATCGACACCGGCAATACCAATACCGTCTTTTCGATCTGGGACGGGACGCAGTCCCTGTGCACCTTGCGCACCTCGACCGAACATCAGCGCACGGCGGATCAGTATTTCGTCTGGCTGTCCACGCTGCTGGAACATCACAGCATCCCCTGGGACATCGACGCCGTGATCATTTCGTCCACCGTGCCGCGCGTGGTGTTCAATCTGCGGGTGCTGGCGGATCGCTATTTCAACTGTCGTCCGCTGGTGGTAGGCAAACCGGACTGCCTGCTGCCGATCGCGCCGCGCGTGGATCAGGGCACGACGGTGGGCCCGGATCGGTTGGTGAACACCGCCGGCGCGTTTGATCGGCATGGCGGCAATCTGATCGTGGTGGATTTTGGCACGGCGACCACGTTCGATGTGGTCGATGACGACGGCGCCTATGTCGGCGGGGTGATCGCGCCCGGCGTGAACCTGTCACTGGAGGCGTTGCACATGGCTGCCGCCGCGCTGCCGCATGTTGATATTTCGAAACCGCAGGGCGTCATCGGGCGCAACACGGTCGCCTGCATGCAGTCGGGCATTTTTTGGGGCTATGTCGGGTTGGTCAAGGAGATCTGCACCCGGATCAAGGCCGAACGTGACCGCGATATGCGCATCATCGGCACCGGGGGGCTTGCATCGCTCTTTGGCGCGTCTGATGTGCTGTTCGACAGCATCGAAGACGATCTTACCATTCATGGCCTGACGGTCATTCATACCCACAACAAGGAACAGGGCAACGCATGAGCATCGAACGGCTGATCTATCTACCCCTAGGCGGCGCCGGGGAAATCGGGATGAATTGTTACGTCTACGGCTATGGCCCGATCGATGCCGAACGGCTGATCGTGGTCGATCTGGGCGTGACATTCCCCGATATGGACGGCAGCCCGGGGGTCGATCTGATCCTGCCCGACGTAGCCTGGCTGGCGGAACGCAAGGACCGCATCGAGGCGGTGTTCATCACCCATGCGCACGAAGATCACCTGGGCGCGATCGCGCATCTGTACGACCTGCTGGGGCGTCCGCGTGTCTATGCCCGCGCCTTTACCGCCAATCTGGGGCGGCAGAAGATGGACGAGCACGGCCACGACCCCAAGGCGATCAAGACCGTGTCGAAATGGCCGGAAATGACGGCTGCCGGGCCGTTCAACGTCGGCTTTGTGCCGATTTCGCATTCGATTCCCGAAAGCTCGGGGCTGGTGATCGACACGCCGGCGGGCCGGATCATCCATACTGGCGATTTCAAGATCGACGAGAACCCCGGCGTCGGTGAACCCTTTGACCGTGCCATGTGGGCCGAACTGTCCAAGGGCGGCGTCAAGGCGTTGGTCTGCGATTCGACCAATGTGTTCTCGCCCTTGCCGGGGCGGTCGGAATCGACACTGGGCGGCAACATCGAGGCGCTGGTATCGGCGGCCAAGGGCCGCGTGGTCGCGACCACCTTTGCATCGAACGTGGCACGGTTGAAAACGCTGGCGGATGCCGGCGAACGGGCGGGACGGTCGATCTGCCTGATGGGCCGCGCGATGCGTCGCATGGTCGAGGCAGCGGTGGAAACCGGTGTGCTGACGTCGTTCCCCAAGGTGATCGCGCCCGAAGATGCCGCGCAATTGCCGCGTGACAACATCATGCTGATCGTCACCGGCAGCCAGGGCGAACGCCGCGCGGCGTCCGCGCAACTGGCCAGCGGCAAGTACAACGGGATCGAGTTGAAGGACGGCGATCTGTTCCTGTTTTCGTCCAAGACCATTCCGGGCAACGAAAAGGGCGTGATCAAGATCATGAACCAGTTGTCGGAAAAAGGCGTCGATGTGGTCGATGATGCGGGCGGTCTTTACCACGTGTCAGGCCACGCCAACCGCCCGGATCTGGAGGAGATGCATGCGCTGGTGCGCCCGCAGATCCTGATCCCGATGCACGGCGAACATCGCCATCTGCGCGAACACGCCCGGATCGGTGCCGCGCGCGGCATGCAGTCCATCGTGGCGGTGAATGGCATGATCGTATCGCTGGAAGGTAACGCGCCCAAGGTGGCGGGCTATGTCGAAACCGGGCGTACCTATCTGGACGGGTCGGTTCTGGTGGGCGCGTTGGACGGTGTGGTGCGCGACCGCATCCGCATGGCGCTGAACGGGCATGTGATGGTCAACGTCATTCTGGATGAAAACCACGAACCGCTGGGCGAACCGTGGTGCGAGGTGCGGGGATTGTCCGAGACCGGACGGTCAAAAGCGCCGCTGGTCGAGGTGCTGGAGGCCGATCTGGACCAATGGCTGCGCCGCGCGTCCGATAAGGTTCTGAAGGATGATGACAAGGTCGAAGAGGCGCTGAAACGCGTTACCCGTCAGACCGCAATGGAAGAAATCGGCAAAAAGCCCGAAGTGACGGTCGTGATCAGCCGTCTGACCTGACGCATGAAAAAAGGGTGGGTGAAAATCACCCACCCCATGATTGCGGGCTGCGCTGTCGCGTCAGGCGCTGCGGCGTTCGTCAAAACTGAGCGCGATGAATTCCGGCAGATGGTCGCCCAACCCCAAAACCTGCGGGTCGCGGCCCCGGCCAGAATCGCGGCCAGAATCGCGGCCAGAATCGTGGCCAGAATCGCGGCCAGAATCGCGGCCACCCTCGCGACGATCATTGTCGCGGCGTTCCGGCTCGCGACGTTCGGTGCGTTCCGCCGGTTCGCGGCGTTCTGCTGGTTCGCGGCGTTCCACCGATGTGCTGCGTTCCGCCGGTGCGCTGCGCTCGATCGCCACGGGTGCGGCTTCGACCGGGGCGCTGTCGGCGCTGGACTTTGCGTTGCTGGACGGGGTACGCGGGCCTGCGCCACGTGACCCGGAGCGTGACCGCGATGATGACGACCGCGATGACCGTTCGCCGTCTTCGCGGGCGGCGGGTTTTTCGCTGCTTTCGGATATCTTTCCCGCCAGACCTTCGGGCAGGTCCAGACGCGGTACGGCCATCTGCAGCAGTTTCTCGATCGCCTCGAAATATTTCACGTCGCGCGGCGCCCATATCATCAGCGCCTTGCCGGACCGGCCGGCGCGGCCGGTGCGGCCGATGCGGTGCACATAATCCTCGGCATGGCTGGGCACGTCAAAGTTGAACACATGGCTGACGGCCGGGATGTCCAGACCGCGCGCGGCCACATCGGACGCCACCAGAAACCGCAGTGATCCGTCGCGGAACCCGTCCAGCGTGCGGGTGCGTTGCGATTGTTCCAGATCGCCATGGATCGGCGCGGCGTCATAGCCATATTTCTGCAAAGACTTGGCGACGATATCCACATCCGTCTTGCGGTTGCAGAAAATGATCGCGTTGGAACAGGCGTCACCTTCGCCGTCGATCATGGCGCGCAACAGCGCGCGTTTTTCGCTGGCCTCGGCATCCTTGCGCGAAGGCGTGAACATGACGACGCCCTGCGCGATGGTTTCGGATGCGGTGGCCTGACGTGCGACCTCGATCCGCGCAGGAGCGGTCAGGAAGGTGTTGGTGATGCGTTCGATTTCCGGTGCCATCGTCGCGGAATAGAACATCGTCTGGCGGGTGAAAGGCGTCAGCGAAAAGATGCGTTCGATATCGGGGATGAACCCCATGTCCAGCATACGGTCGGCTTCGTCCACCACCATGATCTGCACGCCGGTCAGCAACAGCTTGCCGCGTTCGAAATGGTCCAGCAGACGGCCAGGCGTGGCGATCAGCACATCGACACCACGGTCGATCAGCATGTCCTGTTCCTTGAACGACACGCCACCGATCAGCAGCGCTTTGGTCAATTTCAGGTATTTGGTGTAGGTGTCGAAATTTTCGGCCACCTGCGCCGCCAGTTCCCGCGTCGGGCACAACACCAGACTGCGCGGCATCCGCGCGCGGGCGCGGCCCTTGGCCAGCAGCGTGATCATCGGCAGCGTGAAGCTGGCGGTTTTCCCGGTGCCGGTCTGGGCAATACCCAGCACGTCGCGGCCCAGCAGGGCAGGCGGGATCGCCCCGGCCTGGATCGGGGTGGGGGTTTCATAGCCCGCGTCTGCGACAGCTTGCAGAACCTTGGGATCGAGATTGAGATCGCTGAACTTGGTCATGTGTGTCCGTGGTTTACGGACGCATCATGGCCCGTAGCGTCAGATGCGGATCGGACCCGGTTGGTCCTGTGGCCTCTGCACATGTGTGACCCGCTTTGGGTCGAATAGCGGAAACATTGGCTGCGGTCAATGCAACGGCCGGGATGGTGTCAATGCGGTGGCGTGACGGGTGGAAAATGCCGGGCGCGGGCTGTTTCGGGATCGAAATCACGGGTCAGCAGCCGCCCCGCCGCCTGCAACCCCGCCAGCAGGTCGGGCCGCGCGGTCGCCACCTCGGTATAGAATTCGGTCAGGCCGGCTTGGCCTGCGTCGGCCTCGATCTGGCTGAGCAGATCATGCATCGACAGCCCGCCGTCTTCGCGCGGGCGGTTCGGTTTCAGGTCGGCGCGGTAAGATCCCCGCGTCAGGCGGTAGCGGTAGGCGGCGATGAAATGCGTCCGGTCGGCGGCGTGAAAATGCAGCAGCGGCACGGCATCCAGTTCGACCATGCCGGGGTTTTCGACATCGTTCTGGTAGATGTTGTGGATGCGCACCGACAGGTTTTTCAGCCCCGTGCGCCAGACCAGTTTCCCCGCCGTATGGCTGAGGAACCCGCCATTCAGCCAGCCGCCATAACGCGGATATAGCGCAAGGGTCTGATCGCGCCGCGCACGGGCATCGCGGGTAAAGCCCTTGAAATGCAGGGGCCCGGGGCCGGTAGGCTCCAGTGCCTCCCACGGGCGCAGGCGGGCGCACAGCACGTCGTCGGGCAGGGTGGCCAGCGTCGTCGCTAACGGAATGTCGGGCGGCGTGGCGGGCGCGATGAATTCGTCCGCATCGATATGCGCCAGCCAATCCAGATCGCTTGCCAGGCGATTATGCGCGTGAGTTGCGTTCACGGTCTGGCGGACCTGATGTTTGTCGGGTCGGCGGCCGCGCCCCTGCCAATAGGCCGCATCGCAGAGCGTGACCTGCACTTGCGGGTGGCGGGTCAACGTCCGGACCAGATCGGCGTCGCCGTCGTCCAGATACAGGATCACCCGGTGGGCCCCCTGATCCAGATGCCAGGCGGCAAAGCGTTCGATGGCGGCGCGCGGCGCCTTGATCGTCGCCACAATGCCCCAGCGCGTCATGGGGTGTTCTCCCCGGTCCCGAACTGCCGCCGCACCGCGCCATCGGGGTCCAGCGGCCATGTCACCAGCATGCCAAGGTCCTGCAAGGCGGTCACCAGATCGGGGCGGGCGGTGCAGACCTCGGTGAAAAAGGCGTGCAGGCCCGGTTCGCCTTCGGTTTCCAGCAGATATGTCAGCACGTCGCGCAGGCGAAACCCTTCCTCATCGGATTTACGATAGGATCCGCGGGTCATGCGGAAATCCAGATGCGCGCGGAACGCAGCCCAATCCGGGGCATGGGCATGGCCCAGCAGGATATCCGCGCAGACCTGCCGGTTGTCCACCGCCGCCCCGTCCAGCAGCAGGCCGTGCACGCCCACCCGCAAGCCATCGATGCCGGTGCGGACGACCATCTTGCCTTCCAGATGGCTGACGTAGCCGCCACGCAAATGGGCGCCAAAGGTGGGATAAAGCTGGTCCAGTACGGATTTGTCCTGACCGGCCATGCGCGGCGTGGTCTTGAACCGGGCAGCGCAGGGCGCCGCAACGCCGGCCGTGGTCGGTTCCGCCAGCAATTCGACCGGTTGCAGCAACACCCCCGCCTGATCCGGCGGGATGGCCGCCAGCACGTCCGCGACGGGTCGCAGCGGCAGCAGATATTCGTCCACGTCGATGTGGGCCAGCCATTCCAGATCATGCATGACCTGCGCATAGCATTGCGTGGCAACCCAGGCCTGGCGCATCTGATGCGCGGGCATGCGCGGCTTTTTCTGCGTGGCCCACCATGCGGCATCGCAGGCCGTGACGTGCAGACCGGGTTGGCGCGACAGCGCGTCGAAGGTGCGGGGATCGGGGTCATCCAGATACAGATGCACCGCGCTGGCGCCCACATCCAGATGATGCGCCGCAAAGCGCAGGATTGCAGCCACAGGCGCCTTGACCAGGCTGACCGTGCCCCAGCGCCTGGTGGACCGCGACGCATCCACGGCGGGGACGGGGGCGGTGATCACGCTGCGGCGTGGTGCCTTGCGTCGCAATGAAGTGGCGGCGGTCGGCGCCGGTTGATCGTCCCGCATCGCGCGCAGCCGGCGAAAGACACCGCTGCGGTCATGGATCAGCCGGTCCAGCAGATGGCGGGCCGGGCGCCCGATCACCGGGTCGTCGCCCGCATCCAGCCAGAGCCGCCCCAGCATGTTCACATCCAGCCCGCCGCCCGCCAGCGCATAGGCCGCCATGTCCAGCGGCAGGCGTCTGGCGGCGCGTTTGCCAACCGGAAAGGCCGCATCAGGGGCGAAACCGGAATACAGCCGTTCGGTTTCATACAGTTTCATCGTGCCGAACAGCACGCTCAGCGTCTGGCCCACCCGGCGCTGGGTTTCGGTGACGCCATGATCGCCAAAGGTGGTGATCGCCGATACCAGCCACCGCGCGTCCAGATGCGCGCACAGCCAGTCGCCGTCTTCGGCCCACAGCCGCTGAAACAGCGCGGCACAATGCGGCGGCTGTTCGTTGCGGCGCAGATTGGCCACCAGCAGCCCGTGCAGCAGCAGCAGCGCCGGCTGGCCGTGAAATTCGTCGGCCAGTTCGCGACGTTTGCGGGCAAAGGACGATCGCGACGGACTATCCGCTGTGTCGGCGCGGTCCACCATGTCTGTTTTCAGTGGCGCAAGATCGGTGTCCAGCGGCGGCAGCGCCTCGCCCTCGGCAAAATGCAACGGGTCCAGCCGCGCCGCCATCTGACGCAGGATCGCCGGAAATCCGCCGGGATAGGTGGGGTCAGGGGTCTTGCGCGCCATGGCGGGACTTTGCCCGGTCAGGCGGAATCGCGCAAGCGGTCAGCCGCACGGGGCAAGCCCGGGCGCGGCCGCCCCGAAAGATGGTAGGCGCGACGGGGCGGATGCGTTAGCGTTACGCCATGCCCTACCCCAACCGCATCGCGCCTGACGGCAGCTTTGACACATTGCCGCATCGCGGCGGCTTCATGGGGAACCGGGGACGGCTGCATGATGAAACCAGCACCATACGCCGGCGTTGGGCCACGCAGGCCTGGATCACCTGCACGCTGCATGAAAAACCGGGCCGCCCCAGCACCGGCGTATTGCCGGCGCGGGGCTACACCCGATTGTTCTTTCTGGACGAGGCCGTGGCGCTGGCCGCCGGGCACCGCCCCTGTGCCGAATGCCGGCGCGCGGCTTATCGCGATTTCCGTGCGGCCTGGGACCGGGCGCTGGGTCCCCCGGGATTGGCGCGCGACATCGACCGGGTTCTGCACTCTGCACGCCTGCGGCGCCCCCAGACCGACCTGTTCCGGCTGCCAGATCAGGTTTTTGTCATGTGGCAAGGCGTGCCGCACCGCGTTGTGGGACCCACGCTGATCCCCCACGTCGCGGGCGCGTCCGGTCAGGCCATTGCCCGCCCAAATGGCTCGGTGGCGCTGCTGACGCCTGCGCCGCTGGTTGCGGTACTGGCCGCAGGATATCGTCCGGCCCTTGGGTCCGCAGACGACTGCCCGAACTGGTGATTGGGCTTTGCGGCAATCTGGCCGACAGGCAAAATCCGGACGACGTGGCGCGCGTCAGCCCATCATCAGGCCATCATCTCCTTGGTCGCCGTCAGCCGGATTTCCGGGTGGTCGCGCACCACGCGGTCGATGTCCCATTGCAGCCGCGTCAGATAGACCGGGTCGCCATCGTGATCCATGCCGATGTGCTGTTTGTTGATGTTGATGAACCGTTCCAGCGCTTCTTTTTCGCCCGCGATCCAGCGGGCCGAGGTGAATTGCGAGGGTTCGAACCGTACCGGCAGGCCGTATTCCAGCTCGATCCGGCTGGCCAGCACCTCGAATTGCAACGCCCCCACCACGCCGACGATAAAGCCCGATCCGATCATCGGCTTGAACACCTTGGCGGCGCCCTCTTCGGCAAACTGGGTCAGGGCTTTTTCCAGATGCTTGGACTTCATCGGGTCGCCGGCGCGGATGACCTGCAACAGTTCGGGCGCGAAACTGGGGATGCCGGTGGCGCGCAGGGCCTCGCCTTCGGTGAGCGTGTCGCCGATGCGCAACTGGCCGTGGTTCGGGATGCCGATGATGTCGCCCGCCCACGCCTCTTCGGTCAGTTCGCGGTCGGCGGCCAGAAACATCACCGGGCTGCTGACCGTCATGAGTTTTTTCGTGCGCACATGGTGCAGTTTCATGCCGCGCAGGAAATGCCCCGACGCCAGCCGCACGAACGCCACGCGGTCGCGGTGTTTCGGGTCCATGTTGGCCTGCACCTTGAACACGAAACCGGTGACGGTGGGTTCTTCGGGCGCGATCTGGCGCGGCTCGGCGCGTTGCGGCTGGGGTTCGGGGCCATAGGTGCCGATGCCCTCCATCAACTCCTTGACGCCGAACGAATTGATCGCGGACCCGAACCAGATCGGGGTCATATGG
>JBBRCF010000065.1:0-18942 GCA_038205135.1 Rhodobacterales bacterium
CCCAAGGGTATGGCTGTTCGCCATTTAAAGAGGTACGTGAGCTGGGTTTAGAACGTCGTGAGACAGTTCGGTCCCTATCTGCCGTGGGTGTAGGAGATTTGAGAAGAGTTGCCCCTAGTACGAGAGGACCGGGGTGAACGATCCACTGGTGTACCAGTTGTTCCGCCAGGAGCAGTGCTGGGTAGCTATGATCGGAAAGGATAACCGCTGAAGGCATCTAAGCGGGAAGCCCCCTTCAAAACAAGATCTCCCTGAGAACCGAGGTAGACCACCTCGTCGATAGGCCAGAGATGTAATCGCAGTAATGCGTTCAGTTGACTGGTACTAATTGTTCGATAGGCTTGATTTGATCCAGTGAAAGACAGGGTAACCTGTTCGATCCGGACAAACAGCATCACCAACACCATAGTGTGTTAAGATGGGTAGAAATGGTGCGCTTCACCGCGCATCGTGGCTGATGGTTTGTTTCTTTCTTGGTTTGGTGGTCATAGCACGAGCAAAACACCCGGCTCCATTCCGAACCCGGCCGTTAAGTGCCGTTGCGCCGATGGTACTGCGTCTTAAGACGTGGGAGAGTAGGTCACCGCCAAACCTAGTAAGAAACAAACGTATCTCTCGAAACGAAACCTTCCCTTAGGGGAAACAAGATCCGCCTTTGCAGACCCTGTTTGCCGCCGACGGATCAACCGACTGCGTTTGATGGCACATTGGCCAAGAGCGCATCATAAGTGTCGCGGGGTGGAGCAGCCCGGTAGCTCGTCAGGCTCATAACCTGAAGGTCACAGGTTCAAATCCTGTCCCCGCAACCAAAATTCTAAATGATTACAATGCACTACGCCCCGCCTCACAGCGGGGCCTTTTCGTGTCCAAATCCCAGGTCAACAATAGGTCAACAAAATCGACCAAACCGCGCAGGATTCCAACACGTTAGTAGCCAAACCCGCAGCCGAGCGCGCCAAACGGATCAACACAGCGTTCAGCAACAGGCGTCAAATTGACTGTCGCGATTGACGCAGGCCCAACTCTGTCACGTGGCCTTGCGACGCAGCCTGCAAGGCAGATTTTCCTCTTCCTGAAACAGTAGGGACTCAATGAACCTACCAAAAAAGGAGGAGAATCCGCACCGATTGCGGCTCGACTTGCCCTGCATCAGTGCCTTTGCCGGAACATGGTGTTTCACTTCAAGCGCAGGGCGGTATCGCTGTTCGGTCGAAGAAGACTGAAACGTTCGGTGACCCGCGGACGTGATCAGGATTCAATGGAGAAAACGATGACCGTATTGATTGCCTATGCCACAGGCGAAGGGCAGACACGAAAGATCGCCCGGCGTGTCGCCGACCGGATCGCCGATCATGGTCATGCGGTGGAGCTTCTTCCGCTAGCAGATGCGGACGACATCGACTTTAATCGCTTTGATCGCGTGATTCTGGCCGCGTCGATCCATATGGGGCATTTCCAGCGGGCCCTCTCCGATTTCGCGGCCAGCCACGCCAAACGCCTGCATGAAAAGCCCGCGCTGATGCTTTCGGTATCTCTCGCGGCCGCCGGACATGACGCCGAAGACTGGAAAGCCGTCGAGCACATCCTGCAAGACCTCAAGGCGGCGACGGGTTGGACGCCCGGACAGGTGGAACAGGTCGCGGGAGCCTACATGCCATCGAAATATGACTTCTTTCGCCGGTTCATCATGCGCCGCATCATCGCCGCCAAGGACCCTGACGCCGATCTGGACGCGGACAAGGAATACACTGACTGGAAGGCGCTCGACACGCTCATCGACCGCTTTTGCGGCGAAGCCGGCCGCTGAAAACCCTTACCCAAAGTCGACATCTCCACGTTCCGGTTGCCGGTTGACGATCTTGTCTTCTTGGCTGCCTGAGCGGCCTCAGGCAGCTGGCAAGCCTGGGACGGGGCATGTGCCTCTGCTGCGATCGCAGTTGCGGGTCACGGTGCGACAACCCGATGAAGTTGGCCCCATTTCCATAGAAGTGCTATGGCGGCCGCAAGGGGGGCCAGGATTATCAGGGTGACGAAGGGGTCGTAGTGCGATCCCTGTTCGGGAAAGACGGCCCAGCTCAGGTTGATCATCGCGTGAAAGATCACGGCGATCAGCACACGACGCCCCGCATTTTCGTAAAGCCAGACAATGATGATGCGCAGAGCGACCGCGCTGAGGCTGTGCCATAGGATCCATCCGACCCCACGCCCAAGTTGTGCAAAGGGAAGGACATGCCAAGCTGCCCAGACGACCCCGATGATCAGTGCAGCCCCCATCGCCGTGTAACTGCGGCGGAGCGCCGGGTAAGCGTAGCCTTGCCAACCCAACTCCTCCCCAATCGCGCCGATGAAAAAGGCGGCGAACAGGAACAGGGTGTTGATCGCGTCAAAGCTGATCGCAGGCAGGCCTTCGCCCCTTTGCGCCAGCATGCCATATTCGATCAGACAGACCACCGGCATGAAAATGACGGCCACCACCAGCCACATGGCCCCTTTCCACCTGATCGGGTCGAACAGCCGCGCCAATACCCAGCCCACTGCCGAGCCTCGGCCAGACCGAGCGACAAGAACCATTGCGGCAGTCATCGGCACGAAGCCCATCAACGCACTGAGCGGCAGCATCGGCAGCCCCGGCAGGCGCCAGCCGGTCATACCGATCAGATAGAAGGGCACTGAAAACGCGAGAACCAGCAGGAAGAATACCCCCGCGGCGGCAAGTCCAAGCTTTTGGCACGGAATTCTCGCAGCGTCTGGCACCGTCATGGGCCTCGCGCCCCCTCCTGAACAAGATCGCCCCGCACCAGGAACCGCCCGTCAAAACGTACAGGAACCGGGCTGCCGCCGAAGGGGGCATCAGGCGTGCCCGGCAACTGTGCATGAATGTGCAGGTGCGGCTCGCTGCTTTCACCGGAATTGCCGACTTCGGCGATCTGTTGTCCGATGGCGAGGCTGTCTCCTACCGCCACCTGCAGCGTTCTCTGCCGGAAATGCGCCAGCAGGATGTCATGGTCACTGCAACGCAACAGCACGTGGTTGCCCGCCGGATACCCATCGTCCACCTGTGGCACGGGCATGTCGGGGCGGCCACCCTCGGCCAGAACGACCCGGCCAGCGCAGGGGGCAAGAACCGGCGTGCCGAAGATCAGGTAGCCGGAAGGATCCTCGGGCATGATGCCGCTGGCACGCAGACCCCAGCCGTTCACCGCGATCAGATCGACACCATAGCCTGATCCGCCAAAACCTGCGTACAGCGGCTGGACGGGGTCCAGAAGTGCTGCATGGGCATTGATCGACGCCGACGCACCACCGTTGACGACAAGGAAGGTCCCCAGCCCCAAGGGCCAGGCGAGGTCAATCGACGGCCCATTTGGCATGCGGCTCGCCATTATCGCCGCGCCCGACTGCAGCCCAGCGGTGCCGGCAATCCCGGCAATAATGGCCAGCGCCAGCCAGCCGAGTACGCCGGACGGCAGTGGTGGCCGTTGCGGTGCCGAAATCAGCCGCCAGACCACCGCAGCCACGAGAAGGAGCGCCAGAAGATAGTGCACCCACCATGGCGGAAACACCCAGATGCCCATCCTTGCCGCAGCCAAGGTCATCAAGGCAGCGGCAAGCGCGAGCATCCAGAATCCAGCGAGGTTGCGCGGCGGCAGGATCGCGAGCCAGAGGGTCAGGAACAGCGGGATGGCTGTTTGCAGGACATAGACCAGCATCATTACGGGACACTCCGTTCCGGGGGGTGCGGTCCGGGTTTCACGATCATGACTGCCGCCACCAGGATCAGAAGGATCATCACGATCGTATAGGGTCGCCCGTCTCCACCGTTCGGCATCACCGGGACCACCATCGAGGACCAGTTGATAGACCCGTGCAGCAGGATTGCAGGCAAAACGCTGAATCCGGTGTTCACCGACAGCCGGGCAAAAAGGACAGACAGCGCGACCGTACTGGCCAGAAACAGCCCCATCGGAAGGTCACTCTGCGCGGTGCCTGGCATCCAGAACAGCGGCAGGTGCCAAATGCCCCAAACCACACCGATCCCGATCGCCGCCCAGCGCCAGCCGAGGCGGATGGTCAGCGCAGGCAGCGCAAAGCCACGCCAGCCGAACTCTTCGCCCAGCGGGCCACCAAGAACGATGACCAACGCAAATTTCGCGACAACGATCAGGGCTGATCCCTGAACTGTTGAGTCTGGGATGATCCCGCCCGGAGCGACATGGATGCCGAGGGCCACCAGCATCAGAAACGGCGGTGCCAACAGGGCTAGTGCATACCACCTCCAGCCGAGCCGCCATGTCAGACACCGCCCGAGCCAGCCGTGAAGCCCGGTCCGCCCCTCAAATGCCAAGACCGTTGCAGCGGCCGCGATGCCCGGGCCGAAGGCCGAGATCAGAAACAGCGCGCTGCTCCATCTGGAAGTATCGTCGCCGATCAACAGGACAACGGCCCAAAGGCCCCAAGTCCAGCCAAAGGTCAGCGCAAAGAACATCCAGATCGCAGCAGGCCGTTCAGGTGTGGTCATGGGGCCAAATCTCGCGCCGATCTCGCCTGCACCGCCGTGGCCGCCAGCACCGCGATCAGAACCGCTCCGGCTACGGGCAATCCGAGGTCCTCGGGGATGCCCAATTGTAACGCGGCGGCCAGTCCGACCAGAGACCACAGGACCGGGATGACCGACAGCCAGACGACTGATTTACCACGGGTCATCATCAGAGTGCCAAGCGTGAAGATCGTCGTCGGGCAGGGTGCGACACCGAACATCGGCCCGGCCATGCCGCCATGTCCTGCCCAGATTCCCAAGACCGGATAGATGGCCATTGCGTAGATGATGGCTGCCATCCCCAGGACCCATCGCAGCGTCGGTGCCGCCGCCAGGCGCAGGTCGCCGGGCCAGATGGCGGCCAAGACAAACAGGATGGCCTGAAGGACGAAGAAGCCCGCAAAGACCGGGGCCAGCGGATTGATGCGGGCAAAGAACATCAGATGATAGCCGATACCGACGAACGCCCACAGAACCGCGAGCGCTGCAAATGCGAGCCTCGTGGCGCCGGCCCGGCGGCTGAACGCCGCAACCAGCGCCAGCAGTCCAAGCGCATAGGCAAAGACCTGCGCGGGCCAGATCGCAAGGTTGTAGTCATGAAAAACCTGCAGGAATTCCTCGATCGTGAACGGCGGCGACATGTCGGATTTCCCCTGACCGGAAAACGCGCCCGCCCCTCGAGAGCATCTGTGCCCAAAACGCCGAGGTCGCGCGCAGAACACCGCAATCTGTGTCTGGCAAACTGCAGCACTGCCCTGATAGCACCGCCAATCGCGGCGGCACTAACATCGGGCAGCTAGAGGAAGACCCGGCAGCGCTAATCTGAACCGGTCCGATCCCGGGCGACAATCTCTTTGCGCGCTAGCGTTAGACTGGCAAAGTCGAATGAACAAAGCCGACGAAGACACCGCGCGGCACAAAGACCGGTGGAACATCCCCTCGCACTGGCCCATCGCAGCGCCACTGATCCTTCTTGCCGTAGCGCTTTGCCTTCGAATTACCGACATTTTTGTCCTGCGTCTGGATGAACGTCTGGGCGAGATCATCCTCTCCAAATCGCTCGGGTTAGCGCTTGTCGTCGGATACACCCTTTGGGTTGGCAAGCATCTGTCCGCCATCGGGCTGCATGCCCGCCACCTTCGGGCGGCCCTTGTCATCGGGGCAGGCCTGACCCTGACAGCCTTTGCCATCGGCGCGGTCGTTCAGGTCCTGACGCTTGGGCCGGGCGAGTCGCTGATCCTGCGGGCCGTGGATACCAGGACCGGCATTACCGGCGGCGTGGCCTTTGTCCTGTTCCTGATCATCGGCAACGTCATCAACGTCCTTATGGAAGAGGGGCTGTTTCGCGGCATCATGCTGCCGCATTTCCTGCAGCGCATGCGGTTTGCCAAGGCGAACGTGCTGCAGGCGGTCCTGTTCTCGAGTTGGCACCTGGTCTGGCCCGTAAAGGCTTACATCAGCGGCGATGCCTCTGCGGCAAGTGCGTTCGCCCAAGCGGGTGTGTTGCTGTCGGGTGCCTTCATTGCGGGCCTTGTGTTTGGCTATCTGTTCTGGCGCACCGGCAGCCTCTACGCCCCGATGATCGCCCACTTCCTGAACAACATGCTGAACAACCTCCTGCATATACAGGGTGCGGACGAAACGCTGCATCCCGCCGTCGCGCTTTCGGTGGTCGTCGTCGTCGCCTTGGTGCCGCTTGTCTTTGCGGCAGGACCCATTGCTCGTCGCATGGGGCTGCCGGGCCTGCGACCTTGGGGTCAAGAAAACGAGGATGTCGGCGTGCCATGAGGGGGCGAGCAGTCGCGCGCCCACAAGCCCACAGCGACAGCAGCACCCCGCCGCAATCGCTCGCCGAAGTCACTCCTTCAGAAACCAGTCGCTGACTGTCTTGGCAACGTCGCGTGGCGCTGTCCTTTCAATTCCGAAATGGTCAAGGCCCGGAAATTCTTTCGTCGCGGATCGCGGGAGAATTGCTGCAAGCCGTGCGTTTGCCAGACTGACGGCAAGGCTGTCGCTTTTCGCTCCGGACATGAGCAGGACGTCGGCGGCGATCTCCCGGTAATTCTCGCACGTGGTGTCGAGCCGCGCGATTTCCTGCCACTCGCGCAGGTTCTGGGCGAGCAGGGTCAGCATCTGCCGGTACATTCCGGAAAAGCGGACAAGCGCAAGCACGGACAGTTTCATCACCCAGCGAGGGATCCTGCCAATGCGCGGCGGAGCTACGGCCAGCGTGAAGGCGACGAAGGCGTCGACGGTCCTGTTCCCGGAGAGGGCCTTCTCGTAGCCCGGCATCCAGGCGATTGGCATCGACCCGTCAATCGACACGCCGGGTTCGTAGACGGCGATTTTTCGGAAAGCCGCGGTGTCGCGCGCCACTTCCAGGGCGACCAGTCCGCCGTAGCTGTGACCGACGAGAAGCGATGCCCCGGTTTCGGCTTGCAGGGCAAGGACATCTTCACATTCCTTGTTGATGCTGTAATCATCGCCCTGCGGGCCGCTCTTGCCGCGTCCGCGTCGTTCGATGGTATGAACCGTGAAGTGCTCCCCCAGCGCACGCGCAAAGGAGGTGTAGTCGGCCGCCATCGAAAGGACGCCGGGGATGACAATGACCGCTGGCCCGTCGCCAACCATGAGGTAGGCAATGCTGGTCCCGTCCCGAGAGATCACATAGCTGTCGGAAGCTGCGATGGTTTGCGCGGGGATCATGAACAATTCACACTTGATTTGGTTCAGTTACGTTGGGGCGCGCGCCCGCCGCGCCGCGAAGAACGGCTGCGACCAGAAGCCAAAGGATCACGGCAAAGCCTGCCTGCCACGCCAAGCTTTGCAGCCCCTCGGTCGCGGGGAACAGAACCATCAGCCAGCCGGTGAAGCTGGCGTGCATCAGGATGGCCAATAGAAGGTTTTGTGTGGGGGCAAAGACACAGGTCATCAGCATCCGGTAGGGCGTCAGCGTGGCCAGATAGACCACGGCGAATTCCACCGGCCAAAGCGGACCCATCGACCCGGCGTTGTAGCGGAAATCGACGAGTAGATGCCAGAAAGCCCAGACCAGGCCGAGGATCAGCCCGGCGCGAAGGGCGCTGTAGCGGGCCAGCAGGCGCGGCGTGGCATAGCCTGTCCAGCCGATTTCCTCGAAACTTCCGGCCAGAAGCCCGACAAACAGCAGCGCCCACTGATGACCTGGCGTAAAAGCCGGCCCCGCAATGGCCGCGAGCGGCAGCAAGAGCGCCAGCAGGGTGACCGGGATGGTCAGAACGGCCACGGCCCACCAGCCCGGCACCACGCGCCAGTGCCGGGCGGATTGCCAGGTTGCCCGCAATCCGGCGCGACCGTCCAGCAAGCCGATGCAGGCAATGCCGCCGAGGCTCGGCCCAAGCAGCATCATCAGGAACATGAGCCCGCCTTCGACAGGTTGCAGCGGCGACAGATCGAAGCCACGGGCCGCCATGATGATCGCGATCCCGCCCCAGCTGATGCCGAAGACCAGCAGGAGAAAGCCGGTCAGCGGGTGTCGGTGAAGCCACTCACGGATCATGGCCCGGATGCCGCAACTGGCGGGATCAGAAGGTCAAGGATCGCGGCCATCACCTCGTCATTGTGACCGACCCAAGTGTGCCCGCCGGTGTCGAAGCCGATGAACCGCGCGCCTGCAATCTGGCTGGCGGTGTATTCGGCCCCTGCATAGGTGCCATAGCGGTCATCTCGCGCGCTGATGATCAGAGTCGGGGCGGTGACCCGATCCAGCGCAGCCTCGGTCATGGACTTGCTTGCCGCTGTGTCACCGCGCAGGCCCGCCGCCCGGGCCGAGACCGGCAGGATGTTGTCCACCATCGCATTGATACGCGCTTGCTCTGCAGGGCTTGCCGTCTCGAGCAATTCCGGCGGAGTGGCGAGCACCGTGCCGATCAGTTGCCCCCGCGCCAGATGCTGCGCGGACCAGAACAGAAAGTCGGACCCGATCACCGACATCATTGCAGCCTCAATCCACGGCGCCATCGGTTCAGCCGAGTTCGCCTCGGTCGGCGGCTTCCACGCCAGCGGCACCAGAAGGACCAGAGCAGAAACCCGGTCCGGATGCCGGATCGCCATCTGCAGCGCAGACAGCGCCCCTGCCGAGCCGCCCATCACCGCTGCGTGCTCAATATCCAGCGCGTCGAGCAGACAGACAAACGCATCGGCCTGCGCCTCTGCCGAGGCATCGGCGGGCATCGGTGTGCGCAGGTAACCGAAGCGGGACATCGCTATGACGCGGACGCCCCTGGTCGCCAACGGGGCCGCAAAAGCCATGCCCTGATCGAAACCGCCGCCGCTGCCGTGAACGGCCAGCAGTGGCACGCCGGTGCCCGCCTCTTGATACTCGATGGTTCCGCAGGGCGTTTCGATCACGGTGCTGCCGTTGCTGACCCTGAGGCGTGCGGTGGTGATGTCCGCGCGAAATTGCCACCAGACCAGACCGGCACCGGACGCAATCGCTGCGGCGACAGCCAGCGTCCAGCCACGCCGGGTCATGCCATCACGGCTTCGACCGGTCTTCGGGCGGAATAGGGCATCGCAGGACCCCGCCCGAACCGCATCAGCAGGTCGGGTCTGCGACCGGGCAGGCCGACAAGGGTTGCAAGGTCGGCGCGAAAGTCTGCGACCTCGACAGGCTGGTTCAGGTAAGCGCATTTCAGCCCCATCGCCGTGGCCTGCAGGGCAAAGCGCTGGCTGGCGCGACCGACCTGCACCCAATGCTCCGGGTCGGCAGCGGCCCCGGCGAACACCGCGATCCCGGAGGACGACGCGATCTGGCGGGCAACCTTCTCGTTCTCGGATTTGGCAGTGAACACGGCGTCGAACAGGCGTGGGCCGAGCCATTCTGGCAGGGCGGGGCTACCGCTGGCAGCGCTGTAGAGCCCGTCGCCGGTGGTCATCGCGGCGCGCGGGCTGAAGCGGAGCCAGTGTTTCAGTTCCGCCACAAAGGCCAGGTCGGCGATCTGGGCGGTGTTGGCGGCGGCGACCAGATCGCCGAGGCGGGTGATCTGGTCAGGGTCGGTGATCAGAACGAGATCAACGCCTGCCATGGTCGCCGCAGCGGCAAGAAGGCCAAGATCGGCGGGGCTGACGGGGGTGCCATCGTAGTCGGACCGGGTGGATTGCCGGGCGGGGATCGCGTCGAACAGGGCGGTATCGGTGGCGGTCGTGGTGCCGTAGGGCAGACTCAGGGTGCCTGCGGTCGGGTAGAACGCCACCTCGCCGCCCTTATCGCGGGCCGCCATCGCCAACGTGAGGTTCTCCGCAGCGCCTCCGAGGCTGATGAAGAGGTGATGATCGTCAGGGTCCACGACCGGCGTGGCCCGTGTCGGGTCGGGCAGGATGTCGATGCCCGCCGGGCTTTCGCGAAATCGCCAGGCTTGGGTGTTGTGACTGTTGGCGGCGAGCGTGGCATAGCGGATCAGATCGCGCGCGCCAGGCGTTGCGGGCAGATCCTGTCGCAGCGTGGCAGCGTAGGCGGCCATGTCGGACGCCGTCCCCATTTGCCGCCACCCGAACCAGCCCGCGCCCGCAAGGCCGAATGCTGCCGCACCTCCAATCATTAGTCGGCGATTGACCGTCACGGGGTCACCGCCGCACGGCGCAGCAGTAGGTTCCCCGGCAAGACAAAGGCCGCTAGCGTGCCGATGCCAAGCATCGTCAGGCCCAGCACAAAGAACCAGCCAGCCACCGGGATCAGCCAGGCCAACCCCGCAACCAGCGCGCCAAGGCAGGCCAGGCCGAACTTGCCCGGCACGCCCTCCGGCATTTGCCTGCCACTCGCCAGCCAAAGCCCGACGCCCAGCACATACGACCCCAGCGCATAACCTGCAAAGATCACAAACGCCGTGATCGTCAGCATGACCGGCAGCAGGAACACGCCGACGATCGTCAGTATCAGCACGAACCCCGATCCCGCCAGCGCCGAAGTCACCAGAAACCCCGACCAGATCGCCCGTCCCGGATGCGCCAGTGCCAGCGTGCGCCAGTCCTGCACCGCCTTGGGTGCGATCGCGATGATCAGCGCCGCGATCAGGCCAGAGATGAGCACCCCAATCAAAAATCCCGACGCCACGCCCCAGAACGACACCCGGACTGGCATCCGATGCTCCCAATCTCTGTCTTCAAAACTGCTGCGCGTTTCAATGTTGACCCTAGCCGCCGGGGCGACGCTTTCCGGCACAGTGATGCTTTCCGGGTCTTCCGCATAGATCGTCAATGCCCCCGCTACCGATGCGCCCGGCCCGAAGTCGATCTCGTCCGCCACCAGAACCGCATCGCCCGCAACCGTGCCTTGCAAAATCACCTCCGACGCGGTGATCAGCGCATAGCCGCCAACCGAGCCGACCAGAACCTCGGCCCCAGCCGCGCGTAGGTTGCCGGTCACGTCGCCCAGCGTGATCTCGTAGCCGCTGACCGAGGCATCGCCGCCCACCGCGCCAGTGACTGTCACATTATAGCCCACAGCGAACAGATCGCCCGCCACCGCCCCGTCTACCGTGACCCGTCGTCCGGCCACATGTGCCGAGCCACCAACCGGGGCGGCTACAACCACGCGGTTGCCCGCCAGGAACAGATCGGCGACCTCCGGCCCGTCGAACCGCAGGGTGCTTCCTGCCTCGTAGCGGTCCTGCGCGATGGTCAGGACCGTTGTGTCGGCAAATGCAGGTGCGGCCAGCAATAGGCCGGTCAGAAACAGCGGGCGCAGCATGGCGAAATTCCTTGCATGGTTTGGGCGGACCCTGACGCTGTGCTCAGCGCCTGTCGCTGATGCACATTAGGCAAGGGCTGTTTTACGCGACCAATGCAGATGGCCGAGCGGTCAAGAGTCTCAATGCTCGGGCCTTGCGTCAGCAAGACTGGCCTTTCCTGTCAGAACGTCGTTTCGCAAGACGTCGCGCGCGCGCCCCGGTTCTTCGAACAGCGGGCTGTGGGCAGAGTTTTCGAATGTGTAGAAGCCCTTCACTGGCGCGCTGATCTGGTCGAAGAACGCAGCCGCAAGGTCATGGTTCGCCGTCAGATCGTAGCGGCCCGTAAAGAAGTACATCGGGACCGCAAGCTCGCGAACCCGGGTTGACAGGTCGGTTGTGATGAAATCCTGCCAGAGAAGTTTTCGGGACCATCGCATGCCCTGCCAGATCCTGATCTTTTCGCGCAAGGTATAGGCGCGGCATTGCCAGACCGGCACGAAAACCCCGCTGATGACCGTCGCCATGTCCCGCGTGGTCCCGACCCCCAGCCCGTGCATCGCATCATCCCGCAACCGCAGGTAGGCCGTTGAGGGGCCTTGCGTCATGCTGACCGGGGCCGCCTGCAGCTTTCGCACCATCGCGCTGTCGCCGCGGGCTCGATACTGTTCAGTCATGATCCGATGTGCCGCGACTTCCGAGCGCAACTGATACGACACCTGACCCATGCCGATGTAGGCGTGAAACAGCTCTGGTGCCGCCCTTGCGACCTGAAGCCCCAGAAAACTGCCCCAGGAATGTCCCAGCAGATAGACCTTCTCCTGACCGAACCGCTGCAGCAGATACTGCGTGACCGCAACGGTATCTGCGATCATCTGCGCTACGGTCAGGCTGTCCGGTGGAATGTCCGGATCATAGGACAGGCCCGCACCACGCTGATCCCACCAGACGACGGTAAAATCCTGCTCCAGACCTGAGGGATGCGTGGTGTTCAGGAAGAACTCTGGCATACCGGGGCCGCCATGCAGGAACAGAAGGACGGGGTGAGTAACATCCGTGCTTTGGATGATCATGCCTTGCCGGGTGCCATTGATCTCGACAAAGACCTTTTCTGACAGGCTCCCGGCGATCGGGCGACCTGCCGCGTCCAGCAGTAACTCTGGCACACCAGGACTGATGGCCCGCATGACCCCGCCAAACCCAAGCACGGCCGCTCCGACAATGACGCTGCCCGTTCGCAGCAGATTGCGTCGGCTCTGCGAGTTTGGTTTCAATTCGAACACCCATCCCTATTCACTGAGCGTTTGGACAAGCAGCACTTCGCCGGAAGCGGCGCCAAAGCCGGTCTCGCTTTCACTCCCGGCCTTCTGACCCGCGATCCGGACGCGTCGGTGCAGATTGCAGCAAAGATCTGTTCGGCGTCTTGATGTGGGTCAGCAAGTCCTGTCGCTGGACCGACAGCGCCTAGACAAGGGGCATCGACACCAACCTGCCTCAACACCACGCCGGGCGATCTGCGGGATGCTGGTCTAAAGTGCGTCGATCTTTCGGGACATCGAGAACCCGGGTTGGCGGCAAGTGCAAGGGACAGCCCGTGAAAGCAAACCAACTCGCCGATCTGCAGGCACGGCTCGAAGCTGCGACAGCGGACGAACTCGCCGAATTGCCCTGAACGGGTTGGTCATGGCTTGGCCCCCGACCGAAGTCTTGGCCGTGTTTGGGTCGGACGTCGTGACGTCATTGGACAAGGCAATGGACCTGATCGGGCAGACTCTGCCGGGTTGGAGTATGGCGATCGAAGGCATGGTTGCGGTCGGCGGAGGCTGGACCTGCACGTTGCGCGATACAGGCCTTCGCGACGATGACGAGGTGATCGGGATCGGCACGGCAGCGATACCACCCCTCGCCATAATTCTGGCGTTGTTGCAGGTGCTGATCATTCGGTCAAATGGCTATGTCTGACAGAGGCAAAGCAGTCCCGACTGGACGGCTCGATCTTTCCCATGATGACCCTGCGGGACCGCATAGGGCGTCGTAAACGCGCACCGGGTCTAATGGGAAAGACTGAATCGAAACTTCTGATGTCCTTCTGACCGATCTTCGGGCGCTCAGGACCTCGGTAGCCGCGGCGCAAACGGTCTATGCCGGGTTTCGCCAGCGGATCGAGCGGCCGGGCTTTGCTGCGAGTGCGCTGAACCTGGCGCATTATCTTGCGTTGCGACGGCAGGATCTGCGCGGGATGCAGCGAAAACTGATGGTGCGCGGAATGTCCACGCTGGGCCGATCCGAAGGCCATGTGATGGCGACGCTGGATGCGGTGATTGCCACGTTGTCAGGATTGTCTCCCCAGTCGGAGAAGAGGTTGGCCCACCCACTGTCCGACCGGGCGTTCCGGCGGGGTGAGCGGCAGCTGATCAGCAATACGGACGAGTTGTTCGGACCGCCGCGATCCGGCCGCGCCGGGCGCATCATGGTGACGCTGGGCACCGATGCGGCGGATGATCGGAACCTCATTGCGGGTCTGGCGGGCGCGGGGGCCGATGTGGTCCGCATCAATTGCGGCCATGGCGACGCCGCCGAGTGGGCGCGGATGATCGCCAACGCCAAAGCGGCTGGTTCGGTGCGGCCTCTGAGAATCCTGATGGACATTGCGGGCCCCAAGGTGCGCACTCTGGAAGTCATCACCCCGGCCAAGACCAACCAGATGAATATCGGCGATACGCTATGGCTGGCACATCGGCTGGACCCCGACCGATCAGACCCGTTTCAGGCCACCTGCGCGCCCGCAGGCGTGATCAATCGGCTGTCGGTTGGCGATCTGGTGTCATTGGACGACGGCAAGTTGAGCAGCAGCATCACCACGCGAACCGCCGAAGGCGTGCTGATCGCGATCACCTCGGGGCGGCTGAAGGGGATCAAGCTGACCCCGGAGCGCGGACTCAACTTTCCGGGGGTCGATCTCGGCCTCGATCCGCTGACGGAAAAAGACCGCCATGACCTCGATTTCGTGGCGCTGAATGCGGACCTTGTGGGTATGTCCTTCGTCGAAACGGCAGCGCAGGTCGAGGATTTTCAGGCGGAACTGGCGGCACGGCGGCCCGATTGGCAGGCCCTCGGTCTGATCGCCAAGATCGAAACCCCAACGGCAGTGCGCAATCTGCCCGACATCATCGTGCAGGGGGCCGGGCGGCAGCCGTTCGCCGTGATGATCGCGCGCGGCGATCTGGCGGTCGAAATCGGGTTCGAGCGGGTCGCGGAAATCCAGCAGGAAATCCTGTAGCTCTGCGAGGCTGCACAGATCCCCGCAATCTGGGCGACGCAGGTGCTGGAGGGGCTGGTGCAAGATGGCCTGCCCAGCCGCAGCGAGATGACAGATGCGGCTAACGCGACCCAGGCCGAATGCGTGATGCTGAACAAGGGCGCTAATCAGGCCGCCGCCGTTGCTGTTCTGGACCGGATGTTTCGCACACTTGCCGAAAACCAGACCAAGAAAACGCCCACCCTGCGCGCCCTGAAGTCCTGGCCAGAGCCCGCGTTGAATACGCGTTAACCCGTGCGACCGTGAATGAAGTTCTGCATCTGCACGACGCGCGGATTGTCGAACATCTGCGCTACGGGCCCATTCAGGCAGATCGGCCGAACTAGAAGTGGCTGGCCGATTTCACCTACATCTGGACCGCAGAGGGCTGGCTGAATGTCGCGGTCGTGCTGGACCTCTTTTCCCGGCGCGTCGTCGGCTGGTCCATGAAGGCCGACCGGGATTCATCACTGGTCAGGGATGCACTGATGATGGCCGTGTGGCGACGCGGCAAGGTCGATGCGCTGCTCCATCACTCGGACCAGGGATCGCAATACACAAGCGAACAGTTCCAACGGCTTCTGGCCGACAACGGCATCACCTGCTCGATGAGGCGGGCAGGCAACGTGAGGGACAACTCAGCGATGGAAAGCTTCTTCTCCTCGCTGAAGACCGAACGGACGTCCCGCAAAGTCTACCGCACCCGCGACAAAGCCCGTTCCGACGTCTTCGACTACATCGAGCGCTTCTACAGCCTTCGCGGACGGCATTCGAAACTGTGTTGTCTCAGCCCCATGGAGTTCGAAGCCCGTGCTATGCTTGCATAACCCGCTGTCCACAAAACCGGCAGCAGGCCACAATACCCCGCCCTTGCCGCAACCTACCAATGCTGAGTTCCCGGCGCACCCTTGATCTGGCCGTCCAGATTAGGCGTAACCCAGCCGCCGTAAAAGCTGCCCGGCTGAGGGATGACGCGCAGATCGCCAACCCAGACCTCCTCCATCAGCCCGGCATAGAAGGCGACATAGCCCGAAAGGGCGGCAAAGCGGGCGGTCGGTTTGTCATAGGCCCATGCCGCACGCGTGGCGGTCTTGCCGCCTGTGGTGAGGTCATAGTATCGCGCCGCGCCTTTCCCTTCGCACAGGCTGGTGCCGACAGCGGGGCGCAGAGTGGCGCGAATAGCCGCGGGCGGCAGGTAATAGCTGGGGGCTTGGTGGGTTTCCAAAACGCGCAGGGCGCGGGTGGTATCTGCCACCAGAACGCCGCCCAGCCGCAGGATAATACGCTGCGGCAAGGGCTCCAGCACAGGCGGGCGGTGGTAGGATTGCACGTTCTCGCGGGGCAGGTCGGTCATGGCGTGGCCTCGGTCAGGGATTTGCGGGCAGTTCCCATATACAGGATGGCGGTCAGTGGCAGGGGGCCAAAGGTCAGATCAAACCGACGATTCATCCCGCGCGGGCCAAGGCCAGTGATCGCCCCCGGCAGCAACCCCGCGTCTGTCATTGCGGCATTCAATTCGCGCGGCTTGATGAACATCGCCGGGTCATGCGTGCCGCGCGGCAACAGGCGCAGGATGTCTTCGGCAATGGTGATGGTGGCAAGCCTGGCCAGCGGGTTGCGGTTGATGGTGTCGAACAGGAACATCCCACCGGGGCGCAGCGTGCGGGCGATTTCGGACAAGACCTTATTCAGGTCGGCCACATGTTCCAGCACATCGACGCAGACCACGGCATCGAAACTGGCATCGTCATAGGGCAGAGCCTCGCCCACGCCCACATCATAGCCTATGCGCAAACCTGTCGCGCGGGCATGGGCACGGGCGGCGTCGATGGCCTCGACCGCCGGGTCGATTCCGGTAACCTGTGCGCCGCGCAGCGCCATCGCCTCGGCCATGAAGCCTCCGGCGCAGCCAAGGTCCAGCACCGCTTTGCCCTGCCAGTCAATCTGCCGGTCGAACCATTTCAGCCGCCCCGGCACCAAATTCTTCAGCGTGCGTACCCAGCGGATATCGTCTGACCACCAGCGATCTGCCACCTTGTCATAGATCGTCAGGTCATTGCGCATCGGGTTGATCCTTAGTCTTGGTGTTGGTCTTGGTCTTGGTGTTGGTCAGGCGGGGCAGGGCGTAGGGCACCGTGGCGCGGTAGTGATCGAACCGCGCACCATAGCGCGCGGCAAAGCGGCGTTCCTTCAGGCGGGGGGCCAGCAGGCAATAGGCGGAAAAGCAGACGGCGAGCGCCAGTTGGTCTGGCGTCCAGACTGGAGGCGTCCACAGCGTCAACGCAAAGGCCACATAGATCGGCTGGCGGATCAGGCGGAACAGCCCCCGGGTTGGCATGTCGGGAAACACCGGACGGATGTGCGCCAGCAGCGACATCCAGCCCAGCGCTCCCGATTGCACTTCGGCCCCGGCGTCAAAGCTGGCCTTCAGCAGGATTAGCCAACTGGCGGCGTAGGCGGCGGTCATGGCCCAGAAGGCTGCGCCTTCGGCTCGCCACCAGACAATGCCTGATGGTGTCCACAGCGCAAACAGTGCCAGCAGTTGGGCCGATGCGATGATGGCATAGGTGGTGGTTGCCAGTGTGGCGCCATGCGAGCCGGGGACAAGGCGCGCCAGTAACCGCCCGCCGCGCGGGGTCAGAAACAGCGAATGCGCCAGCGGAAACTGCACAATCAGCGCGGCATTGGCCAACGTGGCCCAAGGCCACGGCACGGTGCCAAGGCTTTCGCTCAGGCCAGAGAACATCGCCACAATCATCGCCAGCACGCCTGCGGCAAACAGCGCATGGCACAGCGCACCAAAGGCCAGCGCAACGATGATGCGCGCAGCACCTTCAGGCGGGCGCAGCGCAGCGCGGATCAGCGTGATCAGCCTTGTGATGCGGGGGTCATTCCACATCATAAACCCTGCAAAAGCATATCGGCAGCAATGGCGGTGCCGCTGTCCCAAGCGGCTTCAACGCGCGGGCCAAGGCACCAGTCGCCGCCCAGATAGAGGCTGGCATCACCACTGCGCAAGAACGGCTGGCTCAGCGGTTGGGTCACCCTTGCATAGCGCCAGCGGTGCGCGGTGGCATGGGTAACCTGGCCAAGGGATACGCCCAGTCTGTCGCATAGCAGGGGCAGCATGCGGGCGGACAGGGTGGTGGGATCATCCTCCAGATGTGCCAGACTGAACGTCTCTCCCGCCTGTGCCACCCAAAGCGTCTGCCCTTGCGGGCGGCCCGGCTTGGTGCTGTCTTGGGCGATCCATGACAGCGGGTCATCGGCATCCTTGCGGGTGATGAAAGGGGCGGAGGCGGTAAGAGCAGCCATCAGCGTCAGGCACGGGGCGATTTGCACCGCGCCAAGCGCCGCTACCAGCGGATGAGCGGCACCCAGCAAGCCTGACACTTGCGGGGCGGGCACAGTGACAACAACGCGCGCGGCGCGCAGGGTGGTCTCAGGCAGATGCAGCCGCCAGCCGTCTGCCTCTGGTTCCAGACGTGCCACCAGCGTATTCAGGCGAATGTCCTGCCCCATCCCAAGCGCCTTGGGCAGGGCCGACATTCCCGGCACGCCAACGCTGTGATGCCGCCCGGTGCCATCGCCCCACTTGGCCACGCTGCCTGCCGTTTGCAGCGCCGCTAGCACGGTGGCAAAGCCCGCTCCATTTGCGTTCACAAACTGTGCGCCGTGATCAAATTGCAGATCACCCACGCGCCGCGTGGCCACGCGCCCGCCAATGCCGCGCCCTTTATCCAGGACGACGGGTGTTATCCCGGCATCAGCCAGCTTTCGCGCGCAGGCCAGTCCGGCCATGCCTGCGCCGATGATGATTACTGGCGTCATGCGGGGAACACCTGTTCCAGAATCCGCGGGATGTTCTGCTTTACCTTGAAGAACCCAGCCGTGGCATGGGGCCAGATGGCCGCATCCCAATCCCGGCGCCATTCGCAAAAGGTGATGCCTGCATGGGCAAGCGACGGGGCTGCGTCATCCATAAAGTCCCGCAAGGGGCCGGTGGTGATGGTGGGCGTGGCGATTTGCGTGACACCGCTGGCGGCGGCCCATTTGGCCAGCGCTGTGGGGTCGGCTGCGTGCAGGGTGACGGGGCCTGCGCCGATCCGCAAGGCGGCATCGGCCAAGGCACCCGCCTCGAACGCATGGACAAGGTCCGACACGGGTAAGGGCGATCGCAAGTGGCTGGTGGTCAGCGTGGCCGTGGTCCGGATATCAAGGGCGGACAGGTCGAAATCCTCCACCCGGCAATCCTCATCGGTGATCAGCAGGGCCGTGGGCTTGCCGGGCTGTGGGGTCGTGACGGCACGCAAGGTCAGCAGGGATGGCAGGCCGTCAGGCTCGGTCGCCTCAAGGCCCTGTGTGACCTCTGCCAGATCGGAGGGGCGCGGGGTAAAGCGCCC
>JBBRCF010000066.1:0-18806 GCA_038205135.1 Rhodobacterales bacterium
GCGCTAGGCCCTGTCCGCGCGCATCCGTCAGCACGCGCTGCACCGCCAGCGGCATCGGACCCGGCATTATGGCGCGCGCATGAACGCCGGTTTCGGGCACCGCTGCCAACCGCGCCGTATCAAACGGTTCCAGCACCAGCGTGACACGCCCGCCGCAGCATTGGCCCAGATCCGGCCCCAACGCGCGGGTCATCACCTGCGGTTGTGCCGATCCGCGCGCCAGATCCGCCGCGTCAAATTCCAGCGCTCCACCGCCGATGGTGCCCGACTGACCACCGTGCCAGACGATCATCGCCGCCCCCGGTTCACGCGGGGCAGACCCGGCCACGTCGGCCACCACCACACGCGTCACCCGGCCATGGCTTGCGACGGCGGCGGCAAGGGCAGCGCGATCAAGGCTCATTGCGCCCGCATCCGGTTCAGCGTCATCAGGATGCGTTCCGGCGTCGCGGGGGCGTCCAGCGCCGGATAGGCACCGGGGGCCGCCTGCGCCAGCGCGTCCGAAATCGCCATCAATGCGGAAATCCCCAGCATGAACGGCGGTTCCCCCACCGCCTTGGACCGGCGCACGGTCGCCTCCGGATTGGCGCGGTCCCACAGCGTCACGTTGAACACCGGCGGCGTATCGGATGTTGCGGGGATCTTGTAGGTGGCCGGCGCATGGGTGCGCAGGCGGCCTGCGGCGTCCCACACCAGTTCCTCCATCGTCAGCCAGCCCGCGCCCTGCACATAGCCGCCCTCGATCTGACCGATATCCAGCGCGGGGTTCAGGCTGGCGCCGGTGTCATGCAGGATATCAACGCGCAGGATGCGGTTTTCCCCGGTCAGGGTGTCGATCACCACCTCGGTCACCGCCGCGCCATAGGCGAAATAATAGAACGGGCGTCCCTGACCCCTGATCCGGTCCCATGACAGGTCGGGCGTGCGGTAGAACCCGGTTGCCGACAGGCTGACCCGCTGCTGATAGACGGTCATCGCGGCCTCGGCAAAGGACAGGTCGGTTGCCCCCGCCTGCACCCGGCCATCGGCAAACCGCACCTGTGCGGGCGCGCATTGGTGCAACGTCGCCAGACAATCAACCATCCGCACCCGGATGGTGTCACACGCCGCCAATACCGCCATGCCGTTCAGGTCCGACCCGGATGATGCCGCCGTTGCGGATGAGTTGGGCACCTTTGCAGTGTCGGTCGCGGTGATCTGTACCGCATCCATGCCGACGCCAAACGCGTCGGCGGCCACCTGCGCCACCTTCTGGTTCAGGCCCTGACCCATTTCGGTGCCGCCATGGTTCAGGTGGATCGATCCGTCCTGATAGACATGCACCAGCGCACCCGCCTGATTGAGATGCGTCAGGGTAAACGAAATCCCGAATTTCACCGGGGTCAGCGCAATGCCGCGTTTCAGGATCGGCTGGCCGGCATTCCAATCCCGGATCGCGGCGCGCCGCGCGGTGTAGTCCGCCGATTGCGCCAAGACGTCGGTCATGTCGTGCAGGGCAAATCCGGTGATGGTTTGGCCATACGGTGTCGTATTGCGTGGCGTTGCGCCGGCGGGCGAATGCAATCCGCCGTAACGCTGCCCGGTGCCCGGGCCGGAAATCGCGCTGCCGTCGTAGTAGTTCGCCCGCCGCACCGCCAGCGGGTCCAGCCCCAGCACCTGCGCGATATGGTCCATCACGCGTTCGATCCCCAGCACACCCTGTGGCCCGCCAAAGCCGCGATAAGCGGTCGCCGACGCCATGTTGGTGCGCAAACGGTGGCTTTCGATCCGCACAGCAGGCAAGAAATAGGCGTTGTCGGCGTGCAGCATGGCGCGGTCGGCAACGGGCAGGGACAGGTCCTGGCTCCAGCCGCAGCGGGTGTAATGGGTAAAGTCTACCGCACTCAGCCGGCCCGTGGCATCGAAACCGGCGCGATAATCGATGCGGAAATCGTGCCGTTTGCCGGTCAGGATCATGTCGTCGTCGCGGTCATAGCGCATTTTCACCGGCCGCCCGGTCTGCGCTGCAACCACGGCACAGGCGATGGCCAGAGCGTTGCCCTGGCTTTCCTTGCCGCCGAACCCGCCCCCCATGCGGCGACATTCCACCCGCACCTTGTGCATCGGCACGCCCAGCGCATGGGCCACCTTGTGCTGCACCTCGGTCGGGTGCTGGGTCGAGGCGATGATGTGCATTTCGCCGCCCTCGCCGGGCAGGGCCAGCGATACCTGACCTTCAAGGTAGAAATGTTCCTGCCCGCCCATCTCGATCCGGCCATTGATCAGGTGCGGAGCAGAGGCCAGTGCCGCCGTCACGTCGCCGCGCGACCAGATGCGTGGGCCGTCTTCGAACCGCGCATTGGCGGCCAGCGCCGCGTCGATAGTCAGGATCGGGGTGTCCTCGGCATAGGTCACCCGCGCCAGAACGGCGGCGCGGCGCGCGGCCAGATGGCTTGTGGCCACCACCAGAAACAGCGGCTGACCGTTGAACTGCACCTGATCAGACAACAGCGGCTCGTCATGGGCGGATGGCGAGGTGTCGCAATCACCCGGCAGATCGGCGGGCATCAGCACCGTCAGCACGCCCGGCGCGGCGCGCACATCGGAAAGGTCGACAGACGTGGCGCGGCCCCGCGCGATGGTCGCCTTGCCAAAAGCGAGGTACAACGCGTTGGCGGGCAGCGGGATGTCATCGACATAGCGCGCCTGCCCGGTGACATGCAGCGGGGCGCTGTCATGCGGCAGTGGTTTGCCGACGCTCATGCCGTGATCCCCCGGATGTCGGTGGCGGCGCCCGTGGTTTCGGCATGATACCGGCGCAACAGATTGGCGGCGACCTGCAGGCGATAGGCGGCAGAGGCGCGCATGTCCGACAGCGGGGTGAAATCGTCGGCAAACGCGGCGCAGGCGCGGGTTAGCGTTGCGGTGTCCCACGATTGCCCGATCAACGCCGCCTCGACCGCGCGGGCTCGTTTGGGGATGCCGGCCATGCCGCCAAAGGCGATCCGCGCGGCCGTGACTTGGCCGCCCGCGATCTGGATATCGAACGCACCGCAGACCGCCGAGATGTCCTGGTCATGGCGTTTCGCGATTTTCCAGACCCGCAGGTGATCTGGCTGGCGCGGGATGCTGACCGCCTCGACAAATTCGCCCGGCGCGCGGTCCTGACGGCCATAGTCGATGAAGAAATCCGCCAGCGACAGCGTGCGACGGGCGTTGCCACGGCGCAGGTGCAACGTGGCCTCCAGTGCCATCAGCGCGGGGGGGGCGTCGCCGATGGGCGACCCGTTGGCGATATTGCCGCCGATCGTGGCCACCGCGCGGACCTGCGGGCTGCCGTAGCGGCGCAACATCGCGGCAAAGGACGGGTGCAGCCGGTCCATCAGCGAGATCAGCCGCGCGATGGTGACGCCCGCGCCGATCCGGATTTCCGTCTCGGTTTCAACGATATCCTGAAGGTCGCGGACCGCGTTCAGAAAGATCATCCGGGTCAGCGGACGGTTCTGTTTCGTGACCCACAGCCCGACATCGGTCGCGCCGGCCACCAGCGTGGCGTCGGGGTGGGCGGCAAAAAGCTGCGCCAGATCATCGGCGTTGTCCGGACGGTGCGCGGGCAGGGGGGCGTCGCCCCCCGGACCCGCCGGGGGTATTTTTGAACCAGAGACCCCCGGATCGGTTTTCATCCAGTCCGGCACCGGCGCGGAGTCTGCGGCGCGGGCGGCACGCAGGATCGGGGCATAGCCGGTGCAACGGCACAGATTGCCCGACAGGCCGGTGTCGTGATCTGTATCACCGTTCAGGTGATTGGCGGCCATCTGGGCGATAAAGCCGGGCGTGCAGAAGCCACATTGGCTGCCGTGATGATCGATCATCGCCTGTTGCACCGGGTGCGGCGTGCCATCGGGGCCTGCGATACCTTCGACGGTGCGGAGCGCGCGACCGTGCAGTTGCGGCAGGAACAGGATGCAGGCGTTGACGGCTCGGGTGCCGTCGGCGTCTGTCACCAAGACGGTGCAGGCGCCGCAATCGCCTTCGTTGCAGCCCTCTTTGGTGGCGGTCAGGGCTTGGGTTTCGCGCAGCCAGTCAAGCGTTGTGGTGCGGGCATCGATGCCGGTCAGCGCTACGTTTCTTCCGTTCAGAAGAAAGGCGATGTTCATGAAAACAGCCTGCCGCCTTACCTGATACGCCCGCCGGCCACTGGCCTTTGGGTGCGCGCCCTCGATGCGGGGTAGAAGGCGCGCGGTTCCGTGCTCGGTTGCAAGGCTAGGCGGGCATCTGCCGGGTTGGCAAGGGAAATATGCGGGACGCGGCGCGTGGCCGGCCGTTCGGGCGCAGGTGGATCAGAATCGCGGCAGGTGCAGGGTTGATTTCCCTGATCAGGTTCGGGCCGCCGTTTTCCGACGGCATGTCATGCAAATCAGATGCGCGATCCGGGTTTTCACCGCCAAGGGGCCGGCCTATGGTCTGCGCATGCATGAGCCCCGATTCATCCACCTGCGCGTCCACACCGAACATTCGCTGCTGGAAGGCGCGGTGCGGCTGAAGAAATTGCCCGGACTGGTTGCGGGAATGGGCATGCCGGCGGTGGCGGTCACCGATACCAACAACCTGTTCGCCGCGCTGGAGTTTTCGCAAGGCGCGCTGGCAGCGGGAGTGCAGCCGATCGTGGGCTGCCAGATATCGCTGGGGTATCTGCCACAGGACGCGGGTGCGCGGCCTGTGCAACCCGCCGATATCGTGCTGCTGGTGCAATCCGAGTCCGGGTATATGAACCTGATGAAGCTGAATTCGGTGCTGTATCTGGGCCACACGGGTCTGGTGCCGCAGGTGCGTCTGGAGGATCTGGCGGCGCAAGCCGACGGGTTGATCTGTTTGACCGGCGGGGCCACGGGGCCGGTGGGGCGGCTGTTACAACAGGGGCAGGACGCGCGGGCGCAAGCGCTGCTGACCCGGCTGGCAGCGATTTTCCCGGACCGGCTGTATGTCGAATTGCAGCGCCACCCCGGCGATGGCCCGATCCCGGAGGCGGAACGCGCCACCGAACGCGGGTTCGTCGAGATGGCCTATGCCATGGGCCTGCCGCTGGTGGCGACGAACGATGTGCATTTCCCCAAGCCCGACATGTTCGAGGCGCATGATGCGCTGTTGTGCATCGCAGATGGCGCTTATGTCGATCAGCAGGGCCCGCGTCGCCGCCTGACACCACAGCATTACCTGAAATCGCCCGAAGAAATGGCGGCGCTGTTCGCCGATCTGCCCGAGGCGCTGACCAATACTGTCGAAATCGCCCGCCGCTGCGCCTTTGCGTCGCCGAAACGCGCGCCAATCCTGCCGCGATTTGCCGAGGATGAGATCGAAGAATTGCGCCGTCAGGCCCGCGACGGGCTGGCTGCGCGGCTGCGGGTCATCCCGCATGCAGCCAGCTTGGCTGATTACGAAGCGCGGCTGGAGTTTGAACTGGGCGTGATCGAGGGGATGGGGTTTCCCGGCTATTTCCTGATCGTCGCCGATTTCATCCAATGGGCCAAGCGGCAGGGCATCCCGGTGGGGCCGGGGCGCGGGTCTGGCGCGGGCAGTCTGGTGGCCTATGCGCTGACAATCACCGATCTGGACCCGCTGCGCTATGCGCTGCTGTTTGAACGGTTCCTTAACCCGGAGCGGGTCAGCATGCCCGATTTCGACATCGATTTCTGCATGGACCGCCGCGAGAAGGTCATCACCTATGTGCAGACCCGCTATGGCCGCGACCGGGTGGCGCAGATCATCACCTTTGGCGCGCTGTTGTCCAAGGCCGCCGTGCGCGATGTCGGCCGTGTGTTGCAGATGCCCTATGGTCAGGTGGACCGGCTGTCCAAGCTGATCCCGATCGAGGGCGTCAAACCGGTCAGTATCGAACAGGCACTGGCGCAGGAGGAACGGTTGCGCGAGGCGTCGCGGTCCGAAGAAGTGGTCAAACGCCTGCTGGATTACGGCATGCAGGTCGAAGGCCTGCTGCGCAATGCGTCCACCCATGCGGCGGGCGTGGTGATCGGCGACCGGCCGCTGGACGAATTGGTGCCGCTGTACCGCGACCCCCGGTCCGACATGCCCGCGACGCAGTTCAACATGAAATGGGTCGAGGCGGCGGGGCTGGTCAAATTCGACTTTCTGGGTCTGAAAACCCTGACGGTGATCCAGAATGCCATCGACCTGATCCGCGCGCAGGGCCGCCATCTGCATACGGCGGCGGATGGAACGCAGCTGTATCAACCGCCCGCAGGCGCGGTGGACGACATTGGCGCGATCCCGCTGGACGATCCTAAAACCTATGACCTTTACGCCCGCGCCCGCACCGTGGCGGTGTTTCAGGTGGAATCCAGCGGCATGATGGATGCGCTTCGGCGGATGAAACCGACCTGCATCGAGGATATCGTGGCGCTGGTTGCGCTGTACCGGCCCGGCCCGATGGAAAACATCCCGGCCTATTGCGATGTCAAGAACGGGCTGAAGCCGCGGGTGTCGATCCACCCGTCGATTGACCATATCCTTGAGGAAACGCAGGGCATCATCGTCTATCAGGAACAGGTGATGCAGATCGCGCAGGTCATGGCGGGCTATAGCCTTGGCGGCGCCGACCTGCTGCGCCGCGCCATGGGCAAGAAGATCGCCGCTGAAATGGCCAAGGAACGCCCGAAATTCGAGGCGGGCGCGATGGCGAATGGCGTCGGTCAGAAGAAGGCCGCCGAGGTGTTCGACCTGCTGGAGAAATTCGCCAATTACGGTTTCAACAAATCCCACGCTGCTGCATATGCCGTCGTCAGCTATCAGACCGGCTGGCTGAAAGCCAATCACCCTGTCGAATTCATGGCGGGTGTAATGAATTGTGATATACACCTGACTGACAAGCTATCGGTCTATGCCGAAGAGGTCCGGCGCGGCATGGGCCTGACCATCGTGCCGCCCTGCGTGAACCGGGCCGAGGCGACGTTTGCGGTATCCCAAGGCAGGCTGGTCTATGCGCTGGGTGCGTTGAAGAATGTCGGCCCCGAGGCGATGCGGCTGCTGGTCGAGGCGCGGGGCGATGCGCCGTTCGTGTCGCTATTCGATCTGGCGCGCCGGGTCGATCTGAAACGGGTGGGCAAGCGGCCGTTGGAAATGCTGGCCCGCGCGGGGGCGTTCGATGTGCTGGACGCCAACCGCCGCCGGGTGTTCGACAGTCTGGATGCGCTGGTGACATGGTCGGCGGCGGTGCGTGACGCTCAGGCATCCGCGCAGGTGTCGCTGTTCGGCACGGGCGGCGATGATCTGCCGGAACCGCGCCTGATCAACGTGCCCGACTGGTCCGCTGCCGACCGCCTGACCGAAGAACACAAGGCCATCGGGTTCTATCTGTCGGGCCATCCGCTGGACGATTACCTGCCGGCGCTGCGGCGCAAAAAGGCGATGACGCTTGCGGAATTACAGGTCAAGGCCGAACAGGCCGGCGCCGCCGTAGGGCGCGTCGGCGTCATCGTGTCGGGATTGCAGGAACGCAAATCCGGGCGTGGCACGCGGTTTTTCCGCATGAACATCTCTGACCCGACGGGGCAGGTGTCGGGCATGGCGCTGTTCCCCGAGGATTTCGAAGCGGTCCGTCAGGTGTTCGAACGCACCCTGCAGGTCGTGATGACGCTGGAGGCGCGGTTCAACGAAGGCCAGTTCGACCCGGTCGCGCGCGGTGTCACGGCATTGGAGGATGTGGTGGCGGATGCCGGTGCGTCGGGCCTGAAGGTCTGGCTGGACACCGAAGGCGCGGCCGCGCTGGTCGCGCGCGTGCTGGCGGATGCGGCGACGGCGGCCCAGGGGGCGCAACGGGGGCGGGCGCGCGGGCCGGTCATGTTGTGCCTGATGCACCCCGATCTGCCCGGCGAAGTGGAAATCGACTGCGGCGCGGACTATCCCGTCACCCCGCAGATCAAGGGCGCCATCAAGAGCCTGCCGGGCGTTGTCATGATCGAGGAATTATAGATTGCGCTTGCCATCGGACCCGCCGCGCCCTGGCGAAATCTGCCTGCCGTTTGATCCGGCGACCCGGACGGATGCCACGGTTGCCTTTATCGGACAGCTGGAAACGCCATGGCAACCCGGTGATTGCCCGAAAAATCTGACCGAGGCGCGCTACCGTGGCGGGCGGTTCGTGGTGCGACTGGCGCCGGAATATCGCACGGCGCTGACCGGGCTGGACGTGGGCGATGCGGTGATCGTGCTGTATTGGCTGGGGCAGGGGCGACGCGATCTGCTGGTGCAGGCGCCGGGCCACGCCCCCGCACCGCGCGGCACCTTTGCGCTGCGGTCGCCGCGCCGCCCCAATCCGATCGGGTTGGCAGTGGTGCGGGTGCAGGCGCTGGACATGGCGACGGGTGCGCTGCAGGTCGATGCGCTGGACGCGTTCGACGGCACGCCGTTGCTGGATATCAAGCCCTGGTTGCCGCGCGTGGATATCCCGCCATCCGTCTAGGATCGGCGGGTCACCAATGCGGCGGGCGTTCGCCGGGGGTCAACTGACCGCCGGTTTCCGCCTCGATACGCTCGGCCTCGCGGCGCAGCAGCATCTCGACGCGCCGCGTCAGCAGATCGATCGCATCGGCCTGCCGGGCGACGACCTCGGACAGATCTTCGGCCAGCCGTTCCAGATGCGCCAACCGTTCCTGCAGTTGTTCGTCGCGCTGGTCTGTCATGCCGAAATCCCATGTTGCGCCAGCATCGCCGTGAACGCGGGCCATGCGGCCGCATCCGCCACCGTCTTGTCGCGGCAGAACGCGTTGCAGAACCCCCACCGCCGCCCGTCCAGTTCCAGCACATGGGTGACCGGATCGCCGGAATAGGGGCAGGCGGCGTTGATGGCGGCGGTGCCGTCCACTGCGCGCGCAGGCAGCGGCGCCGGGCCGGGCCAAGGGCGCGGGAGCAGCGGCAAAGACACGGATGGCATCGGCGGATCGCCCGCGAACCCCATCGCGCGCCAGCGCCGGAACGCCGGGTCGGCCAGATGCGCTGCGACATAGGCCCGTGTGGTGGGCCGGGTGTCAAAGCCATAGCCGGCCAACCGGCCCGCCATCGGCGCAAAGATCGCATCCGCGATGCTGTATCCCCCGGTCAGCCACGGCCCGCCAGACCCGGTGACGCGGCGGGCATGGGTCCAGATCACCTCCAGCCGGTCCAGTTCCGTGGCCACCTCTGGCGGCGGTTTTTGTGGCTGAAACGCCTGCCGCAGGTTCATCGGCCAGACCCCGCGCAGCGCGCGAAAGCTGGAATGCATTTCGGCGGCCAGTGTCCGCGCGGTGCCGCGCGCCAGCGGATCATCGGGCCATAGCCCGGCGCCCGGGTGCCGTGTTGCCAGTTCTTCGGCGATTGCCAGACTGTCGGACAGGATCGCACCGTCTGGCGTCACCAGCGTCGGCAGCGTGCGCGCCGGTGCAAGGTGGGCGATCAGGCGGGCGACGCCGTCTTCGGTGTCCGGCCGGTGGATCGTAGTGCGGACCCGGGTTTGCAGGCCGAACCGTTCGACCATCAGCCAGATCGCCAGCGACCAGGAAAAATAGTGGCGACTGCCAAGATGCAGTTGATACGTCATGATTGTTGTCCAAACCTCAGGCAAAAACAGGGTGCCAGAGGGCACCCGTCCGGTAAAGTGTCAGAAAACCTGATTGATCCGGACCCATTTCCATCCCTCTGGCTTTCTGTGCAATTCCGTCAGCGACAGATTGTCGATCTTTTGGGTGAACACGGCCCGGCCCTCGGCGCCGGTGGCGCGTTGCACTTGCGTCAGGATCGCCCCGAAATGCGCCACCACCACGATGGCGCGGCCGGGGTACGCGGCTGCCAGACGGTCCGTGGCCCCCGACACCCGCCACGACACCGCATCCCAGCTTTCGCCGCCGGGCGCCGCGATGGTGCCAGGCGTTTCCCAGAACGCCTGCAACAACGCTTGATCGGCGATATCGGCCAGTTGCTGCAATTCCCAGTCACCGAAATGCATTTCGCGCAGCGCGGGGTCGTGCGGCAGGCGGGTGCGGCCCTGCTGGATCGCATCAGCCGTGGCGACGGCGCGGGACAGGTCCGATGATATCACCAGTGCATCGCCGGGCAATTCCGCTGCCAGCCGCGACAGTTGTGCGGTATCCGACAGATCTGCCGGCAAATCGGACCACCCGACCAATGATTTGGCATGAGTGGGGCCGTGGCGGACCCAGTAGAATTGTGTCATGGTTGTTGTCCTTTCTGCTGGTTGCCGGATGATGGCGACCCGACCCGTCACGATCCTGACCGATGCCACCACCGTGCTGCGTCAACTTGGCACGGATCGCGTCAGTCCGGTCCAGTCTTGTCGGGCCAGATCAACAAAATCCCTTTGATTTCCGCATTTGACCGCTGCGAACCGGCCTGACCGCGTCGGCAGTCGGCGGGGGATTGCCGCCAAGGTGTATCGCAGGGTCAGGTTTTTTTGATCCGGTGCCATCAAGGGTGCGTAAGCTGATCATGACGGATTGCAAGGGTGGGCAACCAACGCCCGCCGCGTGACGCAACAGGGGAAAACCATGGCACTTGACGGATCGATCGATTTGGCACTGTCCCGCCGCGCGATGAAGGCGGAACTGTTGGATGCAGAAACTGAACTGCGGCTGGCCTATGCCTGGCGCGATCAGCGTGACGAGGCGGCGCTGCACCGCCTGATCACGGCCTATATGCGGTTGGCGATTTCCATGGCGGCAAAATTCAAACGCTATGGCGCACCGATGAACGACCTTATCCAGGAAGCGGGGCTGGGCCTGATGAAGGCCGCCGACAAATTCGACCCCGACCGTGGCGTGCGGTTTTCGACCTATGCGGTCTGGTGGATCAAGGCGTCGATCCAGGATTACGTCATGCGCAACTGGTCGATGGTACGCACCGGGTCGACCTCTAGCCAAAAGGCGCTGTTTTTCAATCTGAAACGCGTGCACGCCCATCTGGAACGCGAAGCGCAAGCCGCTGGCGAATCGCTGGATGGCCACCAGATGCGCCAAAAAATCGCCACGAAAATCGGGGTGCCGCTGGCCGATGTCGAAATGATGGAAGGCCGGCTGTCCGGTTCCGATTTCAGCCTGAACGCCATGCAGTCGTCCGATGAGGATGGCCGCGAATGGATGGAAACCCTCGAAGACGAGTCGGTGCAGGCCGACGTCATCGTCGAGGACCGCCATGACCGCGCCAAGGTGCGAGAATGGCTGGCCGATGCGCTGGCCTCGCTGAACGAACGCGAACGGTTCATCGTGCGCGAACGCAAGCTGCGGGATGAACCGCGCACACTGGAATCGCTGGGTCAGGAACTTGGCCTGTCCAAGGAACGCGTCCGCCAGCTCGAAGCGGCCGCCTTTGCCAAGATGCGCAAACGTTTGGAAACCACCTCGAAAGAGGTGCACGCGTTTCTGGTATGAAAGGCTATCTGGCGGTCCTTGCCCTGATCGCGGCGCCGGCCTTGGCCGCCGACATTCCGCCTCAGGCCACCGCGGCCCAGGTGGTTTTTCTCGGCGAGGTCCACGATAACCCCGCCCATCACGCCGAACAGGCGCGTTGGGTTGCGGGTCTGGCACCGCGCGCGATGGTGTTTGAAATGCTGACGGATCAGCAGGCGACGGCGACGGATGGCATAGCTCGTGACGATGCCGCGGCGCTTGCGGTCGCAACTGGATGGGCCGACAGTGGCTGGCCCGATTTTGCCATGTACGCGCCGATCTTTGCTGCGGCACCGTCCGCGCGGATTGTCGGCGCAGCGGTGCCGCGCGATGCGGCACGGGCTGCGATGACGGACGGGGTGGCACGCACATTCGGCGATCGTGCCGTGGCGTTCGGGCTGGACCAGCCCTTGCCTGCCGACACCCAGTCCGCCGCCGAGGCCGAACAGATGGCCGCCCATTGCGACGCGTTGCCGGCCGAAATGTTGCCCGGTTTCGTCGCGATCCAGCGCCTGCGCGACGCGACACTGGCCCGCGCTGTTCTGGACGCGCTGGCAGACACCGGCGGCCCGGTGGTGGTCATCACCGGCAACGGCCATGCCCGGCGCGACGGCGGCGCCCCCGCCTATCTGTTGGCGGCCAGCCCGGCTGTGACCGTCTACGCTTTGGGACAGACCGAGGCGGACGTGATCACCGGGGTGTTCGACGGCCTGCGCGATGCGGCCCCGGTCCTGCGGCCAGACCCTTGTGCGGCCCTGCGCAAGCCCTGACCGCTGCTTGCGCCGGCGCGGGTCCCGGCCTAACCTCGGGACGGGCCGGGTGGTCCGCCGGGGGGGGCCATGCTGTCAGGCAAACGCATATTGTTGATCGTGGGCGGTGGCATCGCGGCGTTCAAGGCGCCGGAACTGGTCCGTCTGTTGCGCGGGGCGGGGGCCAGTGTGACCCCGGTCCTGACCCGGGCCGGCACAGAGTTTGTCACGCCGCTGACCCTTGGCACTCTGGCCGGCGAGGTGGCGCATACCGCGCTGTTCGACCTGACGCAGGAGGTGGAAATCGGCCATATCCAATTGTCCCGCGCCGCCGATCTGGTGGTGGTCGCACCCGCGACGGCAGACCTTATGGCCAAGATGGCCACCGGCGCGGCAGATGATCTGGCGTCCACGCTGCTGCTGGCGACGGACAAACGCGTGCTGCTGGCGCCGGCGATGAACGTGCGGATGTGGCAGCACCCGGCGACCCAGCGCAATCTGGCGACATTGCGGGGCGACGGGATCGCGACGGTCGGGCCCAACGACGGCGACATGGCCTGTGGCGAATACGGGCCGGGCCGCATGGCGGAACCTGCGGAAATTCTGGTGGCCGCCCGGGCCATGCTGACGGATGGCCCGCTGAAAGGCCGGCGCGTGCTGGTCACTTCGGGGCCGACACATGAACCGATTGATCCGGTGCGCTATATCGCCAACCGGTCGTCGGGCGCACAGGGGGCGGCTGTGGCCCGCGCACTGGCCGATCTGGGGGCCGATGTGGTGTTCGTGACCGGGCCTGCAACGGTGCCGCCGCCGGCGGGCGTGCAGGTGGTGCGTGTGGAAACGGCCGCGCAGATGCTGGATGCGGTCATGGCGGCGCTGCCGGTCGAGGCGGCAGTGATGGCCGCAGCGGTAGCTGATTGGCGGATGGCGGGCGCGGCTGGGTCCAAGATCAAAAAGGTGGCGGGGCGCCTGCCAGTGCTGGAATTCGCGGAAAATCCCGACATTCTGGCGACCGTTTCACGAATGGGCGCCGGCCGGCCGCGTCTGGTGGTGGGGTTTGCCGCCGAAACCGATGATGTGATCGCGCATGCGACGGCGAAACGCGCCCGCAAGGGCTGTGACTGGATCGTGGCCAATGATGTGCGCCCCGAAACCGGCATTATGGGCGGGTCCGAAAATGCCGTGACCCTGATCACGGAGGGCAACGCCGAGGTCTGGCCGCGGATGGCCAAGACAGCCGTTGCGGAACGGCTGGCCGCACGAATCGCCGCCGCACTGGGCGCGGACCGGTCCGGGGCATCCGCGACATGACCGTGCCGTTTGCGAGCGCTTTTCGCAGGTCCGTGATGCCATGGTGACGGTGCGCATGGCCTGGGTCGCGGGTGCGGATCAGGCGCTGGGCCTGCCCGCCTATGCCACCCCCGGCGCGGCCGGCGCGGATCTGCGCGCCAATCTGGCGGATCGCGGTGCGATGGTGATCGCCGTGGGTGCGCGCGCGCTGGTGCCCACCGGGTTGTCCTTGGCGATTCCGCGGGGCTGCGAGGTTCAGGTCCGGCCCCGGTCCGGACTGGCGCTGCGGCATGGCATCACCCTGCCGAACAGCCCCGGTACCATCGACAGTGATTATCGCGGCGAACTGGCGGTGATCCTGCAGAACCTCGGGTCCGCGCCGTTCACGGTCGCCCATGGCGACCGCATCGCGCAAATGGTGGTGGCACCCGTGGTACAGGCGATATTCGCTACCGTGGCCACGTTGGACGATACCGCCCGTGGTACCGGCGGGTTCGGGTCAACCGGGACGTCATGAAAGGACGCACTTGATGCTGTTTCTGCTGCTGGCGGGCGTCATCTGGGGCATAGGCGCGGCGCTGAAGGCACCGCGGACGACGCGCTGGGGGACCATCGCGGCCCTGTGGGCCACGTTCGTGGTGGGCGCCGTCCTGCTGCCGCAGGGCGCCGCGCTGCGCGCGGTCATGGGGCCGTCGCCAGCGCCTTGGCTGTTGTTGGGGGCGGCGGCGGCGCTGGTTATGGCCTACCGGGCGGGGATCGCACGCCTGCGGCAACGCAGCGAGGCGCAACAGCCCGCTCCACCCGCGCCCCGGACGGCGCTGTCTCCGGCGGAACTGGACCGCTACGCCCGCCATATCGTGCTGCGCGAGGTCGGCGGCACCGGGCAAAAAGCGCTGAAATCCGCCCGCATGCTGGTCATCGGCGCGGGCGGGCTGGGGTCGCCCGCATTGCTGTATCTGGCGGCATCGGGCGTCGGCACACTGGGCGTGATCGACGGCGATGCGGTCGAGGCGTCGAACCTGCAACGCCAAATCATCCATACCGATGACCGCATCGGCCTGCCCAAGGTGCAATCGGCCGCTATCGCCATCCGCGCGCTGAACCCGTTTGTCACCGTGCGGCCCTATGAACGCCGTCTGACCGCCGACATCGCCGCCGATCTGTTCGCCGATTACGATGTCATTCTGGATGGCACCGACAATTTCGCCACCCGCTATCTTGTCAACCGTGCCGCCGCGCAGGCGGGCAAACCGCTGGTGTCGGGCGCGCTGACGCAATGGGAAGGCCAGATCAGCCTGTTTCATCCGGCTGAAGGCGGGCCATGCTACCGCTGCCTGTTCCCAGAGGCTCCGGCCCCGGGTCTGGCGCCGCCCTGCGCCGAAGCGGGCGTGATCGCGCCCTTGCCCGGCGTCATCGGCGCGATGATGGCGCTCGAGGCGGTCAAATTGATCACCGGGGCCGGGCAGGGCTTGCGCGGCCAGATGTTGATCTATGACGGGCTGTGGGGCGAAACGCGCCGGATCGCCATTCATCTGCGCCCCGGCTGCCCGGATTGCGGCGCATAACGCGATCGTTCCGTGACAGGCGCGGCATTGCAAGGGCCGTGTGCCAAAGCTACCTCTGGTCCAACGCGCAAGGAGACTGTGATGACCAATCCGCTGCTGGACCCCGTCTGGGAAACCCCTTTTGACGTGCCGCCCTATGACCTGATCACCGACGCAGACTACGCCCCGGCGGTAAATGCGGCTCTGGTGACGCACAACGCTGAAATCGCGGCAATCGCCGGAAATCCGGATGCCGCCACGTTTGCCAATACCATCGAAGCCCTAGAGGCGGCGGGGCGGACGTTGTCCCGCGTTTTGGGCACGTTCTACACTGTCGCAGGTGCCGATGCGACACCAGCGCGCGAGGCGTTGCAGCGCGAGTTTTCGCCCAAACTCGCGGCGCACTGGGCTGATATTTCGGCGAACAAGGCGCTGTTCGCCCGCGTGGCCGACCTGTGGGCGCGGCGCGACGATCTGGGGCTTGGCCCGGAGCAGGCACGCGTTCTGATGCTGTCGCATCGCGGCTTTGTGCGGTCGGGCGCAGCACTGACCGGTGATGCCGAGGCGCGGATGAAGGCGATCAAGGCGCGGCTGGCGGTGCTGGGCACGCAGTTCACCCAGAACCTGTTGGCGGATGAGCGCGGCTGGTTTGTGGACCTGAGCGAAGATGATCTGACGGGCCTGCCGGCGTTTCTGACGGATGCCGCCCGTGCGGCAGGGACGGAAATGGACCGGCCCGGCCCGGTGGTGACGCTGTCGCGCTCGCTTGCCACGCCGTTCCTGCAGTTTTCACCCCGCCGCGCCCTGCGCCAAACCGTGTGGCGGGCGTTCACGGCGCGCGGCGCAAACGGCGGTGTGACCGACAACCGTGCCGTCGCGGCCGAAATCCTCGCGCTGCGGCATGAACGCGCCACATTGCTGGGATATGCCGATTTCGCAGCCTACAAGCTGGAAACCGAAATGGCCGGCAACGCGGACCGCGTGCGGGACCTGTTGCTGGCGGTCTGGGAACCGGCCCGCGCGCGGGCAAAGGCAGACGCCGCGAAACTGGCGGCGCTGATGGCGGCGGACGGCGTCACAGGCCCGCTGGAACCCTGGGACTGGCATTACTATGCCGCGAAACTGCGCGCCGCAGAGCATGATCTGGATGAGGCCGCATTGAAGCCCTATCTGCAACTGGACCGCATGATCGAAGCCGCGTTCGCCTGCGCCAACCGGCTGTTCGGGCTGGAATTTGTGCCGATCACCTTGCCGCTGTACCACCCCGATGCGCGGGCGTGGCAGGTTACGCGGAACGGCGCGCATATCGCCGTGTTCATCGGCGATTATTTTGCGCGCGGGTCGAAACGGTCGGGCGCGTGGTGTTCCGCGCTGCGCGCACAGGCCCGGTTCCCCGAGGCGGAAACGCCCGTGGTGATCAACGTCTGCAACTTTGCCAAGGGCGCGCCCGCGCTGTTGTCCTATGACGATGCGCGCACGCTGTTTCATGAATTCGGCCATGCCCTGCACCAGATGCTGTCGGACGTGACCTATGGCAGCATTTCGGGCACATCGGTTGCCCGCGATTTCGTCGAACTGCCCAGCCAGTTGTACGAACACTGGCTGGAGGTGCCCGAAGTCCTGCGCGAATTCGCCACCCACGCCGACACCGGCGAGGCGATGCCGCAAGCGATGCTGGAACGTGTGCTGGGGGCGGCGAATTTCGATCAGGGGTTTCAGACAGTGGAATATGTCGCGTCAGCGCTGGTCGATCTGGCCTTCCACGAAGGCACGCCGCCTGCTGACCCGATGCAGAAACAGGCCGAAGTGCTGGAAAGCATCGGCATGCCGCGCGAAATCGCGATGCGCCACGCCACGCCGCAGTTCGCGCATGTGTTCGGCGGTGACGGCTATTCGGCGGGCTATTACAGCTACATGTGGTCCGAAGTGATGGACGCTGATGCTTTCGCTGCGTTTGACGAGGCGGGCGATGCGTTCGACCCTGACATGGCCCGCGCCCTTGAGACGCATATCCTGTCGCGGGGCGGGTCAGAAGATGCGGCGGTGCTGTATGAACGGTTTCGGGGCCGGTTGCCGGGCGTTGCGGCGCTTTTGAAGGGGCGCGGATTATTGGATGCTGCGTGATGCGGCGGGTGCGGATGGGGGCGCTGCCCCCCGCTCCGGATCAGATCCGGAGCCCCCCGGGAGTATTTGTGAACCAGAGAAGCTCAATTCGGGTATCAGCTTCTTCGGTTTGACAAATACCCCCGCCGGAGGCATCCCGAGGCGTAGGCAATGCCGTAGCCGAGATATCATGTGCGGCGCAGCCGCCCCGCTGGATTAGATCGTGTCGCCCTATCTGAAACCGCGGTTCTATGACGACGCGCTGGCGCAGGGGCGGCATCGCGATATTGTCGGTGGGCGGTGGGATGAAACCGGGCGCGCGCAGATGGCGCTGTTGCGCGATCACGGGTTGCGGCCTGAACATGTGCTGTTGGATATCGGCGCGGGATCGCTGCGGTTGGGGTGCAAGGCAGTGCCGTATCTGCAACCCGGGCATTACTGGGCGACCGATGCCAGTCGCGCGCTGATGCTGGCGGGGCATGGGGCGGAACTGCCGGAGCCTGCGCGGCTGGACCCGGCGCAGCTGGTCGCGGACGCTGAATTCCGCTTTCCCGGTGTGTCTGATCGCGTAACCCACGCGATCGCGTTCGGTGTTTTCGCGCATCTGCCCGAGGCCTGTCTGCCGCAGGCGCTGGCGGGGCTGGCGCGGTTCCCGGTCTTGCAGGTATTTCTGTTTTCGGTGTTTCTGGCACCGGACGGAGAAGGTGCGTTTCGGCAGCGCGATGGGGTCGTGACACATCCGGATCGAGCGCCGCGCCATCTGACAATGGCGCGGTTGGTGGAATTGACCGCGGGCTGGACGCTGACCCGCGACGACCGCGCATTGCCGCGCGGGCAAGTAGCGTTCGCGGCGCGGCGTTGATCCAAGCGCCTGATCCCAAAGTCTGATTCCTGCGCTTGACTATAGCGTCTGGTCGTAATCGCCCACGGCTGGTTCGGTGCGGATCACTGCGTCGATGGCGTGAAAGATCGCCCGCAGTTCCGCATCGCTTTCGCTGCTTTCGCAGACCACCACCAGATTCGGCGTGTTGGAAGATGCGCGCACCAGACCCCAGGATCCGTTATCCAGGATCACGCGGGCACCGTTGACCGTCACGACCTCTTTGACCGGACGGCCGGCAAATTCGGTCAGCGGTTTCAGCCGTTCGACGATGCGTTCAAGGATCGCGTATTTTTCCGTATCCGCCGCATAGGGCGACATGGTGGGCGACGAATAGGTCACGGGCAGCGCGCGGCGCAGGTCGGACATTTTCATGTCGGGGTTGCGGTCCATCATCTTGCAGACCTCGACCGCGACGCGCATGCCGCAGTCATAGCCGCGCCCCAGATCGCCGGCGAGGAAGTAGTGGCCCGATTTCTCGAACCCGGCCAGCGCGCCCAGTTCCTTGACCCGGCGTTTCATGTGGCTGTGGCCGGTTTTCCAGTAATCGGCCTGAATGCCATGCGCGCGCAGCACCGGGTCAGAGGCGAACAGGCCGGTGGATTTCACGTCCGCGACAATGATGGCACCCGGATGCGTCGGGGCCCAGTCGCGCGCGAGGATCACGCCCACCTTGTCGGCGAAGATCTCCTCGCCTTCGTCATCCACCACGCCGCAGCGGTCGCCGTCGCCATCGAAGCCAAGCGCCATGTCCGCCCCGGAGGCGGTCACCGAATGCGCCATGTCATGCAGCATTTCCATCGCTTCGGGG
>JBBRCF010000067.1:0-18782 GCA_038205135.1 Rhodobacterales bacterium
TGCGCCGCAAGGCTCTGCTTTCGCAGGAGGGCGCTGCATGAAACTGACGCTCTGGACTTATGAAGGCCCGCCCCATGTCGGCGCGATGCGCGTCGCCACCGCGATGAAGGGCGTGCATCTGGTGCTGCATGCGCCGCAGGGCGACACCTATGCCGATCTGTTGTTCACCATGATCGAACGCCGCAACCATCGACCGCCGGTTACCTTTACCACGTTTCAGGCGTCCGATCTGGGTTCCGATACCGCCACCCTGTTCAAGAACGCCGCGCGCGACGCCTATGCCCGGTTTCAGCCTCAGGCCCTGATCGTCGGCGCGTCCTGCACCGCCGAACTGATCCAGGATGATCCGGGTGGGCTGGCCAAAGCGATCGGTCTGGATTGCCCGGTCATCGCACTGGACCTGCCGTCTTACAGCCGCAAGGAAACCTTTGGCGCGGACGAGACGTTCCATGCGCTGGTGCGCGCACTTGCGGTGCCGATGGCGCGCACGGAAACCATCACCTGCAACCTGCTGGGCGCGACCGCGCTGGGGTTCCGCCACCGCGATGACGTGACCGAAATCACGCGTTTGCTGGCGCAAATGGGCGTCACCGTCAACGTCTGCGCGCCGCTGGGGGCATCCCCCGCCGATCTGAAACGGCTGGGTCAGGCGCATTTCAACGTGCTGCTGTACCCAGAAACCGGCGAATCCGCCGCGCGCCTGCTGGAAAAGACTTGCAATCAGCCGTTCACCAAGACGGTGCCGATCGGCGTCGGCGCCACCCGCGAGTTTCTGGCCGAAGTCGCGGCCCTCGCCGGTCTGTCTGCCGATGTCGATGACAGCGCGCTGCGCCTGCCATGGTGGTCGGCGTCCGTGGACAGCACCTACCTGACCGGCAAGCGGGTGTTCCTGTTCGGCGACGCCACCCATGTCATCGCCGCCGCGCGTGTCGCTGCCCGCGAAATCGGGTTCACTGTGGTCGGTATGGGCTGTTACAATCGCGAACAGGCCCGCGCGCTGCGCACCGCCGCCGCCGCGCATGGCGTGACCCCGCTGATCACCGATGACTACCTTGAGGTCGAAGACGCGATCGCCGCTGCCGCCCCTGAACTGATCCTGGGCACCCAGATGGAACGCCATATCGGCAAACGTCTGGGCATCCCCTGCGCGGTGATTTCGTCGCCGGTGCATGTGCAGGATTTCCCGGCGCGCTACAGCCCGCAGATGGGGTTCGAAGGCGCGAACGTGCTGTTCGACACCTGGGTGCATCCGCTGGTCATGGGGCTGGAAGAGCACCTGTTGACCATGTTCCGCGAGGATTTCGAATTTCACGACGCCGCCGGCGCCAGCCATCATGGCGGCAAGGCCGTGGCGCGGGATGCCACCAAAGAACCTGTTGCAGCGCCCGTTGCCGTGCCTGTCGTGACCACCAGGGGCACCATTCGCTGGCTGCCCGATGCCGAACGCGAGTTGAAGAAGATCCCGTTCTTTGTTCGGGCCGCCGCACGTCGCAACACGGAAAGCTACGCTGTGGCGCGAGGGGTCCAGGATATCTCGATCGAAACCCTTTACGAAGCGAAGGCCCATCATGCGCGATAACGTCTATGATATCGACGATCACCGCCCCGCAACCGTGGTTGACACCGCCGGGACCGAGACAGGCTATTCCGTCGTCATCGTGACGCTGGACGCCCACGCCGCAGGGCCCGCATCGCGCGCCGCACCCCGGTTGCAGGCGGATTTCCCGGGCCTGCGCATCACTGTGCTGGCCGCCGCCGAATGGGCGGAAAATCCCACCGCGCGCGCCAATGCCAAGGCCGCCGTGCTGGGCGCCGACATGATCGTGGCGAACCTGTTGTTCATCGAAGAACACATCACCGCCATCCTGCCCGAACTGACCGAGGCGCGCACGCGTGTGGACGCGTTCGTCGGCATCATCGCGGATCCGGCCATCATCAAGCTGACGAAAATGGGCGATCTGGACATGTCAAAGCCCGCGACGGGAGCGATGGCGCTGTTGAAGAAACTGCGCGGCAACAAACAGCCGTCCGCGCAATCCGGCCAGAAACAGATGTCGATGCTGCGCCGGTTGCCGAAAATCCTGCGCTTTATCCCTGGCACCGCGCAAGACATGCGTGCGTGGTTCCTGTCGATGCAGTATTGGCTGGGCGGGTCCGACGACAACATCGAGGCGATGGTGCGGTTTCTGGTTGCGCGCTATAGCCCCAACCGTGAATGGAAAACGGTGCGCGCCGCCGCCCCGGTGGAATATCCCGAGGTCGGTCTGTATCACCCCGACCTGCCCGCGCGCATCTGCACGGATGCCGCCGACCTGCCGCGCCCCGCGGGCGCCACGCATACGGTGGGCCTGTTGATGCTGCGCAGCTATGTGCTGGCGTCGGATACTGCGCATTACGACGCCGTGATCCGCGCGTTCGAGGCGGCCGGTGTCGCCGTTCTGCCTGCCTTTGCGGGCGGGTTGGACGGTCGCCCGGCGATCGACGCCTATTTTGCCGGTCACGCCGACGCGATGGTGTCGCTGACCGGGTTTTCGCTGGTCGGCGGGCCGGCCTATAACGACAGCCCCGCGGCGGTGGCGGCATTGTCCGCGCTGGACCTGCCCTATGTCGCCGCACATCCGCTGGAATTCCAGACGCTGGGCCAATGGGCGGCGTCGGGCGGTGGCCTGGGTGCGGTGGAAACCACCATGCTGGTCGCCCTGCCGGAAATCGACGGCGCCACCAACCCCACGGTGTTCGCCGGTCGCCACGGCCTGTCGGGCTGTGCCGGCTGCAAGCACAACTGCCGCCCCGATCAGGCCGCAGGGCAGGCCCGTGCGATGGCGCCCTGTTTCGACCGGATCGCTGCGCTGGTGGATAAAACCACGCGTCTGGCGCGCCTGCGCCGGTCCGATGTGGCGACGCGCAAGGTGGGCATCGTGCTGTACGGGTTCCCGCCCAATGCGGGCGCGGCCGGTACCGCCGCCTATCTGTCGGTGTTCGAGAGCCTGTTCAACATGCTGCACGCGATGAAGGCCGAAGGTTACGACCTGACCCCGCCATCGTCGGTCGAAGAACTGCGCGCCATGGTACTGTGCGGCCCGCACGAAACCCATGGCCAGCCCGCTCATATCGCGGCGCGCGTCTCGGCGTCCCGGATCGTGGCGGAAACGCCTTGGTTGTCGGACATCGAAGCTGCCTGGGGCGCGGCCCCCGGACGGCATCAGACCGACGGGCGCGATGTGTTCGTGCTGGGCCGGCAATTCGGCAATGTGTTCGTCGGTCTGCAGCCGGTGTTCGGCTATGAAGGCGATCCGATGCGCCTGCTGTTCGAACATGGCTTTGCCCCCACGCATGCCTTTGTCACCTTTTACCGCTGGATGCGTCAGGATTTCGGCGCGGATGCGCTGCTGCATTTCGGCATGCATGGCGCGCTGGAATTCATGCCGGGCAAACAGGCGGGCATGTCCGGCGCGTGCTGGCCAGACCGGCTGATCGGCAACCTGCCGAACATCTACCTGTATGCGGCCAACAACCCATCCGAAGCGACGCTGGCAAAACGCCGGTCGAACGCGATCACGGTCAGCCATCTGACCCCCGCGTTGGCCCAATCGGGCCTTTACAAGGGGTTGGCCGACCTGAAGGACAGCCTGTCGCGCCTGCGCGCCCTGCCGCCCGGATCTTCCGAACAGGACGATCTGCTGGTTCTGGTGCGTGAACAGGCCGTCGCGGTCGATCTGGGTGGTCATGATCCCGCCACGCTGTGGGTCAAGCTGCTGGAAACCGAAGGCGCGCTGATCACTGACGGGTTCCATGTGCTGGGCCGTCCGATGTCGCCCGAAGGCATCGCGCAGATGCTGGACCTGATGCCGGCGACGGCTGACCGGGCCGAGGCCGCGCGCCTGTTGGCCCAAAGCAGCGAATTGCCGGCGTTGATGCGGGCGCTTGGTGGGCACTTTACCGCGCCCGTGCCCGGCGGCGACCTGATCCGCAGCCCGGAAATCCTGCCCACCGGCCGCAACATTCACGCCTTTGACCCGTTCCGCATGCCGACTGCGTTTGCGCTGCGTGATGGCGCGGCGCAGGCCGACCGGCTGCTGGCCGCGCATCCGACCCTGCCGCGCAGCATCGCGTTGGTGCTGTGGGGGTCGGACAACATCAAATCCGACGGTGGCCCGATTGCACAGGCGCTGGCACTAATGGGGGCCAAGCCGCGGTTCGACCATTACGGGCGGCTCTGTGGTGCCGACCTGATCTCGCTGGCCGAACTGGGCCGGCCGCGGATCGACGTGGTGATGACCCTGTCAGGCATTTTCCGCGATCTGCTGCCCCTGCAGACCAAGATGCTGGCCGAGGCCGCGCTGAAGGCGGCGCTGGCTGACGAACCCCTGTCGCAGAATTTCATCCGCGCGCATGCTTTGGCGCAGGCCGAAAAGCTGAACTTGCCGCTGGAAACCGCCGCGTTGCGGGTGTTTTCCAACGCCGAAGGCGCCTATGGGTCAAACGTCAATACGCTGGTCGGATCAAGCGCCTTTGGCGACGAGGATGAACTGGCCGACGCTTACGAGTCGCGCAAATCCTTTGCCTTTGGCGTGAATGGCAAGGCGGTGCAGCAAACCAAGCTGCTGCAACAGGCGCTGTCCACCATCGATCTGGCGTATCAAAACCTTGAATCGGTCGAACTGGGTGTCACCACGGTCGACCATTATTTCGACACGCTGGGTGGCGTGGCGCGTGCCGCGCGGCGCGCTCAAGGTGGCCGCGACATGCCGGTCTACATCGGCGATCAGACGCGCGGCACCGGGGTGGTGCGCACGCTGAAGGATCAGATCGCGCTGGAAACCCGGTCGCGCAGCCTGAACCCGAAATATTTCGAGGGCCTGCTGCGCCACGGTGCCGAAGGCGTCCGCCAGATCGAAGCCCAAGTGACCAACACCCTGGGATGGTCGGCTACGACCGGGCATGTCGAGCCTTGGGTCTATCAGCGGCTGTCGGAAACATTCGTGCTGGACGACGAGATGCGCAAGCGGCTGGCCAAACTGAACGCGGCGGCCTCGTCGCGGATGGCGCAAAAGTTGCTGGAGGCGTCGGACCGCAATTACTGGCAACCCGATGCCGCGACGCTGGCCGCGTTGCAGGCGGCGGCAGACGAACTGGAAGACCGGCTGGAAGGAATTGCTGCGGAATGACCCTGTGGCGTGACAGGATCGACCGGATCGGCGGATACTCCGCCCGTCATGGATACGTGGAACTGACCAACAGGGATGCGCCCATCCCGGAAAAGGAGCGGACATGAGCCCGCGTGATGAAATCCCGAACCTGAAAGGCCTTGATGGCGAAGGTTCCGTGCAGGTCCATCAGGACAACGACACCAAGATCGAAGGCGCCAAGGTGTTTTCCGTCTACGGCAAAGGGGGCATCGGCAAATCGACCACGTCCTCAAACCTGTCGGCGGCGTTTTCCATGATGGGCAAGCGGGTGTTGCAGATTGGCTGCGACCCGAAACATGACAGCACCTTTACCCTGACGGGGCGGTTGCAGGCGACCGTGATCGACATTCTGAAAGAGGTCGATTTCCATTCCGAAGAACTGCGCCCCGAAGATTACGTGGCGACCGGGTTCAACGGCGTGAAATGCGTCGAAGCGGGCGGCCCGCCTGCGGGGACCGGCTGTGGCGGCTATGTCGTCGGCCAGACGGTCAAGCTGTTGAAACAGCACCACCTGCTGGAAGACACCGATGTGGTGATCTTTGACGTGCTGGGCGACGTGGTCTGCGGTGGCTTCGCGGCCCCCTTGCAACACGCCGACCGCGCGGTGATCGTTACCGCCAACGACTTTGACAGCATTTATGCGATGAACCGCATCATCGCCGCCGTGCAGGCGAAGGCGGGCAATTACAAGGTGCGGCTGGCGGGCTGTGTGGCGAACCGGTCGCGCGAAACCAACGAGGTGGACCGCTATTGCGAACGTGTCGGGTTCAACCGCATCGCGCATATGCCCGACATCGACGCGATCCGCCGGAGCCGCCTGAAGAAAAAGACGCTGTTCGAAATGGACGACAGCGAGGACATCGTGATGGCGCGCGCCGAATACATGCGGCTGGCCGATGTGCTGTGGCGGTCGGTGCAGGGCGAAGGATCGTCCCCCGCCCCGCTGCCCGATCGGGAAATCTTTGAACTGCTGGGGTTTGATTGATGCCTGATTACGCCACCACACGCGACCGGGTCGAACATTACTTTGACCGCACCGCCACCACGGTGTGGGAAAGGCTGACGTCGGACGCCCCGGTATCGCGCATCCGTCAGACGGTGCGCGAAGGGCGTGACCGCATGCGCGCGCTGATGTTGTCCCGCCTGCCGGCGGACCTGACGGGCGTGCGCGTGCTGGACGCGGGCTGCGGCGCGGGGCAGATGACGGCGGAACTGGCCGCGCGCGGCGCGTTTGTCACGGCGGTCGATATCTCGCCGGCGCTGGTGGACATTGCGCGGCGGCGGTTGCCGTCTGAGCATCTGGCGCGCGTGCGGTTTGCCAGCGGCGACATGACGGCGGATCACGGCCCGCAGGATTACGTCATCGCGATGGACAGCCTGATCTATTACGGCACCACGGATATCACCGATGCACTGGACCTGCTGGCGTCGCGGACCCGCGAGGCGGTGATTTTCACCGTCGCGCCGCGCACGCCGTTCCTGATGACGTTCTGGGGCGTCGGCAAGCTGTTCCCTAAATCCGACCGGTCGCCCGTAATGATCCCGCATGCCCACACCACTCTGAACCGCGTGGCCGAGGGCCGGGTGTCCAAGGTCGGCCGCGTGTCGCGCGGGTTCTACATTTCCGAATGTCTGGAGTATCGGGCGTGATCATCGGCAAGAAACAGATCGCAAGCCTCGGCGCCGCATGGTTGCCGTTTGCCAGCGCCGGGTCGGTTGACCTGCCGCTGCGGCAGTTGCTGCGACTGTCCTTGTTCCAGATTTCGGTCGGCATGGCGCAGGTGCTGCTGCTGGGCACGCTGAACCGGGTGATGATCGTCGAATTGTCCGTCCCCGCGATGATCGTGGCCGCCATGATCGCCATTCCGGTGCTGGTGGCGCCGTTCCGCGCCTTGTTGGGCCACCGGTCCGACACGCACCGCAGCGCGATCGGCTGGAAACGCGTGCCGTATCTGTGGTTCGGCAGCCTGTGGCAGATGGGCGGCCTCGCCGTGATGCCCTTTGCGCTGATCGTGCTGTCGGGCGACCAGATCCACGGCCCGGCCTGGGCTGGTGAGGTGCTGGCAGCGCTGGCGTTCCTGATGGCGGGTCTTGGCATGCACATGACGCAGACCGCGGGTCTGGCACTGGCTGCGGATCGCGCCAGCCCGGAAACCCGCCCGCGTGTCGTGGCACTGCTGTATGTCATGTATCTGGTCGGAATGGGGATTTCGGCGGTGATCGTCGGCTGGCTCTTGCGCGATTTCACGCCGCTGACGCTGGTGCGGGTGGTGCAGGGCTGTGCGGCGGCGACGCTGATCCTGAACATCATCGCGCTGTGGAAAATCGAACAGGTCCGTCCGATGTCCCGCACGGAGCGCGAGGCGCCGCGCCCGAAATTTGGCGCTGCGTGGTCCGCGCTGATGGCCGTCCCCGGAGCGCGGCGGATGCTGTTCGTTGTGGTGCTGGGCACGCTGGCCTTCAACATGCAGGACGTGCTGCTGGAACCCTATGGCGGGCAGATCCTTGGCCTTTCGGTCGCCGCGACCACGCTGTTGACCGCCACCTGGAGCGTTGGGGCGTTGGTGGGCTTTCTGATGTCCGCTCGGGTTCTGACCCATGGCGGCGACCCGTGGCGTCTGGCGGCGCGCGGTGTACTGATCGGTATTGCGGCCTTTACCGCCGTGATCTTTTCCAGCCCGCTTAACGCGCCTGTGGTGTTTTACGCCGGTGCCTTGCTGATCGGGCTTGGCAGCGGGACATTCGGCGTCGCCACGCTCAGTGCCGCGATGGCCCTGCCGGTGCAAAGCGCCGCAGGGCTGGCCACCGGACTGGCGCTGGGGGCCTGGGGTGCGGCGCAGGCCACTGCGGCGGGCCTGTCGATCTTTCTGGGCGGCGCGCTGCGCGACATCGTCGACCACGCCCACGCCAAGGGATCGCTGGGCGAACTGTCCGATCCCGCCTTGGGCTATTCGGTGGTCTATCACACGGAAATCGCACTGCTTTTCATAACTCTCGCCGTGCTCGGACCGCTGGTCCGGGTCGGTACCCTGAAACCTGAAACCGGCAACCACGGCCAGCCCAATCTCGGGCTGACCGAGTTCCCGACCTGACAGCGGAGGACCTTTTCATGGTCGGCGTCAACTTTTTCGGCAACTTCGATCTTGCCAGCCTTTCGATCTGGCTGTTTTGGGGGTTTTTCGCCCTGCTGGTGTACTACCTGCAAACCGAAAACATGCGCGAAGGCTACCCTTTGGAAACCGAAGATGGCCTGCCCGCCGCCAATCAGGGCCCGTTTGCCGTGCCCGCGCCGAAAACCTTTGATCTGCCGCATGACCGTGGTCTGGTGACGGTGCCTTCGGCGGAAAACGAAGCGGCGCACCGCCGCACCGATCTGGCGCTGGCCCGCACGGCCGCGTCCGAAGGGTTTCCGCATGCGCCCACCGGCAATCCGATGCTGGACGGTGTCGGCCCGGCGTCCTGGGTGCCGCGCGCCGATGTTCCCGAACTGGATGGTCACGGCAAGCTGAAGCTGATGCCGATGGCCGCCGCCGGTGATTTCAAGGTGTCCGCCGGACGCGATCCGCGTGGCCTGCCGGTGCAGGCGCGTGACGGCAAGGTAGTTGGCAAGATTTCCGAAATGTGGATCGACGTGCCCGAACAGCTGGTGCGCTATCTGGAAATCGAACTGCAATCGGGCGCGCATCGTCTGGTGCCGATGACCATGGCGATGATCCGGTCTGACCGCGTGCGCATCGAAGCCCTGACCTCGGACCTGTTCGACGACATTCCGGCGACGAAACTGCCGGGTGAGGTCACCAAGCTCGAAGAAGAAAAGATCTCGGCCTATGTCGCCGGCGGTTTGATGTACGCGACGAAACCGGCGCGTGCCACCGCCATGTTGCCGTCCCGCACCGCGATGAACTGAAACGCTGATTGACTTGGGGGGCGGCGCGCGCCCGCGCCGTTCCGACTTACCCCAAACATACGGAGGGTCCATCATGAAGGACCGTGATTTCGACTTTGAAACGCAGCCGGGCCTGCCCGCCCCGTTGCCACCCGGCGAAACCTTGCTGTGGCAGGGCCGCCCCGATGCCGCGATACTGGCCCGCGAGGCGTTTGGTATCCGCTGGATCACCGGGTATCTGGTGGTCATCGCGCTCTACAAGGCCGGCGCAAGCTGGGCCGACGGCGGAGCGGCGCTCGCCCTCGCGCGGTTGCTGCCCTATCTGGCCTTGGCGGCAGCGGGTTATGGAGCGGTCTATCTGATGGCCTGGCTGCAGGCGCGCGCCACGATCTATTCCGTGACATCGTCCCGGGTGATCCTGCGGATCGGTGCAGCCCTGCCGATGACCTTTACCATCCCGTTCACCTGCATCGAAGGCGCGTCGCTGGCGCTGCATGGCACCACCGGTGTCGGCACCGTGGCCATGCGGACCCGCGAAGGCGCGCAACTGGCCTATATGGTGATCTGGCCGCATGCCAGGCCCTGGCTGATGCGTCGCCCCGAACCTGCGTTCCGGGCGATCCCGGATGCCGGTCGTGTCGCACGCCTGCTGGCGGATGCGGCTGCGGCCAAGGTCAACGAACCCCGGATCAGCCGCGCCGATGACAGCGCCGGCGTTCTGGTCGCCGCAGAATAAGGAGCGATAGAGATGGCAAAATTCACCGCAACCCCCATCGGTCCGGACGGTATCCGCCCCGAGTTTCGTGAACAGGTCCGCCAGGACCGCGAAAAGGACATGATCCCGCGGACGCTGTTGCGCGCGATGCTGGGTCTGGCGATCTCGGCTGTGTTGATCACCGGTTACGCATCGCTGACCAACCGACCGCATGTGGGCGTTCCGGCCGCGGGCAACGTGGTCGCCGAACGCAGCTTCATTCTGGAAGGTCTGGATGCGCAAGCGGTGATCGTCCGTGACGCGGACGGCACCGTATTGATGGATCTGCCGCATGGCGGTTTCGTCACGGTGATCCAGTCCGCGATGCAGCGCGCCCGCACCGTTGCCCGCGTCGAAGGCAATCCGCCGATGCGCGTCGTGCGCTACGATAACGGTCGTCTGGTTGCCGAAGACCCGGTGACAGGATGGAGCGCGGAACTGTATGCTTTTGGTGGTGACAACAAGGCCGCCTTTGAACGGATGCTTGACGCGAAATGACCGCGGGGTCGGGCTGCGCCTGGCCTGACGCGACTTAACCTGACCTGACGACCAAAAAAAGCAAAAATGCCATAGGGAACCAAGCCATGAAACTCATACCCAGAAAGACCGAACAGGTGCCCTGCACCGTCGAAGTCTCGCATCGTTTCGAAAGCCTGCATGCCCATGTCCGGTTCGACAACGGCGCGGTGATCCATCCCGGCGACGAGGTGCTGGTGCATGGCGCACCGGTGCTGGCTGCTTACGGCGAATTGATCATCGAACAGCGCACCGCCACGATCACGCGCGCCCATGCGCTGGAACGCTGGTGGACCCGGATGACCGGCGATCTGGACTTCATGGAACTGTGCGAATTTTCCTTCAGCGAGGAGTTGAAAGCATGAACGCGATTGCACCCGCCCTGAAATCGGGCATGACATCTGGCGACGAATTGCATTCCGAAATCGCCAGCACGTTTGACACTACGGCGATGGCCACCGAAACCACACTGCTGAACCCCCGGTTCTATACCACCGATTTCGAAGAAATGGACAAGATCGACGTTGCCCCGGTGCGCGAGCAATGGGACGCGCTGCTGGCGCAGATGAAATCCGACCCCAACAAGGGCCATTTCAAGAAAAACGCCGACTGGGACAAGGTCGATTGGGACGGCATGGACCCTGCCCTGCGGTCGGAATTCATCGACTTTCTGGTGTCCTCCTGCACCGCCGAATTTTCGGGCTGCGTGCTGTACAAGGAAATGAAGCGGCGCGGATCGAACCCCGACATCTGCGAATTGTTCAACTACATGGCCCGCGACGAGGCCCGCCATGCCGGGTTCATCAATGACGCGCTGCGCGAAGCGGGCGTGGCGGTGAACCTCGGGTTCCTGACCAAGGCCAAGAAATACACCTATTTCCGGCCGAAATTCATCTTTTACGCCACCTACCTGTCGGAAAAGATCGGCTACGCCCGTTACATCACCATCTTCCGCCATCTGGAAAAGCACCCGGAGCACCGGTTCCACCCCATCTTCAAATGGTTCAAGGAATGGTGCAACGACGAGTTCAGCCATGGCGAGGCGTTCGCGCTGTTGATGCGAACCGACCCCAAGCTGACGCAAAGCTGGCAGAACAAGCTGTGGATCCGGTTTTTCCTGACCGCCGTCTATTCGACGATGTGGGTGCGCGACCATGCCCGCAAGGATTTCCACAACGCGTTGGGCGTCGATATCGACTGGTATGACCAGGAGGTATACCGCATCACGTCGATCATCGCGCGGCAGGTGTTTCCGGTGGAACTGGACATTGACCACCCGCGCTGGATGCCGAACCTGCGGCGCATGAACGATGCGATGCTGGACATGGAACGTGGCCAAAAGGCTGGCGGCGTGTCCGGCTGGCTGCGCCACAAGACCGGCGCGGCGCGTGCGATGCTGGCCTTTGCCAAACTGTTTCTGATTCCGGTCAAACACTCGACCCCGCCTGCAAACGTGCGGCTGGAACCGTCGTTTTGATCGTTGACACCCATACTGCCGCATATGCGGTGGTTCGAGCCGGGGCGATGGGCGCGTCCCCCGGTTCCGCGTGGCACCCCGCGCAATCGGGGTGCCACGCATGACAAATCCGTGGCTGGCCGCATTGTTTGCGCTATTCCTGTGGTGGTTTTCCACCGGCATCATCCTGTGGCGGGTGCGTGTCGCCGACAATGCCGGCAAACATCAGCATCTGGTTTCGGTGCTGGCGGGTCTGCCGCTGTTGGCGGGCGGGGCCTGGCTGGCCACACATGGTGCAAATGACACAACGGTAGTGGGCGTCTATCTGGGGTTCATCGCGGCGCTGGCATTGTGGGGCTGGATCGAACTGGCATTTCTGTCAGGCGTGATCACCGGCCCCGTCACCACACCCTGCCCCGCCGGGTTGCCGGTCATGCGCCGGTTCTGGCGCGCGGTCGGCACTATCGCCTGGCACGAGGTTGCGCTGGTTGCCACGCTGCTGGCGCTGGCCATGATCCCGAACGGCAGCCTGATGGCGTTTCTGACGTTTGCGGTGCTGTTCGCGGCGCGGGTGTCAGCCAAGCTGAACCTGTTTTTCGGCGTGCCCCGCATCAACACGCAATTCCTGCCGCGCCCGCTGGCGCATCTGCCCAGCCATTTCCGCATGGCGCGCGCCAGTGTGTTTTTCCCGGTTTCCGTGTTGCATCTTGCGGCGCTGACCGCGTTCCTGCTGCAACTGACGATCAACTCCGGAACGCCGGAAGCCACCGTCGGCTTTGCCCTGTTGACCTGTTTGTCGGCGCTGGCGTTGCTGGAACACTTCTTCATGATTCTACCCCTTCCCGATGAACGGCTCTGGCGCTGGATGCTGCCGGATGCGACACCCGGTGCAAAGCCGCCTAGCCAAGCCAGAAAGTGACTGCCATGGATTTTCAAGCTTACTTCCAGACCCGCCTCGATGCCCTGAAGGGCGAAGGCAATTACCGCGTCTTTGCCGACCTTGACCGCCGCTGCGGCGCGTTTCCGCAGGCCTCGCATCACAAGGATGGTACGGTGCGGGATGTGACGGTCTGGTGCAACAACGATTACCTTGGCATGGGCCAGCACCCCGAAGTGGTGCAGGCGATGATCAACGCGGTACAGGCCTGTGGCACCGGGGCTGGCGGCACGCGCAATATCGGCGGCAATACCGTCCACCATCTGGATCTGGAACGCGAACTGGCCGATCTGCATGGCAAGGAACGCGCGCTGCTGTTTACGTCCGGATACGTCTCGAACTGGGCCGCTCTGTCGACGCTGGGCGCGCAGATCCCCAATGCGGTGATCCTGTCCGATGAAAAGAACCACGCTTCGATGATCGAAGGCATCCGCCATTCCCGCGCAGACAAGGTCCTGTGGAAACACAACGACTGGCGCGATCTGGACCGCAAACTGGCCGCCGTCGGCGACCGGCCAAAGATCGTGGCGTTTGAATCGGTCTATTCGATGGACGGCGACATCGCGCCCCTGCGCGAAATCGTCGAGGTCTGCGAAGCGCATGGCGCACTGTCCTATATCGACGAGGTGCATGCGGTTGGCATGTATGGCGCGCATGGCGGCGGTGTATCCGAGGAAATGGGGCTGGCAGACCGCATCGACCTGATCGAAGGCACGCTGGGCAAGGCTTTTGGCGTGGTCGGGGGCTATATCACCGGCACCACGGCGCTGGTGGATTTCATCCGGTCCTATGCCAGCGGGTTCATCTTTACCACAGCGCTGCCGCCCGCCGTGGCCGTGGCTGCCGCGACATCCATCCGCCACCTGAAGGCGTCGGGCGCGGAACGCAGCGCCCAGCGGGTCAATGTGGCCAAGCTGCGCGCGGCCCTCGACCGCGCCGGCATCCCGCATATCGCCAACGACAGCCACATCATTCCGGTCATCATCGGCGACCCGGTGAAATGCCGGATGATCTGCGACATCCTGCTGGAAGATTGGGGCATCTACGTGCAGCCGATCAACTATCCGACTGTGCCCAAGGGCACCGAACGGATGCGCATCACGCCCGGCCCGTTGCACAACGATGCCGACATCGCCCATCTGGTTACCGCGCTGGCAAGCCTGTGGCGGCAATGCGCCCTCGCGCACGCGGTTGCCTGACCTGATGCGCTGAACGGTTACAAGTGCGTGATCGTATCCGGTTTGACAAGGACGCGAGTGGCCACATATTAAGCTTACACATTAACCATGGAGGTAGAAATGATGAAGAATCTTTTGGCAGCAGTGGCAGCTTCGGCAATGCTCGCGGCCCCCGTTTTCGCACAGACAACTACGGCTCCAGCCCCGGCGGCAACCCCAGCAGCCGTTCCGACCGGTGACATCGAAGCCGGCGCAAAATCGTTCAACAAGTGCCAGACCTACCACGTCATCGCCAACGAAGCTGGCGAAGTGCTGGCTGGCAAGTCGTCGAAAATCGGCCCGAACCTGTATGGCATGCCGGGCCGTGTGTCGGGCAGCTATCCGGACTTCAAGTATGGCAAGTCTATCGTCGCACTGGGCGCAACCGGCTTCGTCTGGGACGAGGTGAACTTTGTCGAGTATATGGCCGATCCGAACAAGTTCCTGAAGGCCAAGCTGGACGATAAGAGCGCAAAGTCCAACATGGCGTTCAAGATCACCAAGGAAGAAGAGGCCCAGAACCTCTGGGCCTATATATCGTCGCTGAGCCCCCAGTCCTGACTTCGATCGGCTCGGTCGTCTGACATTTCCCGCGCCCGGCCCTGAAAAGGGTCGGGCGTTTTCGTGCCGGACCAGACGCAGGACAATGCGCGCCACAGGGTTTACGGGCCGTTGACGACCTGCGGCTGCCGACGGGGCTTGAAAAACCGGTGCGGGAAACTTACCGGTTGTGCATGAATAGCGCAGTACAGATTTCCACCGAAGGCGGCTTGTCATGACCAGTCTGATCAATCCCGTCTTGTTGTGCGGCGGTTCCGGGACGCGGCTGTGGCCGCTGTCGCGAAAATCCTATCCCAAGCAATTCGTGCGTCTGATGGGCGACACCAGCCTGTTTCAGGCGTCGGCCTTGCGTCTGTCGGGGCCGGAGTTCGCCGCGCCATCGGTGGTGACCACCGGTGATTTCCGGTTCGTGGTTCTGGAACAACTGGCGGCGCTGGAAATTGCCCCGGCCGACATCCTGATCGAACCCGCCGCACGCAATACCGCCGCTGCCGTTTGTGCCGCAGCCGTATCGGTAGACGCCCGCAGCCCCGGCGCCCTGATGCTGGTCGCGCCCTCAGATCACGTGATCCCCGATGCCGCGCGGTTCCGCGCCACCATCGCCGCCGCCACCGAAGCCGCGTTGGCGGGACGGCTGGTCACCTTTGGCATCCGGCCGGACCGGGCCGAAACCGGGTATGGCTGGCTGGAATTGTCGGTCAGCCCCGATGCAGGCTTCAGCAGCACGCCGCAGCCGCTGCAGTCCTTTGTCGAAAAACCCGATGCGGCGACGGCGGCCCGGCTGCTGGCGGGCGGCATGCATCTGTGGAACGCCGGAATATTCCTGTTCACCACCACCGCCATCCTCGACGCCTTTGCCCTGCACGCCCCTGAAACGCTGGCGGCGGTCCGGGCCGCCTTTGCCGGTGCGGAAAACGACCTTGCCTTTACCCGGCTGGCTGCCGCGCCCTGGGCCGCCCTGCCCGACATTTCGATCGATTATGCCGTGATGGAACGCGCGGCAAATCTGACGGTCGTGCCGTTCGGCGGGGCCTGGTCTGATCTGGGCGATTGGCAGGCGGTCTGGCGCGAAAGCGGGCCAGATGCAACGGGTCTGGTGACCACCGGCACGGCCACGGCGATCGATTGCGTGGATACGCTGTTGCATGCCACGCATGACGCACAGCAGCTGGTCGGCATCGGTCTGACCGACATCATCGCCGTGGCGATGCCGGATGCCGTGCTGATCGCCCACAAGGACCGCGCGCAGGATGTTCGCCGGGTCGTCACCGCGTTAAAGGCCAAAGGGGTTTCGCAAGCCGAAACCCTGCCGCGCGATTACCGGCCCTGGGGCTGGTACGAAAGCCTCGTTACCGGCCCGCGGTTTCAGGTCAAATGCATCGTGGTCAACCCCGGAGCAGCGCTGTCGTTGCAAAGCCACCACCACCGCGCCGAACACTGGATCGTGGTTGCGGGCACGGCCAAGGTGACGGTGGATGACACTGTGCGGCTGGTGACGGAAAACCAGTCGGTCTACATTCCGCTGGGCGCCGTGCACCGGATGGAAAACCCCGGCAAGCTGCCGCTGACCCTGATCGAGGTGCAGACCGGCAGTTATCTGGGCGAGGACGACATCATCCGCTACGAAGATGTCTATGCGCGCGGCCAAGGCGCAAAAGGCTGACGGCAACGGCGCGTCGCGACCCCTGCGGTGCTGGACCCTCAGCCCGGTATCCGGCGGACGCATTCTGACGTTTCCAGACGCGCAAGGGTGCAAATCTGGCCGTTGTCATCAGGTTTTTCATCGGTCCCGTTGCGTGCGGTTGCATCGCAATCTGTCGTACTCTGCTTTGGGGCAGATCTGGCCCGGGGGCCGGCCCTGACACCCCGTCAGCGTCATGGCGTCCTGCCCCGATAACATTCAGGTGTTTTACAGGACGGCCATAAATCCGTTGTCCCATCTTCATCCCGCCACCCTATCGGGTCCGGCAACGAGGTGAACATGACACTTGAAATCTAGAACCTGACCAAGATCTTCGGTACGGCGAAAGCCTTGGACGACGTATCGTTTTCGGTGCCGTCCGGGTCGCTGGTCGGTGTGATCGGGCGGTCGGGCGCGGGAAAGTCGACGCTGTTGCGCGCGATCAACCGGTTGTCGGATGCCACATCGGGGCAGATCGTTTTCAACGGCGAAAACGTGACCGGCCTGAAAGGCGCAGAGTTGCGCCGGTGGCGGTCGCGCGCGGCGATGGTGTTCCAGCAGTTCAATCTGGCGGGCCGGCTGGATGTGATGACCAACGTACTGCTGGGCCGGATGGCGCATGTGTCGACGCTGCGTCGCTGAATCTTTATGCCGAACAGGATCGCGCCATCGCCACGGCGGCGCTGGATCTGGTGGATATGGCCGATTACGCCGCACAGCGCGCCGAAAGCCTGTCGGGCGGCCAGCAGCAGCGCGTGGCGATTGCCCGTGCGCTGGCGCAGGAACCCGAATTGATCTTGGCCGACGAACCCGTCGCCAGCCTTGACCCGCGCAATACCCGTATCGTGATGGACACGCTGCAACGGCTGAACCGAGAATTCGGCATCACCGTGGTGGTCAACCTGCATTCCATCGATCTGGCGCGCAATTACTGCGACCGGCTGATCGGGTTGCAGGCGGGGCGGATGTTCTTTGACGGCACGGCCGCGCAACTGAACGATGCGGCCGTGCGTGATCTTTACGGAATGGAAAGCGGCGAGGCCGGGGTGGAAAATTCACCCCCGCTGCCAACCATGCAACCCGACGCCAACATGGAGATGGCAAAATGAAGATGATGATGATTGCAGCGGCTGTTGCCGCCATGGTGGCAGCCCCGGCGCTGGCCGCTTCTGACGCCTGCAAGGCCGATGGCGACCTGACGTTTGCGGTGGTTCCCGCCGAAAACGCTTCGGGCTCGCTGGAGCGGTTCACCCCCACCGCCGACTATCTGACCACCCAGATCGGCACCAAGGTCACGCTGCGCGTCGCATCGGATTATGCCGCCGTGATCGAAGGCCACAAGGCCGGCAACATCCAGATCGGCTGGCATGGCCCGGGATCGTTCGCCCGCGCCTATCAGGTGACGGATGGCAACGTGACCCCGTTTGCCGCGCTGAACAACAACGGCGTGATCGGCTATTATTCGGTGATCTACGTCAAGGCCGACAGCCCTTACCAGACGCTGGCCGACCTTGCAGGCAAGAAGTTCGGCCTCGTCGATCCAAACTCGACCTCGGGCAACTTCGCGCTGCGTTTCTTTATGGATCGCGACGCCCAGATCGTCCCGGAAAAGTTCTTTTCGGACACCGTATTCACCGGCAGCCATGAGAACGCCGTGATCGCGATCCAGCAGGGCACCATCGATGCCGCCGGCAACTGGTGGGACAACGAGGAATCGTCGAATCTGCGCCAGATGGAAACCAAGGGCATGGTCAAATACGACGACTTCCGCATCGTGTGGAAATCACAGCTGCTGGCCGGTTCGCCGCTGGCCTATGTCAACACCCTGTCCGAGCCGTGCAAGGCCGCCATTCAGGCCGCTTTCGTGGACATGAAAACCATCTCGCCCGACACTTGTAACAAGTTCAACGATGGCAAGGGTCTGGGTTTTGCTCGGGTGAAACTGGACGACTACCGCGACTCGATGGCGATGATCGCCTACGTCGACGAACTGCGTAAAAAGCAATAAGGACCTCTGGCCGCAGGCGTTTTGATACCACCTGCGGCCGCTTCATATCATGGCCCAACGCATCCCTGCCCTTGGCCCCGAACGCGCCGCTGCGATCCGCACGGCCTACAACGATGTGCAACGTGCCAAGCGTCTGCGCACGCTGGGCGGGGCTGCGATCCTGGCCGTATTGTGTCTGATCGCGTCGTGGATGGCCGAGGTCAGCCCCGCCAGATTTGCCGACGGCATTCCGCGCTTCTTCAATTATTTCTCAAACCTTGTGCCGACGCTATCTTTCGCGACCTTCAGCGTTGACATGGCTGAATGGTATTGGGGTTTTTCCCGCTGGATGCGGTTGCTGTTCGATACCATCCTGATCGCTTATGCCGGAACAGTCCTCGGCGCGCTGATTGGCGGGTATCTGTCCTTTGTCGCCGCAGGCACGCTGACCCAGACCAAATGGCTCGTGTTTGTCACCCGCCGGTTTCTGGAATTCTGCCGTACCGTGCCGGAAATCGTGTTCGCGCTGATCTTCATCGTCGCGTTCGGGCTGGGCGCGCTACCCGGCGTGATGGCGATTGCGATCCATACCATCGGC
>JBBRCF010000068.1:0-18246 GCA_038205135.1 Rhodobacterales bacterium
GTGCAGATCCTGCGGCAGCGGCAATTGCTGGCGGAAATCACCGCAGCCGGGTTTCACATCACCCGCGTCTGGCATCCTCGGCCCCGGGCGGCTGTGTTCGTCATTGCCGAACGCCGGTGATCCGCTTGCATCCGGGGTGAAATGGGCCTATGTGACATTCAACAGCGGCGCGTCGGGGTCCACACCCGGTGCCCACCGGAACCTGAAACGGGCCGCGCGCCCGTTTTTTTGTGCTTGAACCAAACCTGACCGGACCCAACCGCATGAACAACCTGATCGCCAAAGCCGCCATGGATCGCCGCATGGCCGATATCGTGGCCCCCGTCCTGACCGACATGGGATTCGAACTGGTGCGCGTGCGGTTGATGGGCGGACAGGTCAAGACCCTGCAGATCATGGCGGACCGTCCCGACGGCGGCATCACTGTCGATGATTGCGGCGCGATTTCCACCGCAGTCTCGGCATTGTTGGATGTGCAGGACCCGCTGGCTGATCCCTACATGCTGGAGGTGTCCAGCCCCGGCATTGACCGCCCGCTGACCCGGCTGAAGGATTTCGAAACCTTCGAGGGCTACGAGGCGCGGATCGAGACCGATGAATTGATCGACGGCCGCCGCCGGTTCAAGGGCGTGTTGGCAGGCATCGAGGGCGACGAGGTGCTGATCAACCTTGAGGAAGGCACCGTAGGGCTGAAATTCGACTGGCTGTCGGACGCAAAACTGGTGCTGACCGACGAGCTGATCACCGAAATGCTGCGGCAGAAAAAGGCCGCCGGCGTTGCCGATCTGGACGAGACGCACTTCGACACGATTGAAACCGAAACCGCAAACGGTTCCGAGGAGGACTGATTCATGGCCATCACATCCGCAAACCAGCTAGAACTGTTGCAAACCGCCGAGGCGGTGGCCCGCGAAAAGATGATCGACCCCGGTCTGGTCGTCGAGGCGATGGAGGAATCCCTCGCCCGCGCCGCCAAGTCGCGGTACGGCGCAGAAATGGACATCCGGGTCAAGATTGACCGCAAGACCGGACGCGCCAGTTTTACCCGCGTACGCACCGTGGTGGCCGATGATGCAGTGGAAAACTATCAGGCCGAACTGACCGTGGCGCAGGCCAAGACCTATCTGGCCGAACCTAAAATCGGCGATCTGGTGATCGAAGAAGTGCCGCCGGTCGATCTGGGCCGGATCGCGGCGCAGTCCGCGAAACAGGTGATCCTGCAAAAGGTCCGCGAGGCGGAGCGCGACCGTCAGTATGAACAGTTCAAGGATCGCGCCGGCACCATCGTCAACGGCGTGGTCAAGCGCGAGGAATTCGGCAACGTCATGGTGGAAATCCAGGGCGTCGGCGAAGCGATCCTGCGCCGCAACGAAAAGATCGGCCGCGAATCGCACAAGCTGGGTGACCGGATCCGCGCCTATGTCAAAGACGTGCGGCGCGAACCGCGCGGCCCGCAGATTTTCCTGTCGCGTACCGCGCCGGAATTCATGGCGGCCCTGTTCAAGATGGAAGTGCCCGAAATCTATGATGGCGTCATCGAGATCAAGGCCGTGGCGCGTGATCCGGGCTCGCGGGCCAAGATCGCCGTGATTTCCTATGACAATTCGATCGACCCCGTCGGCGCCTGCGTCGGCATGCGCGGCAGCCGCGTGCAGGCCGTGGTGAACGAATTGCAGGGCGAAAAGATCGACATCATCCCGTGGAATCAGGACATGCCGACCTTCCTGGTGAACGCGCTGCAACCCGCCGAAGTGTCGAAGGTGGTTCTGGATGACGAAGCCGAGCGCATCGAAGTGGTGGTGCCGGATGAACAACTGTCGCTCGCTATCGGGCGGCGTGGCCAGAACGTGCGACTGGCCTCGCAGCTGACCGGGCTGAACATCGACATCATGACCGAAAGCCAGGAAAGCGAACGCCGCCAGAAGGAATTCGAGGGCCGCACCAAGCTGTTCATGGAAGCGTTGGATGTGGACGAATTCTTTGCGCAACTGCTGGTCTCTGAGGGTTTCACCAACCTCGAAGAAGTCGCCTACGTCGATCTGGACGAATTGCTGGTGATCGACGGCGTGGACGAAGGCACCGCGACCGAATTGCAGGCGCGTGCCCGCGACAACCTCGAAGCACAGGCCAAGGCCGCACTGGACCGCGCCCGCGAACTGGGGGTCGAGGACAGCCTGATCGAATTCGAAGGGCTGACGCCGCAGATGCTGGTCGTGCTGGCCGGGGATGGTGTGCGCACACTGGAAGAATTCGCCACCTGCGCGGATTGGGAACTGGCCGGCGGTTGGACTACGGTGAACGGCGAGCGCCACAAGGACGAGGGCCTGCTGGAGAAATTTGACGTCGATCTTTCCGAAGCGCAGACGATGATCATGACCGCGCGTGTCATGCTGGGCTGGGTCGATCCAACCGAAGGTCAGGAAGTCGAAGCCGAGGCCGATGCTGACGATGATCTCGAGGAGGAAGACGCGCAGGCCTGAGCCCGGCGCGTCACAACACCATGACCAGAGGCGGAACGGAAAAACACCGGGAGGACGGACCGGAACGGAAATGCATCGTCACGGGCGAGGTTCAGCCGAAGTACGGCCTGATCCGTTTCGTAGTCGGCCCCGAGGCGCAGATCGTGCCTGATCTGGCGGAAAAGCTGCCGGGGCGGGGCATCTGGGTGTCGGCGTCGCGGGGCGCGTTGCAGACGGCGGTGAAAAAGAACCTGTTTGCCCGCGCGGCAAAGGCCCCCGTTTCCGTATCCCCCGACCTGCCCGATCAGGTCGAGGCGCTGATGGTACGCCGGGTGGTTGATCTGCTGAGCCTTGCGCGCAAGGGCGGCGATGCGGTTGCCGGGTTTGAAAAGGTCAAGGATTGGCTGATCAAGGACGAGGCCGAAGTGCTGATTCAAGCCAGCGACGGGTCCGGACGCGGCAAATCGAAACTGTCCACCCCGGAAGGCGGGCGGTTCATCGGCTGGTTGACGGCAGACGAACTGGGCCAGGCGTTCAATCGTGAAACTGTCATACATGTTGTCCTCGCCGCTGGCGGTTTGGCGCGACGTGTTGTAGAGGAGGCCGCAAGATTGAAGGGTCTGCGGCTGGATGACGGCGGCACGCCCGCCTTAAAGGACGAAAAAATCTGATGACCGACAACGACGGCAAGAAATCCCTTGGTCTGCGCGGCGCGCCCCCCGCTGGGGCCGCCCGTCCGGGCAATGTGAAGCAAAGCTTCAGCCATGGCCGGACCAAGAACGTCGTCGTCGAGACGAAGCGCAAGAAGGTTGTGGTGCCAAAACCGGTGGTGGGGGCAAAGCCCGCCGGTCCGCATGGCCCGCTGGGCGATCCGTCAAAACGTCCTGCGGGGATTTCCGATGCCGAAATGGAGCGTCGCCTGACCGCTTTGCGGGCTGCCAAGGCGCGTGAGGCCGGCGACATCCTGCAACGCGCCGCCGATGAAAAGGCGCGTGAAGACGAACGCGACCGCCGCCGGGCCGAGATCGAGGCCAAGGAACGCGAAGAGCGCGAGCGCGAAGACGCTGCCAAGGTCAAGGCCGAGGACGAAGCCCGCGCTGCGCGTCTGGCCGCCGAAGACGCCAAAGGTAACGCCGAGGCCGCGCAAGCCGTGCGTCCGGCGGCAAAGTCGGACGCTCCCGCCGCAGCGCGCCCGCCCGTGCAGGCGCGTCCGGGCTCTGAGCCGACGCCACAGCGCAAAAAGGAACGCGAGGCCGAAGATCGTGGTGCTCGCGCGAAAGCCCGCACCGAGGATGACGCGCGCCGCGCCGGCAAGCTGACGCTGACGCAGGTCACCGGTGGCGACGGCGAAGGCGGGCGGCAGCGGTCGATGGCCGCGATGAAGCGCAAGCAGGAACGCATGCGCCAAAAAGCCATGGGCGGCCTGGAGATTCGCGAAAAGGTCGTGCGCGACGTGCAGGTGCCTGAAGCGATTCTGGTGTCGGAACTGGCGAACCGCATGGCGGAACGGTCGGCCGATCTGGTCAAGGCGCTGATGCGCATGGGCCTGATGGTCACCGCAAACCAGTCGATCGATGCTGATACCGCGGAACTGATCGTCGAGGAATTCGGCCACAAGGTGCTGCGAGTCTCTGATTCCGACGTCGAAGACGTGATCGCCAAGATCGAAGACGAAACGCTGTCGTTGAAACCGCGTCCGCCGGTCGTGACCATCATGGGCCACGTCGACCACGGCAAGACTTCGCTGCTGGATGCGATCCGCAAGGCCAATGTCGTCTCGGGCGAGGCTGGCGGGATCACCCAGCATATCGGCGCCTATCAGGTGACAACCGATTCGGGCGCAAAACTGACGTTCCTTGATACGCCCGGCCACGCGGCGTTTACCTCGATGCGGGCCCGCGGCGCGCAGGTGACGGATATCGTGGTGCTGGTGGTTGCGGCGGATGACGCCGTGATGCCGCAGACCATCGAGGCCATTGCCCACGCCAAGGCCGCCAAGGTCCCGATGATCGTGGCGATCAACAAGGTCGACAAATACGACGCCGATCCGCAAAAGGTGCGGACCGATCTGTTGCAGCACGAAGTGGTCGTCGAACAGATGTCCGGCGAAGTGCAGGATGTCGAAGTGTCGGCCAAGACGGGGCAGGGGCTGGATCTGCTGCTGGAAGCCATCGCGTTGCAGGCGGAAATCCTTGAATTGCGCGCCAACCCTGACCGGTTTGCCGAAGGCGCTGTGATCGAGGCGAAACTGGATATCGGGCGCGGCCCGGTGGCGACCGTGCTGGTGCAAAAAGGCACGCTGCGGCAAGGCGACATCTTTGTCGTCGGCGAACAGTGGGGCAAGGTGCGCGCATTGGTCGATGACAAGGGTGACCGGATCAAGGAGGCGGGGCCGTCGGTGCCCGTCGAGGTTCTGGGTCTGAACGGCACGCCCGAAGCCGGTGATGTGCTGAACGTGGTGGCGACCGAAGCGCAGGCCCGCGAGATCGCGGAATACCGCGAAAAGGCCGCCAAGGACAAACGCGCCGCCGTGGGAGCCGCCACAACGCTGGATCAATTGCTGGCCAAGGCAAAGGCCGACCAGAACGTCAAGGAATTGCCCATCGTGGTCAAGGCCGATGTGCAGGGGTCTGCCGAAGCCATCGTGCAGGCGCTTGAAAAGGTCGGCAACGCCGAGGTCCGGGTGCGGGTGTTGCATTCCGGCGTGGGCGCGATCACCGAATCGGATATCGGTCTGGCCGAGGCATCCGGTGCGCCGGTGATCGGTTTCAACGTGCGCGCCAATGCGCCCGCGCGGTCCAGCGCCAACCAGAAGGGCGTCGAGATCCGCTATTATTCGGTGATCTACGATCTGGTCGACGACGTGAAAAAGGCCGCATCGGGCCTGTTGTCCGCCGAGATCAAGGAAAAGTTCATCGGCTACGCCGAGATCCGCGAAGTGTTCAAGGTGTCGGGCATCGGCAAGGTCGCCGGCTGTCTGGTCACCGAAGGCGTGGCGCGCCGGTCTGCGGGTGTGCGTTTGCTGCGTGACAACGTTGTGGTGCACCAAGGCACACTCAAGACGCTCAAGCGGTTCAAGGACGAGGTCAAGGATGTGATGTCAGGCCAGGAATGCGGCATGGCCTTTGAAAACTACGAAGACATTCGCGAAGGCGACATCATCGAGATTTTCGAGCGGGAATCAGTGGAACGGTCGCTGGCTTGATCCATACAACGCGCCTCACAAGAAAATAAAAAAGGGCAGACGCGGTCTGCCCTTTTTGCTGAACGGATTAGCTGGCGGTCGTTATGTCACGTTGGGTGACACGGGATATCCGGCAAATTCGCGGCTGTCGGTGCGGATCACGATCCGACCATCATTCAACGTCCGGACGAACACGCCCTGAACCGATACGCAAGTGCCCAACTCGATGGTTCTTATCACTGCATTCTCCCCAGCCTGCATTAACGAGTCCAGATTAGCCGGAAATCCTGAACAAGATATGATTAATTTCGTCACGATTCGAACATAATTTAGACACATTTGCTACCATGTGACGAAACACGATCAAATCCAGTCGCGCAGCATCGGAATCAGGGGCAGATCTGCGGGCGGCATCGGATATTTGGCCAATCCGTCTGACCGGACCCAGGCCAGCCGCTGGCCTTCGCGGGGCTGGGGGATGCCCTGCCAGCGGCGGCACGCGAACAGCGGCATCAGTAGGTGAAAATCGGGATAGGCGTGGCTGGCAAAGGTCAGGGGTGCCAGACAGGCGGCGTGGGTATCGATCCCCAGTTCCTCCTGCAATTCACGGATCAGCGCGGTTTCCGGGGTTTCGCCCGGTTCGACCTTGCCACCCGGAAATTCCCATAACCCGGCCATGGATTTTCCGGGTGGCCGCTGGGCCAGCAAAACGCGGCCATCGGCATCGATCAGTGCGACGGCGGCAACCAGCACCACCCGGACCGGATAGGTCGCCGTCCCCATTCTAGGACCGGTAATCCGCGTTGATCGCGATATAGCCATGCGTCAGATCGCAGGTCCAGACGGTTGCGGTGCCCTGACCCAGCCCCAGATCGGCGCGAATGGTCAGGTATTGTCCCTTCATGTAATCCGCGCCGTCCTGTTCGCGGTAGGACGGATTGCGCCAGCCCTGATCGGCGACCTGAATATCGCCAAACCAAATCGACAACAGATCGCGGTCCGCCGCCGCGCCGGATTTGCCGATGGCCATGACGACACGGCCCCAGTTCGGATCCTCGCCGGCAATCGCGGTTTTTATCAGGGGCGAATTGGCGATGGCCATGGCGTGCACCTTGGCGTCAGAATCGTTTTCCGCACCCGTGACCTGCACCGTGATGAATTTCGATGCCCCTTCGCCGTCGCGCACCACCTGCTGTGCCAGATCCAGCATTACACCGTGCAGCGCGCCGCGAAACGCCGTGTCTGATGCGGTCACGCGCACGCCGCTGGCGCCGGTGGCGGCCAACAACAGCGTGTCCGATGTGGATGTGTCGCTGTCCACGGTGATGCAGTTGAAGGTCACACCGGTCAGGGCGGACAGCATGGCTTGCAATGTCGCGCGGTCCACGGCGGCATCGGTGAACAGATACACCAGCATCGTTGCCATGTCGGGCGCGATCATGCCCGACCCCTTTGCGATGCCCGCGATCTGCACGGTCTGGCCATTGATCGCGACCGTCGCGGTTGCGCCTTTCGGAAAGGTATCGGTGGTCATGATCGCGCGGGCGGCGTCTGACAGACCAGCGTCACGCTGGGTATCGCGCAAGGTGTCGATGGCGGCGATGATGCGGTCATGCGGCAGGGGTTCGCCGATCACGCCGGTGGACGACGTGAACACGCGGGTCTGCGGCAGCCCGGTTGCGGCGGCAACGGCGGCGGTAATCCGCGCAACACTTTCGACCCCATTCCGGCCCGTAAAGGCATTCGAGTTGCCGGAGTTCACCAGAATTGCCGCGCCTGCGTCGCTGTCACCGCTGATCTTGGTCTGGCAATCCAGCACCGGCGCCGACCGCGTGGCCGACCGGGTGAACACGCCCGCCATCGTTGTGCCGGGTGCCAGCAGCGCCAGCATCACATCGGTGCGTCCGGCATATTTCACCCCGGCCTGCGCGGCGGCGAACGTGACGCCCCCGATGACCGGCAGGCTCGGAAATGCGACAGGGGCGAGCGGTGAAACGGCGGTGATCTTTGCCATGGTTACTGATCCAGCAGGTCGAAATTCGACAACAGCTTGGGGTCCAGCGCTTCACCGGGTTTTTCGATGGTCACGTCTTTCGACAATTCGGTGATGCGCGTTTCAAGCGCGGTGCGCTGCAGGGCCTGTTCGATTTCGGCGCGCACGGCTTCCAGCGGGGGAACAGCGGTCTGGCGGATGTCGATCAACTTGATGACGTGCCAGCCGAACTGGGTTTCCACCGGGGCGCTGACAGCACCTTTTTCGAGCGCGGCAACAGCGGTCTGAAACGGTTCCACCATCATTCCGTCACCAAACCAGCCCAGATCGCCGCCATTTGCCGCCGAAGGACCATCTGATGATTTCTGCGCCAACGTTGCGAATTCGCCGCCAGCCGCCAGATCGGCGATGATCGCCTCGGCCTCTTCGCGGGTTTTCACCAGAATATGCGCGGCGTTCCATTCCTGTCCGGGCGCGGATTTTGTGTAGGTTTCGTCATAGGCGGTGGCGATCGCAGCTTCGGTCAGGGCGCCGGTCATGACGTCATCCAGCGCCTCGGCGGCACGCATGCCGCGACGTTCGTTGTCGACCGACATCATCACCCGCAGGCTGTCATCACCGACCGACGCGGCCAAAAGGGTCTGCTGGATCACCTGTTCCAACAGGCCGGGGAACAGCACCTCGTCCGGCAATTGCTGATACTGCGGGGGCAAGCTTTGCCGCGCCGTGATCAGATGGCCCAGCGTGATGTTCGTGGTGCCGACGCGGGCAACGACGGTTTCCGCGGTGACGTCCGCAGCCTGCGCCGGAACGGTCTGGCCAGAAAGGGCCAAAGCAAAGGCAAGCGCAGCGCCTGCCAGGAACGTGAAGCGTTTCGTCATGACCGTGATCCTCTTGCGGCGGCGATTCGAGCCCCCGGCGTTGACACTCTGCGAGCCGCCGCATACATCGACGTTGGCTTTTCAGCGGCCCGTTGCGTTCCGTTTTATGCGGACCACCCGCAAGGGGCAAGCAGATGGCTTGCACGATGCTGTCAACGACGATCGGATAAAACATGCTGGGTTTCGGAACGCTCGCCCGTAAGGTCTTTGGCACGCCCAACGACCGCAAGATCAAGGCGGCCCGCCCTCTGGTCGCGCGGATCAACGCGTTGGAACCCGAATTCATCGCGCTGAGCGATCAGGGACTGATCGATCGCACCGAGGCGCTGAAGGCGCGCGCGGCGGCGGGCGAAAGCCTTGAAGCGCTGCTGCCCGAGGCATTTGCCAATTGCCGCGAAGCCGCCAAGCGCGCCCTTGGCCTGCGGGCCTTTGATGTGCAGTTGAAGGGCGGGATTTTTCTGCATCAGGGCAACATCGCCGAAATGAAAACCGGCGAGGGCAAGACGCTGGTGGCCACGTTCCCCGCGTACCTCAACGCGCTGTCGGGCAAAGGCGTGCATGTCGTCACCGTGAATGATTACCTTGCGCGGCGTGATGCCGACTGGATGGGTCAGGTGTTTTCGGCGCTGGGGATGACCACCGGCGTTGTCTATCCGCGCCAGCCGGATGCGGAAAAACGCGCCGCCTATGCCTGCGACATCACCTATGCGACGAATAACGAACTGGGGTTCGATTATCTGCGCGATAATATGAAGATGGACCTGCGCGAAATGTACCAGCGCGGGCACAATTACGCGATTGTCGATGAGGTGGACAGCATTCTGGTCGACGAAGCCCGCACGCCCCTGATCATTTCGGGCGCGTCGCAGGACCGGTCACAACTGTATATCGAGATCGACCGTGTCATCCCGTCGGTGACGGAGGAACATTTCAAGCTGGACGAAAAAACCCGCAACGTGACCTACACCGAAGCGGGCAACGAATTTCTCGAACAGACCTTGCGCGCGCGCGCGCTGCTGCCCGAGGGGCAGAACCTGTACGATCCGGAAAGCACCACGTTGGTGCATCACATCAATCAGGCGCTGCGGGCGCACAAGCTGTTCCAGAAGGACAAGGAATACATCGTCCGCGACGGCGAGGTGGTGCTGATCGACGAATTCACCGGCCGCATGATGCAGGGCCGGCGGCTGTCCGACGGTCTGCACCAGGCCATCGAGGCCAAGGAAGGCTGCCCGATCCAGCCCGAAAACGTCACGCTGGCACAGGTGACATTCCAGAATTATTTCCGCCTGTATGACAAACTGGCGGGCATGACCGGCACGGCAGTGACCGAAGCCGATGAATTCATGGAGATTTACAAGCTGGGCGTGGTCGAAGTGCCGACGAACCGGCCCATTACGCGCAAGGATGACGACGACGCCGTCTATCGCACTGCGCGGGAAAAATATGCCGCTATCGTCGAGACGATCAAGGAATCGAATGCCAAGGGTCAGCCGGTGCTGGTCGGCACCACGTCGATTGAAAAGTCCGAATCACTGGCCGCTCTGCTGACGGCCGAAGCTATCCCGCACAACGTGCTGAACGCGCGGATGCATGAACAAGAGGCGCAGATCATCGCCGATGCCGGCAAGCTGGGCGCGGTCACCATCGCCACCAACATGGCCGGGCGCGGCACCGACATCAAGCTGGGCGGCAATGTTGAATTCAAGGTGATGGAGGCGATTGCCGCCGATCCCGACGGCGATCCCATCGAAATCCGCGCGCGGATCGAAGCCGGGCATCAAGCAGACGAAGAGGCGGTCAAAGTCGCCGGCGGCCTTTTCGTGCTGGCCACAGAACGGCACGAAAGCCGCCGCATCGACAACCAGTTGCGCGGCAGGTCGGGGCGTCAGGGCGATCCGGGGCGGTCTTCCTTCTATCTGTCGCTCGAAGACGACCTGATGCGGATTTTTGGATCCGACCGGCTGGATTCGATCCTGTCCAAGCTGGGCATGAAAGAGGGCGAGGCGATCATTCACCCCTGGGTGAACAAAAGCCTCGAACGCGCGCAGGCCAAGGTCGAAGGGCGCAATTTTGACATCCGCAAGCAGTTGCTGAAATTCGACGACGTGATGAACGACCAGCGCAAGGTGATCTTTGGCCAGCGCCGCGAGATCATGGAATCGCAGGACCTGTCAGAAATCGTCACCGATATGCGCGAACAGGTCATCGACGATCTGGTGGACCAATACATGCCGCCGAAATCCTATGCGGATCAATGGGATGTGCAGGGGCTATACGCTGCGGCCATCGAAAAGCTGGGTATGGACGCGCCCATCATCGCCTGGGCCGCCGAAGAAGGCGTGGATCAGGATGCGATGGCCGAACGCGTAACAGAGGCCGCGGCGACGCGCGCCGCCGAAAAGGCTGCCGCATTTGGCCCCGACAACATGCGCATGATCGAAAAGCAGTTGTTGCTGGAATCCATCGACAGCAGATGGCGCGAACATCTGCTGACCTTGGAACATCTGCGGTCGGTTATCGGGTTTCGCGGCTATGCTCAGCGTGATCCGCTGAACGAATACAAATCCGAAGCGTTCCAGCTGTTTCAGGGGCTGCTGGACTCGTTGCGTGCCGATGTAACCGAAAAACTCGGTCGGGTACGGCCGCTGACCGACGACGAACAGCGCGCCATGATTCAGGAATATACGGCGAAGCAGGCGCTGCAAGCGCCGCAGGCAGCGATTGAAACGGCGAACGGAACGGTGCCTGACGCAGACGCGGATCTCGCAGGGTCCACGGTTGCCCGTGCCGGATTTGACGCCGCCGACCCGGCAACCTGGGGCGATCCGGGTCGAAACGCGGCGTGTCCCTGCGGGTCGGGTCTGAAATTTAAACACTGCCACGGCAAGATCGTCTGAGCAAAGTCGTGGTGGCGCCGGTGGCGCTGCCATGATGTTCCCCCCGGCTGGTCACAGCATCGCCTGATTCTGCGTCCACATTTCCTTGCAACCGCAGTGGTCAAGGAGGGCGCGTGATGATTCCCATGAGCAAGCACGCCCTGATGGGCGGCACCGTGGCGGCTGCCGTCGGGATTGGGTTTTTCATGCAGAATTCGCCGACCGCGCAGGCGCGCTACGGTGACGGGGTCGAGGTTGCAAGCCTGATGCAGACCCTGCCCGGCGCTGCCTTGGCCGATCCGGTCGCGGATGCGGCTAGCGACGAAACCACCCCGGCTCTGGACGACGCGGTGGTCGCCCCCGGTCCGCGGTCCCAAGCCGGGCCGGACCCGGACGCGCTCGCGATCCCGATTGCGACCCTGCCCGAAGATGCCCCGCCCGCAGCTACAGACCCGGCCCCCGCCCCGGTGGACATGGCATCTGTGGGGCCCGGCCCCGATCAAATGCTGCCAGACGCAGGGGCAGTGTCGGCCCTGTCTGACCCTGTTCCGCAATGCGAGCCGCGCATGACAGCCATTCCGCAGGATGCGGCCATGGTCGATCTGGCGTTGTCGTCCTGCCAACCGCAGGCGCGGGTCACGATCCATCATAATGGTATGATGGTGCAGGCCATCACCGATGCCGGCGGCGCGTTGCAGATTACGCTGCCTGCGCTGGCCGAAGTAGCTTTGTTCATTGCAGAATTTCAGGATCGTCAGGGCGCGGTTGCGACAGTGACCGTGCCCACCCTGGCCGATTATGATCGCGTGGTGCTGCAATGGCGGGGCGATGAGGGGTTCTTGTTGAACGCCTTTGAATTTGACGCGGCGTTTGGGCAGGATGGTCACCGCTACCGCGACACTCCCGGAACGCTCGAGGCTGCCGCCCTCGGATCGGGTGGTGTCGTGACCCAGCACGGCGACACCGCTGCGGACGATGGCTTGCGGGCCGAAACCTATACCTTTGCTCGCAGCGCCTCGCAGCGGGTCGGAAAGATTGCCTTCAGCGTCGAGGCTGTGGTGACCGAGGCCAATTGCGGCCGTGAAATCGCGGCACAGAGCCTGCAACTCAGTGGCGGTACCGGCCTTGCCGTCCGGGAACTGGTGCTGACCATGCCCGATTGCAGCGCCATGGGTGACTATATTGTGTTGAATAATATGGCAGAAGACCTAATCATCGCCGCTAACTGACGGGTGATGTGGGGGCTCTGCAACGATGCGCCGGATTTCTGCGGTCGCCCTCGTCGCACTGTGCCTGAGCGGAGTGGCCATGGATTCGGTCGCACAGGATGTCACGCTGATCTCGCGCGACGGCCGCGTTCAGATCGACGGCACGCTGGTGGGCTATGATGGCGAATTCTACCGGGTCGACACCATTTATGGCGAATTGACCGTTGACGGGTCCGGAGTGGCCTGTTCCGGACCCGGCTGCCCCAATCTGGAAGATTTCGTGGCCGAACTGTCCGTGTCGGGGGCGGCCATCATGGGCCAGGTGCTGCTGCCGGCATTGATCCAGGGATTTGCGTTGCGCGAAGGGCTGTATATGGCCGAAACCCCGCTGGACGAGTCGCATGACCTGTTCACGCTGACGGACGCCGGCACCGGGCGCACGGTGGCCCGGATAGCACTGCGCGCCACCACTACCGACGAAGGCTTTGCCGACCTCTTGGCCGATGAAACCGACATCGTCATGGCCCTGCGCGAGGTGCGCGATGCCGAGGTGGCGCTGGCCCGTGATGCCGGATTGGGTGATCTGCGGGGTCGCGGGCGGGTGCGGGTGGTGGCGCTGGATGCGCTGGTGCCGATCGTGGCGCCCGACAACCCGATCGACCGCATCGCCACGCCGGAACTGGCACAGGTACTGGCGGGACAGATCGTGACCTGGGCACAGTTGGGTGGCGTGGATGCGCCGATCACCCTGCATCTGCGCGATGCCGAGTCCGGTCTGGCGCAGGCGGTGGTCGACCGGCTGGTGCGGCCCATCGATGGCACGTTGATCCCGGGTGTGCGCCGCCATGCCACGGATGCCGCGCTGGCCGACGCCGTGGCGCGCGATCCGTTCGGCATCGGCGTAACCTCTGTGGCGGCATCGGGCCCGGCCAAGCCGCTGGCGCTGACCGGGAATTGTGGTTCTGCCCTGTCCGCGACCCGCAAGGCGGTCAAGACCGAGGATTACCCGCTGGCCGCGCCGCTGTTTCTGTATCTGCCGGCGCGACGGCTGCCCAAGATCGGGCGCGATTTCCTGTCCTACCTGCGGTCCGCGCCGGCACAACTGGTGGTGCGGCGCGCGGGGTTCACCGATCAGGCCCCCGAAGAGATTCCGATCGACGATCAGGGCGACCGGTTCGCCAATGCCATCGCGCAGGCTGGGCCCGAGGTTAGCCTGGCCGAATTGCAGCGCATGGTGCAACGGTTGATGCCGTTGAAGCGGGTCACCACCACGTTCCGGTTCGAGGTCGGATCGTCGCGGCTGGATGCACAGTCGCGGTCCAATGTCGAACAGCTGGCCCGCGCGCTGGAGGCCGGGCAATACGACACCCGCGCGCTGGTGTTCGTCGGGTTTTCCGACGGCGACGGGCCCGCAGTCGCCAATCAGGCCATCGCCCTGCGCCGGGCCGAGGCGGTGCGCGACGCCGTCCGCCGGGCGGCCGAGACGGCGAATTTCGAACGCATCGCATTGGACGTCGATGCCTTTGGCGAGGCGATGCCGATGGCCTGCGACGATTCGGCCTGGGGGCGGCAGGTGAACCGCCGGGTCGAGGTCTGGGTGCGCTAAAGCAGACCTTCGGCGCGAAAGCTGATCTCGCGCGATTTGCCGATCACCAGATGATCATGCAGCACGATCCCCAACGCCTGTGCCGCAAACTGGACCTGCTGGGTCATGTCGATATCGGCCTGACTGGGGGTCGGGTCGCCCGAGGGGTGGTTGTGCACGAGGATCAGCGCGCTGGCGTTCAGTTCCAACGCGCGTTTCACCACCTCGCGCGGGTAGACCGGCACATGGTCCACGGTGCCTTTGGCCTGCGCTTCGTCGGCGACCAGCACGTTCTTGCGATCCAGAAAAAACACCCTGAAATGTTCGGTTTCGCGATGGGCCATGGTGGTTTGGCAGTAGCGCAGCAACGCGTCCCAACTGGACAGCACCGGGCGGTGCATCACGCGGGCGCGCGCCAGACGCTGGGCCGCCGCCTCGACGATCTTCAGCTCGCAGATGACCGCGTCGCCCACCCCGTGTTCCTGCGCCAGCCGCGCAGGCGGCGCCGAAATCACACCGTTGAAATCGCCTAACCGGTCCAGCAACCGCCGCGCCAGCGGTTTCACATCCTGCCGCGGAATGGCGCGGAAAAGCACCAGTTCCAGCATTTCATAATCCGGCAAGGCGTCTGGCCCGCCTTCGGTGAACCGTTGTCGCAGCCGCGCGCGATGGTCGGCGATGTAGGACGGTAGCCGACCGGCCCCCAATGCGGGGGTTTCATCCGCCGCAAAAAGCGGCAAGGGCAGTTCGGCAAAGGCGCGCGTATCCTTGGTCATGATCCCAGCATGACGCGGCACACTTAACGCGGGGTTAATTTGGGCCGGCCATCTTGCGCTTTGACGGCGTGCTGAGTAGGTGCAGTCCAACCGTCAGGAGTGACCGATGGCGATGTTTTTCCATTATTTCCGCTGGGCATTCGCCGTCACGGTGCTGGGTCTGGTGCTGTCGCCCTGGCTGGGTTGGGCGTCGACCGGAACCATCCGCGGCGCGCTGGCGTTTTTGGTGGTGGGCGCGGTGCTGGCGGTGCTGGAAATCAGCCTGTCTTTCGACAATGCCATCGTGAATGCCAACAAGCTGAAAACCATGACGCCGCTGTGGCAGCAACGGTTCCTGACCTGGGGTATCCTGATTGCCGTGTTTGGGATGCGGATTGTGTTCCCGCTGCTGATCGTGGTGGTGGCGGCCGGGATCGGGCCTTGGCAGGCGCTGGTACTGGCCTGGTCCGAACCCGCCGAATACGCCCGCATCATCGGTGACGCGCATCTGTCCATCGCGGCCTTTGGCGGGGCGTTCCTGATGATGGTGGCGCTGAAATTCTTCTTTGACGAGGCCAAGGACGTGCACTGGATTGCTGTTCTGGAACGGCGGATGTCGGAGTTTGCCAGCGTGAAAGGGTTGGAAATCGCGTTGGTTCTGGGCTTGATGCTGGTGTTTTCCACGGTGTTGCCGGATCACGAACTGGCCGCCTTCCTGTTTGCGGGGGTGTCCGGATTGGTCACCTATCTGGCGGTCGAAGTGCTGGGTCACCTGCTGGACCGCGCCGATGCCGCCGCTGATGTGGCGATAAAGGGCGGGCTCGGAGCGTTTCTGTATCTGGAAGTGCTGGATGCGAGCTTTAGTTTTGACGGTGTGATCGGGGCTTTTGCCCTGACACAGAACCTGTTTCTGATCGCCATCGGGCTGGGCGTGGGGGCGATGTATGTGCGGTCGATGACCATCATGCTGGTGGAACGCGACATGCTGGCCGAGTTCCGCTATCTGGAACATGGCGCGTTCTGGTCGATCCTGATCCTGTCCGGTGTGATGTTCGCGCAGACGCTGGTGCATGTGCCCGAGGTGCTGACCGGGCTGGTAGGGGCCGCGTTCATCGGATTGTCGCTGTGGTCATCACTGCGGCACCGGGCGCATGCCCGGGCGCAGCAACACGCGTCGTGATCTGCCGGTTCAGCCCTTCATCTTGTCCCAGAACCCCTTAACCGACCGGAAAAACGTCGAGCTTTCGGGGTTGTTCTCTTCGGACAGTGCCTCGAATTCCTTCAACAGGTCCTTTTGGCGCTGCGTCAGGTTGACCGGCGTTTCGACAGCCAGTTCGATGAACATGTCGCCTTCGGATCCGCCGCGCAGCGCGGGCATCCCCTTGGACCGCAAGCGCATCTGACGGCCGGACTGGCTGCCGGCGGGGATCTTGACCTTGGATCGGCCCCCGTCGATGGACGGGACCTCGATCTCGCCGCCCAAGGCAGCCGCGGACATCGCCACCGGGACACGACAGAACAGATTTGTGCCATCGCGTTCAAAGATGTCGTGTTTCGCCACCTCGATAAAGATGTACAGATCCCCCGCCGGGCCGCCGCGCATTCCCGCCTCGCCTTCACCGGACAGGCGGATGCGGGTGCCGGTTTCCACGCCTTTGGGAATATTGACCGACAGGGCCCGGTCGCGCTGAACCCGGCCTTGACCGGCGCAGACCTTGCACGGGTTCTTGATGATCTGGCCCAGTCCGGAACAAGTCGGACAGGTGCGCTCGACAGTGAAAAAGCCCTGCTGGGCCCGCACCTTGCCCATGCCGGAACAGGTCGGACATGTGGTAGGTTCCCCGCCGCCTTCGGCACCGGTGCCGTCGCAGCTGTTGCATTTGATGGCGGTCGGCACATTCAGCGTCTTTTGCAGGCCGACAAACGCCTCTTCCAGCGTCACGCGCAGGTTGTAGCGCAGATCGGCGCCCCGCACGGCCCGTTGCCGCCCGCCTGCGGCCCCGCGTTGTCCGCCCATGAAATCGCCGAACAGATCGTCGAACACGTCGGAAAATGCACTGGCGAAATCCGCCTGACCAGCATTGCCGTAGGCGCCGCCGGGACGTTGACCACCACCGTTTTCAAAGGCGGCATGCCCGTAACGGTCATAGGCCGCCTTTTTATCGGGGTCTTTCAGGCAATCATATGCCTCGTTCGCTTCCTTGAACTGGGCTTCTGCGTTGGGGTTGTCGGAGTTGCGGTCGGGATGCAGTTCCCGGGCTTTCAGACGAAAGGCCTTTTTGATGTCGTCTGCGCCGGCGCCTTTGGTGACGCCCAGTACATCGTAATAGTCACGTTTGGCCATTCAGGGGTCCCCCTCGCCGGAATGCGGGGGCCGGCCCGGTCGATGGGCCGGCCCCCTGTCACCCGGACTGGTGTCATCCGGATCGGGTCAGCGGCGTTTGCCGTTGCCCATATCCTCGAAATCGGCATCGATGATGTCGTCGTCATCGCCACTGCGCGGGCTGTCAGAGGCCTGCGGCTCGCCTTCGTTCTGGGACGACTTGTAGATCGCCTCGCCCAGACGCATTGCGGCTTCGGTGACGTTCTGGATGCCGGACTTGATCTTGGCCACGTTGTCCTTTTCCAGTTCGTCCTTCAGCGCGGCAACCGCCAGCTCGATGGCCTCGACGGTCGATGGATCGACCTTGTCGCCAAATTCGACGATCTGCTTTTCGGTCGTGTGCACAAGGCTTTCGGCCTGATTGCGCGCCTCGACCAGTTCGCGGCGTTCGCGGTCGGCTTCGGCGTTTTCCTCGGCGTCCTTGATCATCTTTTCGATGTCTTCATCGGACAACCCGCCCGACGCCTGAATCGTGATCTTTTGTTCCTTGCCAGTGCCCTTGTCCTTGGCGCCGACGGACACGATGCCGTTGGCGTCGATATCGAACGTCACTTCGATCTGCGGCATGCCGCGCGGGGCGGGCGGGATGTTTTCCAGATTGAACTGGCCCAGCATCTTGTTGTCGGCGGCCATTTCGCGTTCGCCCTGAAACACCCGGATCGTCACGGCGTTCTGGTTGTCCTCGGCTGTCGAGAACACCTGCGACTTCTTCGTCGGGATCGTGGTGTTGCGGTCGATCAGCCGGGTGAACACGCCGCCAAGCGTTTCGATGCCGAGGCTCAGCGGCGTCACGTCCAACAGCACGACGTCCTTGACGTCGCCCTGCAATACGCCGGCCTGAATCGCGGCGCCCAGCGCCACAACTTCATCCGGGTTGACGCCCTTGTGGGGCTCCTTGCCAAAGAATTTGGTCACTTCT
>JBBRCF010000069.1:0-18056 GCA_038205135.1 Rhodobacterales bacterium
GTTAATCTTTTCCAATTGGCGAAAAGGCAGGATCGTTGTATCTTCATTCATGGCGTATCGCTCCTCGTGAGGTTCTGGCTGGCTTGATCACCTGCCACGATACGCCGCCTTTCAAATCACGCCATCACCCAAATTCCCGCACAGCTCTCTGCCAAATCCAGTCATCCCCCTCGCCAAGCCCTCGCCGCGTGCGAATGCGCGCCAAGGCGCCGAGACAGAGCAGCCGCCGAATGTGGCGATCGCCCATTCTGGATGTGCTGCCCATCCGTTCCCGACCGCCACTGGAGTATTGCCTGGGTGTCAGGCCAACCCACGCCGCATCGTCGCGCGCGGACTGGATTTGCGACACATGTTGCGTGGTCGCGGTGATCGCGCTGTCCGTCCGCACCCCAACGCCGGGGATCGTGGCCAGGCGACGCGCGGTGGCATCTTGCCGCTGGGCGTTCTCGATCTTGCGGATGATCCCAGGTTTCGTGGAATTGTCGGCCAAAAAGGTCGAAAGCAACACCGGCCTGCGCCGGAAGCTCCGCCGCCGCTTCCAGCAAGCGGTCGACGTTCTGCCCACCCACCGGACCCACGATCCCGAACCCGCCAAGATGCGAGCGGATAGCGTTGACGACCTGCGTCATCTGCCGGACCAGAAGATCCAGGGTACGGTAATGCAGCAAGATCGCTTGGTCCTGTTTGGTCTTGACCGGCACGAAACGCATGAAAGGCCGGGTCACCGCCTCGCAGATCGCTTCCGCATCGGCGGCATCGGTTTTCTCGCGTTTGACGGTAGGCTTCACACAGGACGGCGGCATCAGCCGCACATCGTGACCGAGCGTATCAGCTCTCGCTCCCCAAAATACGCCCCGAAATGCGCCCAAGCGCAGGCTGCCATGCCGATCAGGCACTGCGCGATGGAGCCGAAAAAAGGGCAAAACCTAATTGCGACGCAACTGCCGGCGGACGACAACGCGTCCATCGGCATCAATACAGTGTACCTGAAAACAATCTTGGCGATGTCGAGACCGATCGTGACAATCTCCTCGGCGTGTTGTTTCTTGGTCTTGGGCCTTCTCCCTGTTTTGTTGTTTCAACAGCCCCAACATTACCAGATCGCGCTATCGAAAGCAGGGGCCCTCCCCGCCATCAGTGGGGCCGCGCAAGCCCCCGAATGGATGACGCACTCGGCCAGAGCATTTTCGCAGGCGTCTCCGACGGTTCCGACAGAGATATCTATCTCAACTTCGGCAAGACACTGGGTATAATTGATCGACAGACATTGCGATCCGCGGCCCGGGTGGTGAACCAAAGCCTTTTCATCCGTTGTTTTTCTTTGCCAGATTGCCTGCCCCAATGCGTCGAGGACAAACTTTGTCCTCAACGATGTCGAGGTGCTCCACCCCACGATCCGCCTCGCAAAGACATCAATCAAGAAAGCGGCCTGCGCGAGGCTGCAATGCGGCTCATCCTTGCAAGGTGTGCTGACATTATCGGAATGTTCAGTTTCGCGCTGCATTCTTCAGCGAGCGGCAGACCCTTCGGACAGGGAACGGCCGGCAACATCAACCGAGGTGAAAAAGTTCCAATGACCCAACTGCACTCTGTCAAGTGCTGACCGATATTGGCGCGGTGATGCTGGATGCGACCGGCGCACGCATTGGCAACGATCCGGCGGATGTGACGCTGATCGCGCGCGAAGACGTGTTTCGGGGGATTCTGGCGGGCGACCAGAACGCCATGATGGCCGTGATGACCGGCAAGTTGCGCGTCGAAGGCAGCGCGACCCGCGCGCTGAAAGTCGCCGAAATCCTGATGGGCTGATCAGAACGGGCGGGTCAGAACGGGCGGGTCAGCGGGCGGTGATGCGCTCGACATAGGTGCGCAGTTCTTCGGCCTCGTGGCGGGCATCGCGCAGCCCGTCCATCGCCGCGGACAGTTCCGCTTCGGTCTGGGCCAGCTGGTTGGTCAGTTCCGCTTCGCGCTGCTGCAGGTAAGTGATGGCCTGATCGCGGGTTTCTTCCGCCTCGTGCAATTCCTGCGCCATGCGTTCCAGTTCGCCGATGTCCTGACGGGACACGCGGGTGAACCGGTGCACCAGCCAATTCGCGAACCAGCCGATCATGAAGGCCACGAACAGGATGATCGCGGTCACGAGGATGAATTCCGTTCTGCTCAATCGCCCGATCCTTCTGGAGAAGTCACGCCTTCCGGCTGGGTGGCCGGGTCCGTCCCGTCGTCTTCTGCACCACCTTCAAGCGCCTTTTCCAGCAGCGCGTCGATGGCAGGGTTTGCAGCCGCCGTTCTGATCAGGCGAATTTCGATCCGGCGGTTGGTTTCGCGGCCGGCCTCACTGTCATTTTCCGCGATCGGAACGGCTTCGCCGTAACCGACGGCAGTAAATTGCACCCCGGCGACCCGGCGGTCCAGCAACGCCATCAGCACGGCAGTGGCGCGTTCCTGTGACAGCGCGGCGTTCATTTCCTCGCGGCCCTGCGAATCGGTGTGCCCGCCGATTTCCATTGCGATCGCTTCACAGCGTTTCAGGGCCACCGCGATTTCGTCGAAAATTGCGCCCGCAGCGGTATCCGGAACAGCGGACCCCGGTTCAAAGGCGATCTTGCGGGCGGCAAGCACCGACTGCACCGCCACCTCGCAGTCATCCGGCGTCGGCAGACCCAGCGTCGGGTCCAGTTTTTTCAGATAGGCCACCTGAATATCCAACCGCGTGCCCTGTCCCAGCCTGTCCACCAGCAGCCGCGCGATATCGGCCTGCGCATCGGCGTTGCCGGTTTCACCGGTCACCGTGACCAGATCGGGCGTCACCGTGACCATGCCGTGGTTCACATGCGTCAGCGCTTCCAGCCCGGTCAGCACGCGCAACGGCCAGCCCGGCGGCAGGGTGTCATCGACGCGGGCCGCCATGATGACGGCGTCTGACCCGAACCGGGCGCGCGCCAGGCTTTCAGTCGCGGTGCGCGACAGGTCATCGGCCACGCGGCCGCGCAATTGCACCTGACCTTCGGGGGACAGCACGGCGGTAAACTCCACCGGGCCCGCAGACTGGTCGGCCGGTTTCGGCAATTCGGCGGTCAGGGCAAACACATCGGGCAGCGCGTTTTCCAGTTCGCCCACCACCCGGTCGAACAGCGCCGGATCGGTGCCTTCGGTCGCGACCAGCGCAATATCGGCATCGGCAAAGGTGACGGCCCCCGTGCCCAAACGCGCCAGCGCAACGATGGCCAGTTCCACAGCAACCGCCCAGTTCGGTGACGGCACGCCCAGACCCAGCGTGCAACTGGCCTTGCCAATCATTCCGGCCGCCGTGGCCGCCGCAATGATCCGGTCATGCGCCGCTTCGGTGTCGGCGGAACAGGCGTCGAACCGCGCGCCGGCCGCGTCCCGCACAAACCGAAGCGTGAACGGCGTGATCACCGGACGCGGCGCGGAAATCTGCACCGCCAACCGCAGTCCCTGCGGCGCGCGGCGTGCGATGTCGGTTTCGATGCGGCGTTTGTCATCAGTGCTGTCGGCCATGCCGGTGACTGCCAGCAGGCCCGGCTGCACCGAAATCTTTGACCGCGGCAGAGCCGCCAACGCCTCAAGCGCATAATCCACCGTGCGGGCCCAGTCGGGCGGCACCGGGTAATCCGCGCTTTCCAGCAGGTCGGACACCCGGCCAGCGCCCACCAGTTTTTCCAGCCGCGCCACCAGATCGACGCGGTCGGTATCTGCCGGCACCAGCCCGATCAATGAAATGCCGCTGTCGTTGCGCAACACCTCGATCGAAAACCGCGGCGCGGCCAGACCCATGCTGTCCTTGACCTGCATCTGGTCGATGACGCGCGCGGCATCCACGATGGACCCGGCAGAGGAAATCGCCTTGAACCGTAGCGCCTCGGACGGCGCGCGGCCGGACAGGAACACCTGCAAACCATCGGCGTGCACCTCGGCCCAGGGCAATTCGGCGCTGTCAAGCGCGCCGCGCACCGACCGTTCCGACGTCGCCTCGATCCCGGTCACCGCGAATCCGGCCGCGACATAGCTCAGCCCTGCCGCTGCGGCAAAGGTCGCTGCAATGATGGCAAAGCTGGAAAGGCGCATGGGGTCCGGACCGCTGATATCTGCACGTTCTTAGGCCTGCAGCCGGGCGCACGCAATCACAGGACGGCCGCGCCGGCGAAAAACAGCAAGGGGATCAGTCCGGTGTCGCGGTTGGACCGGAACAGCCGCAGACAGATGGCCGGGTTGTCGGTGTTCAGTTGGCGCAATTGCCACAACATGTGCAACCCCATCGCCCAGGGTCCGCAAAAGGCAACCAGCGACGCCAGCGGGTTGCCCTGCCGTTCCGGCAGCGCCACCAGTATCGCCAGACCCATCAGGGAAACGGTCGCCACCAGAAACCGCCGCAGCCACATGGGCGTGTCAGCCCCGAACAGCCGCGCCGTGGATTTGACACCGATCAGCGCGTCATCTTCGGTGTCCTGATGGGCATAGATGGTGTCATAGAACAACGTCCACGCAATACCCGCCAGATACAGATACACCGCCGCCGGATGCAGCGCCCCGGTATGCGCCACAAAAGCCAGCAGCGCCCCCCAGTTGAAGGCAAGGCCAAGAAACACCTGTGGCCACCATGTGAACCGTTTCGCAAACGGATAAACCGCCACCGGCAACAGCGCCAGAATCCCCAGCGCAATCGCCGGACCGTTGAACGTCAGCAGGATGCCGAACGCCACCAGCGCCTGCACCACCATCCAGATGGCCGCCTGCCGCACGCTGACCTGCCCCGACGGGATCGGCCGCGACCGGGTGCGCGCCACCTGCGCGTCGATGTGGCGGTCGGTGATGTCGTTCCATGTACAGCCCGCGCCGCGCATCAGAAACGCCCCCGCCGCGCATCCGGCGGCGATCCAGACATCCATCAGGCTGAAACGCCCATCCATCAGGATACCCAGTCCCAGCCCCCACCAGCAGGGCAACAACAGCAGCCATGTCCCGATGGGCCGGTCGGCGCGCGACAACCGCAGATACGGGCGCGTCGCCGCCGGGGCCAGCGTATCGACCCAGTTGCCGGTCACCGCATCGGCCACCTGCCCGTCCGCAGCCGGGCCTGCAGGGGTTTGGTCTGCAGAGCTCTGGCCCTCTGGTATCCCGTCGTTCTGGGTCATAAACTCGCCTCATGGCCTCCAAGGTTCGTCTGTATGTAGATCATCCCCTGTCCGCAGGGCAAACCGTTCCTCTGACCGAGGCGCAGGCGCATTACCTGTTCGGGGTGATGCGTCTGGGCGCGGGCGCGGTGCTGTCGCTGTTCAACGGGCGGGACGGCGCATGGGACGCGGGCGTGGCCACGGTCGGCAAGCGCGGAGGTGATCTGGTGGCGCAGGCGCAGACCCAGACGCAGGGAGCGCCTCCCGACCTGTGGCTGCTGTTTGCGCCAGTGAAAAAGGCCCGCACCGATTTCATCGTCGAAAAGGCGGTGGAAATGGGGGCGGCGCGTATTCTGCCCGTGCTGACCGATTTCACCAATGCCGAACGCGTGCGCGTCGACAAGACGGCCGCCCATGTCCGCGAGGCCGCAGAACAATGCGGCGCGACATGGCTGCCGCAGGTGGCCGAACCCGCCCGACTGGACCGGACGCTGGCCGGATGGGACGGCACCCGCCGGCTGATGTGGTGCGACGAAACACGCGCCGGCCTGCCTGCGCGCGTTACAGGCGACCCGGGCCAGAGCCCCGGCCCGTGGGCCATCCTGATCGGCCCCGAAGGCGGGTTCTCTGACGCAGAACGCGCGCGCCTCGCCGCCCTGCCGTTTACCCACCCCGTCAGCCTTGGCCCCCGCATCTTGCGCGCCGATACGGCGGCGGTGGCGGCACTGGCGCTGTGGCAGGCAGAGTTGGGGGATTGGCGATGATCCGGCAGGCGGATCCGGGCGATGACAGGCCGGTGCTGACCGGTTGGTTCATGGCCTTTATGGGCGAAACCGGCGCGGCCCCGCCGGGCGGCCTGCTGACCACGGCGCAGGCCTGGGCGGAACGCGCAATCCATTCACCCGCCCTGCGCGGTGCCGGTCAGGCCGGTCAGGTGATGGCAGGTTTGCTGGACGCGCCTGTCACGCTGGGGGCCGCGCCATGACCTTTCTGCGCCCGGCGGCCCTCGTGTTTCTGACCCGTTGGTGGGGTGTGGCGGCGGGGCTCGCGGTTGCCATGATCGGGTTGATCTGGGGGCTGACCGCTTTTGGCTTTGTGCGCTGGCTAGGCTGGGCGCTGGTTCCGCTGGGCATGGCGGTGGCCGTGGCGGCGGCGCAAAAGGCGCGGTTCGGCGCCGGCGGCGGCGGTGCGGGCATCGTCACGGTCGAAGAAGGCCGCATCGCCTATTTCGGGCCGTTGGATGGCGGCATTGTCGCGCTGGATGATGTTGCGCATCTGGCGCTGGACCGCCGGTCGCAGCCCGCCCTGTGGCGCATCGACCGCGCCGGACAGGACCCCCTCGTGATCCCGGTCGATGCCGAAGGCGCGGCGGCGCTGTTCGATGCCTTTGTCGCCTTGCCCGGCCTGTCGGTGGAAACCCTGTTGGCGGCACAGCACGGACCGGCGGGGCAGGTGCACCAGATCTGGCGCCGCGCACCGTCGCCATTTGCCCGCATCGGCCCGCATTGACAGTGCCGGGGAAACGCAGCACAGGTTTGTCGCCCGACCCGCACCTGCAACCCGGAGGTCCCGATGTCCATTCCCCAATCAGGTGGCGGCCCCATCGAGCGGCCCGAACAGCTTGCCGAATATCTGGCCTCGGGCTGCAAGCCGAAATCCGAATGGCGGATGGGCACCGAGCATGAAAAGTTCGGCTATATCAAGGACACGCTGGCCCCCCTGCCCTATGACGGCCCCTGTTCGGTGCGCGCCATGCTGGAAGGTCTGCGCGACACGTTCGGCTGGACCGAGGTGCGCGAGTCAAGCCATCTGATCGGCCTGCAAAAGGCCGGCGCGAACGTCAGCCTGGAACCCGGCGGGCAGTTGGAACTGTCCGGCGCAATCCTGAACGATCTGCACGAAACGCATGTGGAACTGGCCAGCCATCTGGCCGAGGTCAAGGTGATCGGTGACCGCATCGGCGCGGGCTTCCTTGGTCTGGGCGCGGCCCCCGTCTGGACGCATGACCAGATGCACATGATGCCCAAGGGCCGCTATCGCCTGATGACCCCCTACATGCAGCGGGTCGGCGGCCTCGGGACGGCGATGATGTACCGGACCTGCACCGTGCAGGTGAACCTCGATTTCGCATCCGAAGCGGACATGGTCAAGAAACTGCGCGTGGCGCTGGCGCTGCAACCGGTAGCGACCGCGCTGTTCGCCACCTCGCCGTTCTTTGAAGGCAAACCCAACGGGCACCGGTCGTGGCGGTCGCGGATCTGGCGCGATCTGGATGCGGCGCGCACCGGCATGCTGCCATGGGCCTTTGAACCCGGCATGGGCTTCGAACGCTACGCCGACTATGCGTTGGATGTGCCAATGTATTTCGTCTATCGCGACGGCCGCTACATCAACGCGCTGGGTCAATCGTTCCGCGATTTCCTGAAAGGGGAATTGCCCGCCCTGCCGGGCGAGGAACCGACGCTGTCTGACTGGGCCGACCACCTGACCACCTGTTTTCCCGAAGCGCGGATCAAGAAATACATGGAAATGCGCGGCGCGGATGCCGGTCCGGCGGATCACACCGTGGCGCTTTCGGCGTTCTGGGTCGGGCTGATGTATGACGGCGGCGCGCTGGACGCCGCCTGGGACATCGTCAAAGGCTGGGATGCCGCGACCCGCGAGGGTCTGCGCCTGGCCGCGTCCGAACGGGCTCTTGCGGCCGAGGCGGGCGGGGTGCGCATGGCGGATCTGGCCGCCCGGGTGCTGGACCTGTCAGCGGCGGGGCTGAAGGCGCGCGGGATCATCGACGCCGCAGGCCAAGACGAAACCGTGCATCTTGACGTTCTGCGCGACCGCGTGGCGCGCAAAGCCAGCCGTGCCGACGATCTGCTGACCGCCTATTCCACCCGCTGGAATGGCGACCTGTCGCGAATCTATGCCGAGGAAAGCTATTGATGCGGCGCATCGCTCTGGTCGCGGCGCTGCTGGTGTCAGGCTGTATCGATGCGGATGTGGCGCTCGATTTCACCGATCCTGACACCATGCTGGGGCTGTTCGACATCACCCTGTCGCGGCAGTTGCACGATATGACAGGCGGGGCGTTCTGCAAGGACGGCATCGAAACGCTGACGCCCGACACCGCGCGTTGCACCACCGAACGCCGCGTGCCGCTGGCCGATGTGCTGGAAAAAGGCACCGCCGCCTTGGGCGAAGGCCAGTTTGCGGCCGACGAAGGCTTGCGGATCGAAACCATCGACGACAACCGCCTGCGGGTCAGTTTCGATTTTTCCAAGATGCCGCAAAAGGATCAGCCGCAGGACCTGCAGGGCATGGACGGCATGGTGCGGGCCGCGCTCGCCGGTCACTCTTTTGTGTTCCGGATCAAGGCCTACCGCATCCTGTCTTCGACCGGCACGATTTCCGCCGACGGCTCCGAGACGACCAAGGTGATCCCGGTGACCGCGTTTCTGGACCAGCCCCCGTCCGTGGGCGGCGATTTCGTGACCGAACTGCAATTGCGGCAAGTCTGCCGGTTCTGGGTGTTTTGCGACTGAGCCATGCCGGAATTTGCAACCTATGACGTGGTGATTGTTGGCGGCGGGATCATGGGGTCCGCGACGGCATGGTGGTTGTGCGAACTGGGCTTTGCGGGCCGTGTGCTGGTGGTGGAACGCGACACCAGCTACGCCAAAGCCGCCTCAACATTGTCGGCCTCGTCGATCCGGCAGCAGTTTTCCGATATGTTGAATATCCGCGTGTCGCAATTCGCCGCCGAATTCATCCGTGATTTCCCCGCGCGGATGGGCGATGCGCGCGTACCGGCCGTGACCTTTGACAGTTTCGGCTACCTGTATCTTTCCGATAGCGCAGCGATGTCGGATCAATTGCGTTCCGCCCATGCCGTGCAGATGGCGGCGGGGGCCGGTACGCGGCTGATGCCCCCCGAACAGATCGCTGCCGAATATCCGTTCTACGATCTGACCGGCATCGAACTCGGCAGTCTGAATACCCGCGATGAGGGCTATTGGGACGGCGGTACGGTGTTCGAATGGTTCCGCCGTCTGGCCCGCCAGCGTGGGGTCGAATTTGTGCAGGCCGAAGTGACGGCGATCTGCCGCGACGGCGCCCGCGTGACCAGTGTGCGGCTGGCGGATGGCACTGTGATCGGCGCGGGCCATGTGGTGAACGCCGCCGGCACCCGGGCGGCGGCGCTGGCCCGCACGGCAGGTGTCGATATCCCGGTCGAACCGCGCAAACGGTTCGTCTGGGTGGTACGGCTGGAAAAGCCGCTTTCGCGCGCGCTGCCGCTGACTATCGACCCTACGGGGGTGTATGTCCGGTCGGACGGCGCGAATTATCTGGCAGGATGCGCGCCCGATCCCGACCCTGTCGTCGATCCTGACGATTTCGCGCCGCATCCCGACCTGTGGCAGGACCATGTCTGGCCCGCTTTGGCCAATCGCATCCCGGCCTTTGAACGCCTGCGGATCGTGACGGAATGGGTCGGACAGTATGACTACAACACGCTGGATCAGAACGCCATCATCGGCCCGCATCCTGATATCGCCAACCTGTTCTTCATGAACGGTTTTTCCGGGCACGGTTTGCAGCAGGCCCCGGCGCTGGGGCGCGGGATGGCGGAACTGCTGATGCATGGCGGCTACCGCAGTCTGGATCTGACTCCGCTGGGTTTTGCCCGGCTGACCGATGGCACGGCGCGGCGCGAACACGCGATCATCTGAGGACCGCACGTCGATTTACAACGGATCGGTGCGCCACAGCGTGATCGACAGACCGCCGTGCGATACGGGCGCCCCGGGTGGCAGAAACGGCAGGCCAGTGGCCTTGGCCAGACCCGCGTCCGACGTCACCAATCCGACGCGCCAGCCCCTGAACCGGGTTTTGAGTGTTGTTCCCAGCGAACCATACAGCGCGAACAGCAGCTTGCGTTCGCCGATCCGGGTACCATAGGGCGGATTGACCATCACCAGACCGGGTGGCCCATCAGGTGGGGCTACATCCGATATCGTTGCGCGGGTGAAACGACACCAAGTCGATACACTAGCGCGCGCAGCATTGGCATTTGCGCCCCGAACCGCGCCATCGTCGCGGTCGGACCCAAAAAACCGCAAGGATGGCGCGTGCGGCGGCGGGGCCATCAACGCTCCATACGCAACCGGATCGAACGTCGCCATCTGCTGAAACGCGAAGCTGCGCGCGCGACCGGACCACAGCCCCGCCGCGATTTCCGCAGCTTCCAGCACAAATGTGCCCGACCCACACATCGGATCATACAGCGGCTGATCGGGCTGAAACCCGCAGTCGCGCAGGAACCCCGCCGCCAGCGTTTCGCGCAGCGGCGCCTTGCCGACATATTCCTTGAACCCGCGTTTATGCATGCTGTCTCCCGATGTATCGACAGATAGCGTGCACAGGTCATCCTCGATCCGCAGTTTGACGATTACCGGCGCGTCAGGTGCAAGCGTGGCACCGAATTCTTCGACCAGCGCCGTTTCGATCCGCTGCCGTGCCGCGCCGGCATGATAGATTCTGGAAGCCCGGGTCGTCGCTTCGACCTTTAACGGCACATCGCGGCGCAACACCGTGCCCCATTCGAATTTCCGGGCGCGTTTATCCAGTTGCGCCAGATGCATGGCCCGGAACGACCCGATGCGCGCCAAGACATGGGTGGGGATGCGCAGCGTCAGGTTTGCGCGCCACACATCAATCCAGCCGCCGGTGAAGGTAACGCCGCCGGGGATCGTGCCGGTCACGGCAAATCCCGCCTCTGCCGCTTCGGCGGCCAAAGCGGGTTCCTGCCCGGGAGCGGTGGAAAGAAGGATTTCGAAAGGGTCCATGCCCCCTGTTACCGGGCCGCGTGGCCCGGCGAAAGGTCAGACCGGCACGCGCAACAGCGGAATGGCGTCACGCACCAAAGGGGCCAACCCGTCGCCACCCGCCTGCGCATGGGCCGACAATGCCGCGCGCATCCGGGGTTCCCAGAAATCGTTCAGATGTGCGGCAACGCCCGCGGCCTGATCCTGACCGGGCTGGGTCGCGAAAAACAGGGCGATCTGATTGGCCATCGAGGTCAAGTTGTCAGGGGTCATGGTCAATCCGTGATGCGTTGGGCATGGGTGAACAGGTCAAACCCGTCGGACCGGACCAGCGCCGCCAACGTGATGCCCGCGCCATCCGCCAACCGCACCGCCTGCGCGGTGGGGGCGGATACGGCAATGATCACCGGCGCGCCGGCACATGCGGTTTTCTGCACCATTTCGGTCGATACGCGGGACGTCAGCACGACCGCGCCCGACGCCGGATCAAGGCCCGCCGCCAGCAGCGCACCGATCAGTTTATCCAGCGCATTGTGCCGCCCGACATCTTCGCGCGCCATCACGATCCCCTGCCCGGGGACCCAGAACCCCGCCGCATGCATGGCGCGGGTCTGGTCATGCAGCGGCTGACAGGCGCGCAAGGCGTCGGGCGCGGCCATCACGTCGGCCTGCGGCAGGGTCCAGATGCCCGAAACATGCGGCAATGGGCGTAGCGCCTGTTCCAGACTTTCGATGCCGCACAGCCCACAACCCACCGGCCCCGCCAACATACGCCTCCGTTCGGTCAAGGCGGCGGCGCAACCCGGGTCCAGCCACATCCGCGCCTCGATCCCGGTGGTGCTTTGCACGACGTCCAGATCGGTCACCTGATCGGGGCGCGCGATACCCTCGGTCAGGGTGAACCCGCGCGCAAGATCGGCGATGTCCGCAGGCGTCGCCATCATCACGGCCAACGTTGACCCGTGATAAACCAGCGCCACCGGCACCTCCTCGGGCAACGCGCGGGTCATGGCCGCTTGTGCGCCGGCGCGCCGTGTCAATCCGGGAAGGGCGCGCGCGGCGGTCATTCGGCGGCAGGCAGGATACGGCGCGCCGTGGCGGCCTGTGCGGCATAATCGGTCTGCCAGTCGGTTGGGCCGTTCGACGCGCTGATCTGCACCGCGGTCACCTTGTATTCCGGACAGTTGGTCGCCCAGTCAGAATAGTCGGTGGTGATGACATTCGCCTGCGTATCGGGATGATGGAAAGTGGTATAGACCACGCCGGGGCTGACGCGATCGGTGACTTGCGCGCGCACCGTCGTCTCGCCCGCGCGGGACGCCAGCCGCACCCAATCGCCGTCTTTCACGCCGCGCCCCTCGGCATCATGGGGATGGATTTCCAGCACATCCTGATCGTGCCAGATCACATTCGCGGTGCGCCGGGTCTGCGCGCCGACATTGTATTGCGACAGGATGCGCCCGGTAGTCAGCAGCAGCGGGAACCGCGCACCGGTGCGTTCTTCGGTCGCGATGTACTCGGTGACGATGAACCGCCCTTTGCCCCGCACGAAACCATCGACATGCATCAGCGGCGTGCCATCGGGCGCGTCATCGTTGCAGGGCCATTGCACCGACCCCATTTCATCCAGCCGATCATAGCTTACGCCCGCAAAACTGGGCGTGGTCGCGGCGATTTCTGTCATGATTTCAGAAGGATGGCTGTAGCTCCAACAACCACCCATGGCATTGGCCAGCAATTGCGTGATTTCCCAATCGGCATAGCCATTGCGCGGCGCCATCACGCGACGCACCCGGTTGATGCGGCGTTCGGCGTTGGTAAATGTGCCGTCCTTTTCCAGAAACGTCGATCCGGGCAGGAACACATGGGCGTAATTCGCGGTTTCATTCAGGAACAGGTCATGGACGATGACGCAGTCCATCGCGGCCAGACCGGCGGCGACATGCTTGGTATCCGGGTCGGACTGCAGGATATCCTCGCCCTGACAATACAGACCCTTGAACGTGCCCTCGACGGCGGCATCCAGCATGTTGGGGATGCGCAGCCCTGGTTCCGGGTCGATATCCACGCCCCATACGCGAGCGAATGTATCACGCGCATCGGCATGTTTGACATGGCGATAGCCCGGCAATTCATGCGGGAACGACCCCATGTCGCAGGCCCCCTGTACGTTGTTCTGGCCGCGCAACGGGTTCACGCCAACCCCCGGCCGCCCTATATTGCCGGTCAGCATGGCAAGGTTCGCAATCGCCATCACCGTCGTGGTACCCTGGCTGTGTTCCGTCACGCCAAGGCCATAATAGATCGCGCCATTGCCGCCCGTCGCGAACAGCCGCGCGGCCGCGCGCAATTCGGATGCGGGAACCCCGGTCAACAGCTCTACTGCCTCGGGCGCGTGACGCGGGTTGGCGATGAATTCGGCGTAATGCTGGAATTCATCCCAATCACACTGCTCGCGGATGAAGGCCTGATCCATCAAGCCTTCGGTGACGATCACATGTGCCATGGCCGAGATGACCGCCACATTGGTGCCGGGCCGCAGGGCCAGATGCTGCGCCGCCTCGATATGCGCCGACCGGACCAGATCGGTGCGGCGCGGGTCCACGACGATCAGTTTCGCCCCGGCGCGCAGGCGTTTCTTCAGCCGCGACGCGAACACCGGATGCCCATCGGTGGGGTTGGCGCCGATCACCAGCACGACGTCGGTGTGTTCCACCGAATCGAAATCCTGCGTGCCGGCAGAGGTGCCGAACGCCTGCCCCAGCCCATAACCCGTCGGCGAATGGCAGACCCGCGCACAGGTGTCGGTGTTGTTGTTGCCAAACACCGCACGGGCAAGTTTCTGCACCAGATAGGTTTCTTCGTTTGTGCAACGGCTGGAAGTGATCACCCCGATGGATTTCTGCCCATGGGCAGCCTGCAATCCGCGCATGCGGGTTGCGGCGAAACTGATCGCTTCGTCCCACGTCACTTCGCGCCACGGATCAGAGATCGCATCGCGGATCATCGGTTTCAGGATGCGGTCCTGATGCGTGGCATAGCCATAGGCAAAGCGGCCCTTGACGCAGCTATGGCCGCGATTGGCCGCGCCATGTTTCCACGGCACCATCCGCACCAGTTGGTCGCCGTTCAGTTCGGCCTTGAAATTGCAGCCCACGCCGCAATAGGCGCAGGTGGTCACCACCGACCGGGAGGGCGTGCCCAGATCGATCACCGATTTTTCCTGCAACGTGCCGGTAGGGCAGGCCTGCACACAGGCGCCGCAGGACACGCAATCCGAAGTCAGGAAGCTGTCGTTTTTGCCGCCCGCCTTGACCCGGCTGTCGAAACCCCGGCCTTCGATGGTCAGCGCGAATGTGCCCTGCACTTCTTCGCAGGCGCGGACGCAGCGCGAACAGACGATACATTTCGCGGGGTCGTAGGCGAAATAGGGGTTGGATTCGTCTTTGGCGATGTAGCGCGCATTGGGCGCGTCGCCCGCGCGGGTCTGGAAATGGTTCTCGCCCGGCGCGTAACGCACATCGCGCAGGCCGACCATGCCCGCCATATCCTGCAATTCGCAGTCACCATTCGCCGCGCAAGTCAGACAGTCCAGCGGATGGTCCGAGATATACAGCTCCATCACGCCCTTGCGCACCTTTTGCACGCGCGGCGTTTGCGTGCGCACCACCATGCCATCCATCACCGGCGTGGTGCAGGACGCAGGCGTGCCGCGCCGCCCGTCGATTTCCACCACGCACAACCGGCAGGACCCGAAGGCATTCAGATTGTCCGAGGCGCAGAGTTTCGGCACCATGATCCCCGCCAATGCGGCCGCCCGCATCACCGAGGTGCCACCGGGCACCGTGACCACCACGCCATCCACCGTCAGCGTCACGGGCGCGCCATTGACGGCGGGCGTGCCAAAATCAGTGTCAGGAAAAGCATCGGCGGGCAGGCGGAAGTCCTTCATGGCAGGCTCCTGTAGCGGATCATTCGGCGGCCTTTCGCGCGGCGGCGAAATCGTCGGGGTAATGCGTCAGCGCGGACATCACCGGATAGGGCGTGAACCCGCCAAGCGCGCACAGCGAGCCATCCCGCATCGTGTCGCACAGATCGGTCAGCAGCAGGATCGCGCTCGCGTCGCCGCTCGCGATGCGGTCGATGGTTTCGACCCCTCGCACCGCGCCGATGCGGCAGGGGGTGCATTTGCCACAGGATTCCACCGCGCAGAATTCCATCGCGAAACGCGCCATCGCCAGCATGTCGGTGCTGTCATCATAGATCACGATGCCCGCGTGCCCGATCAGCGCGCCCGCCCGGTCGAATTCTTCGTATCCGATCGGCGTATCGAACTGTTCGGGCGGGATATACGCCCCCAAAGGCCCACCGACCTGCACCGCCTTGACGGGTCGCCCGGTGGCCGTGCCGCCCGCGATATCGTGGATGATGTGGCCCAGCGGCAGGCCGAATGCGGTTTCAAACAGCCCGCCGCGCGCGACATTGCCCGCGATCTGCAACGGCATGGTGCCGCGCGACCGCCCCAGCCCGAAACCAGCATAAAATGCGGCGCCCTTTTCCAGGATCACCGGCACGGTCGCCAGCGACAGCACGTTGTTGACGACGGTGGGGCAGCCGAACAGCCCTTCCAGCGCGGGCAGCGGCGGCTTGGCGCGCACGATGCCGCGCTTGCCTTCCAGCGAGTTCAACAGCGAGGTTTCTTCACCGCAGACATAGGCCCCCGCGCCGACGCGGACCTCCAGATCAAAGGCCGGTCCCTGCCCCAGCACCGCCGGTCCGATCACGCCGGCCGCACGCGCAATCCGCAATGCATCCGACATAACCGCGATGGCATCCGGATATTCGGACCGGATATAGACAAAACCTTTGGTTGCCCCGGTCGCCAGCCCTGCGATCACCATGCCTTCGATCAGGCAGAACGGGTCGCCTTCCATCACCATGCGGTCGGCAAAGGTACCGCTGTCGCCCTCGTCGGCGTTGCAGACGATGTATTTCCGCGCCCCCGGCGCGGTGCGCACGGTTTCCCATTTGATGCCCGTTGGAAACCCCGCCCCGCCGCGACCGCGCAACCCGCTGTCGCGAACTTCGGCCACGATGCCAGCCGCATCCATCGCCAGCGCGCGCCGCAAGCCTACCAGCCCGCCATGCGCCGCGTAATCATCAAGGCTCAACGGGTCGATCAGCCCGACGCGTGCAAATGTCAGCCGGGTCTGCCGCGCAAAGAACGGAATATCCGCCACCGTGCCATGACAGGGCAACGTCCCGTCCAGCAGCGCCGCCGCATCGCCGGGGGCCACCGGGCCGTAGGCCAGCCGCGCGCCGTTATGTTCGACCTCGACCAGCGGTTCCAGCCAGATCATGCCGCGACTGCCGTTGCGGATGATCTGAACAGCCACGCCACGCCGCGCCGCCTCATGGGCAATCGCGTCGGCCACGGCATCCGACCCCATCGCGCGGGCGGCGGCGTCGCGGGGCACGTAGATCTTCATGCTTGCACCTCGGCCAGCAGCGCGTCGAACCGCGCCGCGTCAACCCGGCCCCGCCCCTGCCCGTTGACCATCACCGCAGGCGCACAGGCGCACAGGCCCAGACAGTAGATCGGTTCCAGCGTCACCGCGCCATCTGCCGTCGTGCCGTGCCAATCCACCCCCAGCCGCGCGCGGACATGGTCCGCCAGCGCGTCGGCCCCCATCGCCTTGCACGCCTCAGACCGGCACAGTTTTACCACATGCCGCCCGGCGGGCACCTCGCGGAAATCGTGGTAGAACGTCATCACGCCATGCACCTCGGCCCGGGTGATGTTCAGCCGCACCGCAATCAGCGGTAGCGCGGCATCAGGCACATGGCCGAAATCCGCTTGCAGCGCATGCAGGATCGGCAGCAAAGGCCCCTCAAGGTGCATCTGGCTGTCGATGATGGCCCGCAAAGCGGCATCAGATGGCAAAGTGTCGGCGATGGACATGGGATACTCCGGTATGGCGCGCAGAATGTCGTAGCGATCATGCGAAATCAATATCGCGATCCTGTCAAACGATAGGTTTTGCCTATCAATCGGCGCGCGGCTTGACTCCCGCGCCGTCGTGGCCTAACCAGCAGCGCATTCCGGAGGCATCAGGCTTCCGGTCCACGGATATACCGTGGATCGCCCCCCGTCAGCGCGTTGCGCCCACGGGGTCGATTGTCGTTTTCCGCCCCGGCCCCCATATCAGGCCGGATCGTCACAACCCGCGAAAGGACCGCGCATGTTTTCTTCCTTGTCAGAGCGCCTTGGCAGCGTCTTCGACCGGCTGACGAAACAGGGTGCCCTGTCCGAGGATGACGTCCGCGCCGCCCTGCGCGAGGTTCGCGTTGCCTTGCTGGAGGCAGATGTTTCGCTGCCGGTGGTGCGCGATTTCATCAAGGCGGTGGAAAAAAAGGCGACCGGCAGCGCGGTAACCAAATCGATCACGCCCGGACAACAGGTGGTCAAGATTGTCCATGACGAACTGATCGCCGTGCTGACCGGCGATGCCGATCCGGGTCTGATGAAAATCGACAACCCGCCCGCGCCAATCCTGATCGTCGGTCTGCAAGGGTCAGGCAAGACGACGACGACGGCGAAACTGGCCAAGCGGTTGAAGGACCGCGAGGGCAAGAAGGTGCTGATGGCGTCGCTGGACACCAACCGCCCCGCCGCGATGGAACAGCTTGCGATCCTTGGCGCGCAGATCGGCGTCGATACCCTGCCGATCGTCAAGGGCGAAGACCCGGTGGCGATTGCCAAACGCGCCAAGGTGCAGGCGGCGCTTGGCGGTTATGACGTTTACCTGCTGGATACCGCCGGGCGTCTGCATATCGACGCCGAGCTGATCGCGCAGGCCGCCGCCGTGCGCGACGTGGCCAACCCGCGCGAGACGCTGTTGGTGGTCGATGGCCTGACGGGTCAGGACGCGGTTAACGTCGCGACCGAATTTGACGCCAAGATCGGCGTAACCGGCGTGGTTCTTACCCGGATGGACGGCGACGGGCGCGGCGGTGCGGCGCTGTCGATGCGCGCAATCACCGGCAAACCGATCCGCTTCGTCGGCCTTGGCGAAAAGATGGACGCGATCGAGGTGTTCGA
>JBBRCF010000070.1:0-17802 GCA_038205135.1 Rhodobacterales bacterium
GGAACCTCACCCATCTGCAACGGTTTTATGGCAACGTCACCCCGGTGCGGTTGGGCTCGCCACGCCCGTCGCGGCGGGCGATGGTCTGGGGCGGACAGGCGGCAGAGGCGACCGCGGTGCTGCGTGTCGAAGACGGTTTCCTGCGGTCCCGCGGCCTTGGAGCCGCGCTGGTGCCGCCGCTGTCATTGGTGCTGGACAGCCGCGGCATCTATTACGACCCCCGGACGTCCAGCGATCTGGACCACCTGATCGCGGCGCGGGCGCGGCTGCGCCCAGATCAGGCCCTGCGGGCAGAACGGCTGATGCGGCGCCTGATTGCGGCCGGCGTTTCGAAATACAATCTGGGCGGCACGACGCCGGCGCTGCCGGACGGCTACCGCATTCTGGTGCCCGGTCAGGTCGAGGATGATGCGTCGATCCGGCTGGGCTGCGGTGACCTGCGAACCAACCGCGCACTGCTGCAGACCGCCCGCGCTGCCAACCCGGACGCCATCCTGATCTACAAACCGCACCCCGATGTGGTGGCCGGATTGCGGCCCGGCGCGTTGCCGGATGCGGAAACGCTGGCCGATATGGTCTTGCCCGATGCCGATATCGCCGCACTGCTTGGGCAGGTGCAGGGTGTCTGGACGCTGACCTCGCTGACCGGTTTCGAGGCGCTGTTGCGGGGCGTGCCGGTGACCACGCTGGGGGCGCCGTTCTATGCCGGTTGGGGCCTGACCCGGCATCTGGGGCCCACCATCCCGCACCGTACGGCGCGGCCGGCGCTGGCGGGGTTGGTGCACGCCGCCTTGATCGATTATCCGCGCTATCTGGATCCGGTGACGGGCCGCCCCTGCCCGGTCGAGATCGCGGTGGACCGGCTGATCAGTGGCGCGGCCACCGCACAGGGCCCCGGGCTGCGCATGCTGGCCAAACTGCAGGGTTGGCTGGCGGGCTATGCCCATCTGTGGCGCTAGGCACGTTCCCACACCGTCAGGGTGTCGTCGCCCACCGGGTCCACGGACCGCAGCCGCCAGCGCGGTGCCTCGTCCAGCCGTGACAGGCCCAGCACCCCGACGGCCGGCAGGCCTTCGGCCCCGATCGCCAGCCCGGCGGTGAACACCGCCAACCGGTCCACCAGCCCCGCCGCCAGCAACCCCGCCGCCAGTTGCCCGCCCCCTTCGCACAAAATGCGCGTCAGGCCCGCCGCCGCCAGCGCGGCAAGACCCGCGCCCAGATCGATCTGCCGGCCATCGACCGCCACCTCGATCAACCCGGCGCCGCGCGCGGCCCATGCGTCCCGCGCCGCTGCCGGCGCATCCGCGCCATGCAGCAGCCATAGCGGCGCCTCCAGGATCGACCCCGCCAGCCGCGCCACGGGCAAATCCAGCCGCCGCGACAACACCACCCGCACCGGTTGACGCAGCGCACCCATGTCGCGCACCGTCAACAGCGGATCATCGGCCCGCGCCGTCCCCGCGCCGACCATCACCGCGTCATGGGTCAGACGCAGGGCATGCACCCGCCGCCGCGCCACAGGTCCGGTGATCCATTGGCTATGCCCGGTCGCGGTGGCGATGCGGCCATCCAGCGAAGTGGCCAGTTTCAGCGTCACCAAGGGCCGTCCCGCCGTGCGCGACAACAAAAACCCGGCCAGATCGGCGCGCGCGTGATCGGCCATCAACCCGACGTCCACCGCGATGCCAGCCGCGCGCAACATCGCAAAACCACGCCCGGCGACGCGGGGATCCGGATCTTCGACCGGGCAAACCAGCCGCGCGATGCCGGCCGCGATCAGGGCTGTGGCGCAGGGCGGCGTGTGGCCATGATGCGCGCAGGGTTCCAGCGTGACATAGGCGGTGGCCCCGCGGGCGGCCGCGCCGGCCTGGGCCAAGGCCATCGTTTCGGCATGCGGTCGCCCGCCGGGCTGCGTCCAGCCGCGCCCGGCCACCACATCGCCGCGCCGGATCACACAGCCGACTGCCGGGTTCGGCCAGGCGTTGCCCAGCCCGCGCCGGCCCAACGCCAGCGCATGCGCCATGGCACGGGCATCGGTCATGCCCGGTTCACGCGACGATCAGGTATCGCTACGGCCGTCGGGCCGCAGTTCGGACACGAATTTATCGAAATCATCTGCGGCCTGAAAGTTCTTGTAAACACTGGCAAATCGTACGTAGGCCACCGTATCGATCCGGGCGAGGGTTTCCATCACGATCTCGCCGATGGCCTTGGACGGAATGTCGGTTTCCCCGAGGGATTCCAGCCGCCGCACGATGCCGGACACCATCTGGTCGATGCGTTCCGGCTCGATCGGGCGTTTCTGCAACGCGATGCGAACCGACCGTTCCAGTTTGTCGCGGTCGAAATCTTCGCGCCGGCCAGAGGTCTTGATCACCACCAGATCGCGCAATTGCACCCGTTCGTAGGTGGTGAAACGTCCGCCACAGGCCGGACAAAACCGGCGGCGACGGATCGAAACATGGTCTTCGGCAGGCCGGGAATCCTTGACCTGCGTATCGATATTTCCGCAAAACGGACAGCGCATGGCCGGCCCCCTCTGACTGTCTCTGCCTCGGATGCGGGATCACCGCCCCGCTTGGACAGAACTATAGGGGACCAGCTAGGTTTTGGGTAGAGGGGAAATCAAACGCAACATCTGGTGTGTCTTCCGCACCGCGCCGGTCGAAATCCGACGTCAATTACCGTCTTCCTGTCGGCGCAAATCGAAACAGAACAAATTCCCCAGCCCTGCGTCGATATTTGCACCGGTGTTCTTGACCGAAATTGACGTCGTGGTGGGCTGGCCCTTGGCCGCATTTGGCGCGATGGTGAACCGGGCGTCGCGCTTGCCCGAGGGCAGGCTGCCGGGCGGGACAACAACCGTGATCCGGGTGGCTGCGACACCGCCAACCCGCCTGATGACATAATCCGACGCGGCACACCAGTAGGCTTTTGCCTCGCTGAACCCGTCGCCCAAGACGTCAAAGCTGGTGCTGTCAACCGGGCGGACAACCAGACCGTTACTGGACAAGAAAGTCTGGGCAGACCCCGCACCCGGGATCAGCAGCGCTACGGCAAGGGCGGTGATACGAAACATGGGCGAGCCTCCTTTTTGATATCCCAAGACTAACCCATGGCTGCTGACGCGGAACATCACGCTGTCGCGTCATCACACAACCTTTGTTTCTTGCAACAATCGCAGCCAACCGGGGCACCTGCATCCCAGCGGACGCATGATCCGGCGCGCTCCGGCATCAGGAACACCCGCGCGGTGTAGTTCTGCAACGACCCACCGACCGGTTCCACCAGAATTTCCGTCGCCCCCAGCCCGCGAAATACCGCGCCATTGTCACGCGGGAAAATCTTGTAGCTGGATTGATCCTCGTTCTCGATCACCACCAGATAGCGTTTCGCCATCCGCAGCATGTGCGGAAACACCCATTCGCTGTCCGGATGGATGTGCAGCAGCACCGCCATGGTGAAACAGATTTCGACTGCGCCATCCGCCATCGGCGGCAAGGCTGTTTCGACTGGCTGATTGATCAGCGTCGTCGTTGCGTGCAGGTCGGGAAACACCCGGCGCATGTCTGCCAAAGCGCCGGCATTTATTTCAATCGCCGCTAACGGGCCGTATCCCGCCTGCCGCAGAGCCTCCAGATTGCGCCCGACGTCACAGCCGATTTCCAGAACCGACCCATCCGACACACCGATGCGCTGCAACAGACCGATCAGATAGGCGCTGCGGTCGGGATGATCGATATAGGCCTGCGGCTGGTTGCCCTTGCCGGGTGGCGCGGACCATTAGGCATGCACATCCCAGCGCCGCCCCTTGACCGTAAGCCAGTCACCCAGCACGGCCTTGCCTACGCCATAACGCACGCGGATCCACAGGTTGTTCAAGCTGGTCATCGCGGTCTCCCGCACATGCCTTGGGTGTGTTCGATCCAAGAACCGTTGGGTCCATCACACCAGATAAAAACTTCGAAATTTTCAGCTGAGGTTCAGCGATCTCACTGCTTGCCAGTCAAAACTCCTGACCCGGGCTTGTTCCGCCGGGATGTCCGCTTTCGTCAAACCGGTCGCAGCATAAAACCCGTCAGAAAAAGACCCTTCGGATGGCAGGGGCTGGTTCCGTTCAAGACTTTCCTTGGAAACCACCAGAACCGAAACATTCGGCAGATCGTGTTCGGCACAAAGCGCCGCTGCGCCATTCAAATATGTGCTCAGGCCCTGACCATTTACCTTGGACATGCCCAACCGCTGCGCAAGATCGGAATAGGTAATCGCCTGCTCACCCGCCGCTACAGCCTTGGCGACGATTCTGATGGTTTCAAATGCCCGCTGCTTGGCCAGTTGTGAAACGCTGTGTGCGGGTCTCATTGATCAAGGAAACTCCGCAGTTTGCGCGACCGGCTGGGATGTTTCAGCTTGCGCAGCGCCTTGGCCTCGATCTGACGGATGCGTTCGCGGGTCACGCTGAACTGCTGGCCGACCTCTTCCAGCGTGTGGTCGGTGTTCATGCCGATGCCGAACCGCATGCGCAGCACGCGTTCTTCGCGCGGGGTCAGCGAGGCCAGCACGCGGGTCGTGGTTTCCTTGAGGTTTTCCTGAATCGCGCTGTCCAGCGGCAGGATCGCGTTCTTGTCCTCGATGAAGTCACCCAGCTGGCTGTCTTCCTCGTCGCCGATCGGCGTTTCCAGCGAAATCGGTTCCTTGGCGATCTTCATCACCTTGCGGACCTTTTCCAGCGGCATCTGCAACTTTTCTGCAAGTTCTTCGGGCGTCGGTTCGCGGCCGATCTCGTGCAGCATCTGCCGGCCGGTGCGCACCAGTTTGTTGATCGTTTCGATCATGTGCACGGGGATACGGATCGTGCGGGCCTGATCGGCGATGCTGCGGGTGATCGCCTGCCGGATCCACCAAGTGGCGTAGGTCGAGAATTTATAGCCGCGGCGGTATTCGAACTTATCGACCGCCTTCATCAGGCCGATGTTGCCTTCCTGAATAAGATCAAGAAATTGCAGCCCGCGGTTGGTGTATTTCTTGGCGATGGAAATCACCAGGCGCAGGTTGGCCTCGACCATTTCCTTCTTGGCCTGACGTGCCTCTTTTTCACCCTTTTGCACCTGATTGACGATGCGGCGGAATTCCTGGATGTCGAGGCCGACATATTGCCCGACCTGCGCCATGTCGGCGCGCAACTCTTCCAGCTTGTCGCGACTTTTGTCGATCAGGGTCTGCCAGCCGCGCCCGGCCTTGCGGCCCATGTCGTCGATCCAGTTCGGGTCCAGTTCGCGGCCCCGGTATTCGTCGATGAATTCACGGCGGTTGATGCGGGCCTGATCGGCCAGTTTCACCATGGAACTGTCGATCTGCATCACGCGGCGGTTGATGCCGTACAACTGGTCGATCAGCGCCTCGATGCGGTTGTTATGCAGGTGCAATTCGTTGACCAGCAACACGATTTCCGACCGCAGTTTCTGATAGCCGGCTTCCTGGTCCGCCGAAAACGTGCCGTCTTCGTTGATGGTGGCGGAAATCCGGCTGTCCTGCATTTCCGACAGTTGCACGTAATCGTCGGCGATGCGTTCCAGTGTTTCCAGCACCCGCGGTTTCAGCGCGGTTTCCATCGCGGCCAGACTCATGCCGGTCTGGTCGTCCTCGTCGTCGTCATCGTCGCGGCCGATGGGATTGCCATCCGCGTCCAGTTCCTGATCTTCTTCTTCCTTGGCGCGCGGCGCGGCGGGAATATTGGCGGCATCCACCAGATCGACCGGGCCATCGTCGCCATCCAGACTGCGGCCAAAGGTGGCTTCCAGATCGATGACGTCACGCAGAAGGATGTCCTCGGACAACAATTCGTCGCGCCAGATCGTGATCGCCTGAAAGGTCAGCGGGCTTTCGCAAAGGCCCTGGATCATCGTGTTGCGACCGGCCTCGATGCGTTTGGCAATCGCGATCTCGCCTTCGCGGGACAACAGTTCGACCGACCCCATTTCGCGCAGATACATCCGCACCGGGTCGTCTGTCCGGTCCAGCTTTTCGCCCGATCCCTGCGCCAGCGCCACGTCGCGCCCGGCAGACGCATCCACGACGGCGGTCGATTTGCCGTCTTCTTCTTCGTCGCCCTCATCCTCGTCGGTGACGCGAATGCCCATTTCATCCAGCATCGACATCACGTCTTCGATCTGATCCGACGACACCTGCTCGGGTGGCAGCACGGAATTCAGCTGTTCATATGTGATGAAACCGCGTTCCCGTGCCTCTGCGATCATCCGCTTGACGGCGGCTTGCGACAGGTCGAACCCATCATCGGCTTCAGCGACCGGGGCTTCGGCGGCGTCGTCGCTGTCCTTGAGGGCCATCGGGGTCTCCTTGATGCAGGTGGGAAGTGGATGAGATGATACCGGGTTCGGCGTGACAGGGTTGCTCGGTCAGAACCAGATCAAATCGCAATGCACGCATATGGGTGATTCGTTCATCGAATCAATACCGGATCGCGGTGATTCGGAAAGGCCTGCCACCGGTTTTCTGCCCCTTGCACGATCATTGCGGGGGATTTTCCGGCGCAATGCGGCGCAAAAGCTGCGCAAAGGCCTCGCGTTCGTCGCGTTTTACGCGTGCGCCATTCGGGGCCGTATCGTATTCGGCGCGATCCTCGGAATGGCTGCGTTGGGCCTCTTCGGCGGTAGCAGCGGCGTCGCGCAGGCGGCGGGTCAGGCGTTCGTCGTCATCGGACAGGCTCAGGTCCTGCATTTCCGCCTCGGCCTCGGCGATCTCGGCCTGACGGCCGCGTTCGGCGCGCAGCTTGGCCAGTTCCTCGGCCAGCGTCATGCGGCCCTTGTCCAGATCGCCGGGGTGGCGCACCGTCGGACAAATCGCTACATACGGCCGCGCGAACAGCCGGTCCAGCGCATCGCCCCCCATCAGGGCCCCGACGCGCGCCCGCAGATCGGCGACGGCACCCAGCCGCAGGATGGCATCGCGCAGATCGCCGTGGTCGGGGTTGCGGCATTCCATGCGTTCCAGATCGGGTTCGAACTCGGCCACCAGCGCCGGGGTCACCAGACAGGTGGCCAGCACCACCGCCTCGCGCAGCGCGTCGGCCGCATCGGGATCGGCCACCAATGCGGACGCCCGCGCGGTCGGGGATGGCGGCAGCGGCGGCGGCGGCGCGCCCTTGACCCAAGCCGTTTTGACCCAAGGCCGGCGCACGGCACCGAATTGTCCCGGCGCCTGTCTGCCGTTGCCGAACAGATCCGCGCGTTTGTCGCGGATTGCCTCGGCATAATGCGAACGCAGCGACGGGTCGCGGATCGCGGCCAGCCGCGCGCGCAGCGCCTTGTCCAGCGTGGCGCGGCGTTCGGGGCTGTCGAAAACCTGCCCCTCGATTTCGCGCGCCCACAACAGGTCCACCATCGGCTTTGCCGCGTCCAGAACCGCCTGCATGACCGGCGCGCCCTTGGCGCGGATCAGGTCGTCAGGGTCCTGCCCGTCGGGCAACAGCGCAAACCGCAGGCTTTGACCGGCCTCCATCAGCGGCATCGACAAATCGACGACGCGCAGGCCCGCGCTGATGCCCGCCTTGTCACCGTCCAGCGCCACCACGGGTTCCGGCGCCACGCGCCACAGCAGGCGCAGCTGGTGCTCGGTCACCGCCGTGCCCAACGGGGCCACCGCGCCGCCAAATCCGGCCTCGGACAGCGCGATCACGTCCATGTACCCCTCGGCGAGGATCAGCCGCGCGCCTTTACCTACCGCGTCGCGGGCCCGGGCAAGATTGTAAAGGTTGCGACCCTTGTCAAACAGAAGGGTTTCCGGCGAATTCAGATACTTGGCGGATTCGTTCGGATCCATCGCCCGACCGCCGAAAGCGATTGCGCGGCCGCGCCCGTCACGGATCGGGAACATGATGCGGTTGCGGAAAGTGTCATAGGGCCGTTTGCCCTTGTCCGAAGGTTTGAGCAGCCCGGCCGCCAGCATGCGTTCTTCGGACACGCCCTTGGCGGCGAGAGCCTCGCGCAGCCCTTCCCATCCCGGCGGCGCAAACCCGATATCCCAGCGTGCCTGCACGGCGTCGCTAAGGCCCCGTTTCGCCAGATAGGCGCGCGCAGCGGTGGCGCCGGCCGTTCCGAGTTGCAGGCGATACCATTGCACCGCCTGTTCCATGACCTGCACCAGCTGACCGCGTTCGTCAGCCACCTGCGCCGCGCGGGGGTCGCGGGCGGGCATCGGCAGGCCGGCTTCGCGGGCGAGAATCTCGATCGCCTCCATAAAGCCGGCGTTTTCGGTTTCGCGTACAAAGGAAATCATGTCGCCCTTGGCCTGGCAGCCAAAGCAGTAGTAAAACCCCTTGCGGTCATCGACATGAAATGACGCGGATTTTTCCTGATGGAACGGGCACGGCGCCCACCAGTCGCCCTTGGCCTGGTTGGATTTGCGCATGTCCCACATAACCTTGCGCCCCACCACCTGTGCAAGGCTGAGGCGGGAACGCAGTTCGTCGAAGAAGGCGGGGGGCAGACTCATGGACCTACTATAGGCGCGGTTGCACGAGATTGCGAGTGTCGAGGGGAGCGCTGCCTCCCGCCCTTGCGGGCCCCCCTGGGGTATTTTCGAACCAGAGAAGCCGAAAAGCGACCAGGCCCGGAGCGTTAACCCGGGGCGTCAACCCGGCGGCTTAGCCGTGGCGTTTATGGACCTGTTGCATGGCATGGGTCACCTCGCGCACCAGCGTGGCCGCCATCGAGCGGAACACCATCAGGCGCCATTCCTGATCGCCGAGGCGCGTGATGTGGCCGGGCATGTGGCCGATCGGGCTGCGGGTGGCCTGCCCGTCTGTCATGGCGCGCAGGTCGAGCGTGGACAGGCGTGCAAGCGTATCCGTCGCGCCGGGCCCGGACAGGGTGACCACAGCCCAGGCGTCGGATTGGTCGGTGGCGCGGGCACCGATGGGGGGGGCGGCATCGATCAGCAGGCGATGGGCGTGATCGAACGGCAGGCAATTGTCGAACGGCCCGGCAATCAGCCAGATCTGCGCGGGCGGGGTTTCTGCCAGCATGATCGTGCCTGCGGTGACCGGCAACATGTCGGCACAAGGCGTTTTCGGTGTCAGGGTAAGATCGTTTGCCGGATCAGGCACGGGCGCGTCCTCCGTCCTTGTCGAAAAACACCGGGTCGCAGACCTCGCACAGCGTTTCGACCTGGCGGACGTGATCAACCATGCGGATCACCTCGCCCAGCCGGTCCGGCCCGTGACGCAGGAACGCCTGCCCGATGAAATGCCCCAGCGTCGGCGAAAACCCGACCGAGGTCACATAGCCCGCGGAATTTTCCCGCGTGGCGGCAGCGTTTTGCGCAAACAGATGCGCGCCCGCCGTCAGTATCTTGACCGCACCGGCGGGCTTCAGGCCCACGAGGCGTTCGCGTGCGGGATCGATCAGGCCGGGACGGGCCGCGGCCGCCTTGCCGATGCAGTCCTTTTTCGCGGACACCATGGCCTGCATCCCGATGTCGAACGCGGTGGTGCGGCCGTGGATTTCGGCATGGGTGATGAACCCTTTTTCCAGCCGCAGCACATTCAGCGCCTCGAGCCCATAGGCCCCGCCGCCCAGCGCCTCGGCGCGTTCGACCAATGTGGCGAACAGCGCCGCGCCAAAGCGGGCGGGAACAGCGATTTCATAGCCCGCCTCGCCGGAAAACGAGATGCGGAACAGCCGTGCGGGGACGCTCGCAAGCTGGACTGTGCCGCAGCCCATGAATGGCAGCCCCGCAAAGCCCGGGATCAGCGTGGATAGCAGTGCGTGCGCCTGTGGGCCGGCCACGGAAAACTGCGCATATTGTTCGGTGACCGAGGCGAAGGTGACATTCCAGTCGGGGCGCAGCACCTGAGCGCAGAATTCCAGATGGCGCATCACCTGACCTGCGGCGGCGGTGGTCGTGGTCATCACCCAGCGGTCTGCGTCCAGCCGCGCCGTGGTGCCGTCGTCCATCACATGGCCGTCTTCGCGCAGCATCAGGCCATAGCGGATCTTGCCGGGGGCGAGTGTCGCATACGTGTTGATATAGACGAGGTCCAACAGACGCCCGGCATCCGGCCCCTGCAATTCGATCTTGCCCAAGGTGGACAAGTCGCAGATGCCCACGGCATTGCGGACAAAAGCCACCTCGCGGTCGCAGGATTGCCGCCAGTTGGTTTCCCCTGGGGTCGGGAAATAGCTGGGCCGCCACCACAGCCCGGTCGCGATCATCGGCGCGTTGCGGCGGATGCTGGCAAGGTGCGAGGTGGTCAGCCGTTCGGGAGCAAACCCGGCCCCCTGCCCTGCCGCGCCCATGGCAGCGATCGGAACCGGCACAAAGGGCGGGCGGAACGTGGTGGTGCCGGTCTGCGGAATGCCGCGCCCGGTGGCGTCTGCCAGCACGGCCAGCGCGGCGACGTTGGAGGTCTTGCCCTGATCCGGCGCCATACCTTGGGTGGTATAGCGTTTCATGTGCTCGACCGAGGTGTAACCCTCGACCGCGGCCATCTGCACGTCCTTGACGGTCACATCGTTCTGGAAATCCAGCCAGGCGCGGCCTTGGCCGGGGACCGCCCACAGCGGCGCCAGGCGGGTGGGTGCATCTTCGGTCGCGGGGATCGGCTCTGGCATCGCCGTCAGGCCCAGATCCCCCAGCGCATCCAGCCCGGCCTGATGGCCTTGGGTCAATGCGGCATGGGTGGAAAACGCGCCCTGACACGCGCCGGCGGTGACCAGCCCCGGCACGGCGCCTGCCCGCGGCACAAAGGCCGCGATATCCGGCTGCCAATCGGGGCGACCGTTCATGTGGCAGGTCAGATGCACCATCGGGTTCCAGCCGCCCGAAACCGCGAGGCAATCGGTCTGCAACCGTTCACGCCCGTGCGGCGCGCTGATGGTGATCGCTTCCAGCCCCGCGCGGCCAACGGTGTCAGAAACGACCGAACCGGCAAAGAACCGGATCGGCAGATCAGTGGTCGCATCCGGGCGCGCGTCGATCAGGGCCGCGACATGGACGCCTGCCGCCAACAGATCGGCGGCGGTCCGATGCGCGTCATCATTGTTGCCGAACACCGCCACCTGCCGTCCGGGGCTGACCGCCCAACGGTTGACATAGCCACGCACCGCGCCCGCCAGCATCGTGCCGGGGCGGTCGTTGTTGCGAAACGCGATGGGACGTTCAAGCGCGCCCGCCGCCAGGATCGCGCGGCGCGCGACAATGCGCCAGAATGCGGCGCGCGGCGCGCCACGGCGGATCGCGTCCGCAGGCAGCCGTTCAAGGGCGGCATAGGTGCCGTGGTCATAGGCACCGACCACCGCGGTGCGGGTCATCACACGCACATTGGGCAGGCTGGCCAGTTCCGCCGCCACCCCCGCCGCCCAATCCGCACCCGCCTGGTCCGCAACCGTGTGGGTTTCCAGCAACAACCGCCCGCCCAGCACCCAATCCTCGTCGCAAAGGATCACATCCGCGCCACCACGCGCCGCCGTCAGCGCCGCCATCAAGCCTGCCGGCCCGCCGCCGATGACCAGCAGATCGCAGAACGCCTGCACCCGTTCATGATCATCAGGATCCGCGTCACCCGACAGCTCGCCCAGACCCGCCGCACGGCGGATCGCGGGTTCATAGACCTTTTCCCAGAAGGCGCGCGGCCACATGAAGGTCTTGTAATAGAACCCCGCCCCCAGAAACGGCGCCAGCAGGTCATTCGCGGCCAGCAGATCGAACCGCAGCGACGGCCAGGCGTTCTGCGACCGCGCCGCCAGACCATCGGTCAGTTCTACCATGGTGGCACGCACGTTCGGGTCTTGGGCTGCGCCCGTGCCCAGCGTGACCAGCGCATTGGGTTCGGCGCTGCCCGTGGACAGGATGCCGCGCGGCCGGTGGTATTTGAACGACCGCGCCACGACGCGCACCCCGTCACCGATCAGCGCGGATGCCAGCGTATCGCCGGCAAAGCCCTGATGCCGCACGCCGTCGAAGGTGAAACTGACCGGCTGCGTCCGGTCGATCATGCCGCCTGTGGACAGCCTCATGCGCGTGTCTCCTTGGCGACAGCCGTGCCCGTCACCGCATGGGTCACGGTATCGCGCGTCACTACCAGCCATGCGCCGCAGCCGCCGTCGTGCTGCCAGAATTCGCGCGCAGTGCCCGCCGGGTTGTCGCGGTTGTGGATGTAATCGTCCCACGCTGCCGGTGCGGCATCCGCCGCAGGCCGCGTCAGGGCGGCGCCGCCGAAATAGTATTCGCGCCGGTCACGGTCGCCGCAGAGGGGGCAAGGGATGCGCATTATGGTGTCCTTAGTGCAGGTTGTGCTGGCTGCCGGTGCCTTCTTCGTCCATCAGCCCGCGCCCGGTGGCGAAACGGTCCAGACGGAAACCGGCGGCCACCGGATGTGGTTGACCCGTGGCCATAAGATGCGCAAGGCAGTACCCAGACGCCGGCACCGCCTTGAACCCGCCGTAGTTCCAGCCGCAGTTCAGGAACAGCCCGTCCACCGGGGATTTGTCGATGATCGGCGACCCGTCCGGCGACATGTCCATGATCCCGCCCCATGATCGCAACACGCGCGCGCGGCCGATCATCGGCATCAGGGTCATGCCCGCCTCCATCACATGTTCGCCCCTCGGCAGATTGCCGCGCGACGCAGAGCTGGGATAAAAATCGATGTCGCCGCCAAACACCAGCCCGCCCTTGTCGGACTGGCTGATGTAGAAATGCCCCATGCCAAAGCTGATGACATGGTTGATGACGGGTTTCAGCCCTTCGGTGACAAAGGCCTGCAGGACATGGGATTCGATCGGCAGGCGCAGGCCCGCCATGGCGGCCACTTGGCTTGACCGCCCGGCAACCACAATCGCTACCTTGGCAGCCTTGATCGCGCCGCGCGTCGTCTGCACGCCGGTGACGCGGCCGCCTTCGATGTCGATCCCCGTCACTTCGCAGTTCTGGATCAGATCGACGCCGCGCCGGTCGGCACCCCGCGCATACCCCCAGGCCACCGCATCATGCCGCGCGGTGCCGCCACGCGGGTGCAACAACCCGCCAAAGATCGGGAACCGGGTGTTGGCGTAATCCAGATAGGGCAGCAGTTTGCGCACCCCGTCACGGTCCAGCAGGATCGCGTCGTCGCCCTGATTGATCATCGCATTGCCGCGCCGCACGAACGCGTCGCGCTGGCCGTCGGAATGGAACAGGTTGATCAGCCCGCGCTGGCTGTGCATCACGTTGTAATTCAGGTCCGCTTCCATCCCTTCCCACAGCTTCAGGGAATGGCTGTAGAATTCCGAGTTGCCGGGCAGAAAGTAGTTCGCCCGCACGATGGTGGTGTTGCGCCCGATGTTGCCGCTGCCAAGGTGGCCCTTTTCCAGCACCGCCACCCGGGTCAGGCCATGGTTCTTGGCCAGGTAATAGGCGGTGGCCAATCCGTGCCCGCCGCCGCCGATGACGATGGCGTCATAGGTGGGTTGCGGCGCCGGATCACGCCAATGCGGCGTCCATCCCCGGTTGCCGGTCAGGCCTTCCTTCAGGATGCGCCAGGCTGAAAATGACATCTGCGTTCTCCTGCTGGTCCGCGACTCGACCCGCTACGGCGTTATACTCCTGTCCGCGCCCGACGAAAGACGCGCAATGCGCGACAACTTGCGTCGTTTTCAGGCATTTGGCGCGGACGTGAGACGCGACAGCGGCCGGTTGGCAACGACAACGGGTGCCCACAGGTGACAACGGGCAGACGTCACCCGGGATCCGCCGTGCAACACGGCATTAACTCCTGTGTCGCGCGGGGGTCAGCGCCCGCCTGCCCAGAGGGCAAAAGATGCCCGGATTCTATGGCAATGTTTCCAGTTTGAAAACCAAATCGCACAATTCACATCATTGCTGCCAGAATTACGGAAATTCGGTCAGAAATAAGACATTGTTTGCCCAACTTCAGCCATAGTCTTCTGCCATCCGTGATCCACAAGGTTCAAAAGCATGAACCAGGCCCCGAATCGGGAACGTGACCATGATTGTGAAATATCAGTACCCAATGACCGAAAACGCCGCCTCGACCGTTGACCATCCGCCGCGCAATCCAAAGCGGTTCGCCGAAGAAGAAGACGGCGTGATGGTGGTTTTTTCGATGTTCATCATCCTGATCATCCTGATGGTTGGCGGTATCGGCGTCGATACGATGCGGTTCGAAATGGAACGCACGAAGTTGCAGAACACCATTGACCGCGCCGTGCTGGCCGCAGCCGATCTTGACCAGACCCTGTCGCCCAAGGCCGTGGTCGAGGATTACTTCGTCAAGGCCGGCATTACCGATGTCGTCCCGACGGTTACGCCCATGACGGGGATCGGTTTCAAGACGGTTTCCGCCTCGGCGACCCGCCAGATAGACACGCAGTTCATGCGCATGTCAGGTGTGGACACGATGACGATCCCCGCCGGTGCAACCGCCGAAGAACGGGTGCCCAATGTCGAGGTTTCGCTGGTTCTGGATATTTCGGGGTCGATGAAAGACAATAACCGGCTGGCAAACCTGCGGGTGGCCGCAAAAGAATTCATCGACGCCACCGTCAAGGCAGATACGGTCAATCGCGTGTCGATCAATATCGTACCCTATTCCGAACAGGTGAATGTGGGGTCAATTATATTCGACGAACTCAATGTCAACCAGCTGCACAGCTATTCCCATTGCGTCGAATTCGACGACGCGGATTTCGCCGCCCTGGCGATCAGCACGACCAAACTGCACCAGCAGATGCAGCATTTCCAGTGGAACACCTTTTCGATCCAGAGCGGGACAGCGCAGAACACCCGGCACGACACGGTTTGCCCCCGCAACGGTTATGAATCCGTGACGGCCATGTCGCAGAATGCCGCAGCCCTAAAATCCAGCATTGACGCCCTGCGGCCCCGCGCCGGTACGGCCATCTACCTTGGGATGAAATGGGGGGCCTACATGCTGGACCCGTCATTCCGCCCGGTGAACGATAAATTGAGGGCCGCGAACCGGTCCGATGCGAATTTCAGCGCGCGCCCGGCCGACTACAGCGACTCCACGACGCTCAAGACGATCGTTGTGATGTCTGACGGAGAAAATTCGTCCTCTGCCCGCATCACGTCGCCCTATTACGGCAACACCAGCCATTACGTGCATTGGAACGACTTCAACTTCAACTTCTACCTGTCGAACTACGTCAACTCGTGGCAGCGGTCGGCCTGGTGGTTTGAAAAGTACAACAGGGCCAAGGGCAACACGCTGATGCAGAACCTCTGCACCGCTGCGAAAAACCAGGGTATTGTGATCTGGGCGATCGGGTTCGAAGTCACCACGGATGGCGATACCCAACTGCGCAACTGTGCCTCCTCACCCTCACACTTCTTTGACGTGGAGGGAGCCGAGATCACCTCGGCGTTCCAGTCCATCGCACGTCAGATCAACCAGTTGAAGTTGACACAATGACCCAGCGCATCCCCCTTTTGCGGCGGTTCCGTCGCGACGAAAATGGCAGTGCCATCATTGACTTCGCGATCATGTTACCCTTGTTCATCATGGCCATGATGGCCTCGGTCGAACTGGGCTTCATCTCGATCAAGCATATGATGCTGGAACGCGCCCTTGACCTGACCGTGCGGGAAATCCGCCTTGGCACCGGGTCAGCGCCGCAGCACGACACGATCAAGCAAGACATCTGCAACCGAGCCCCGATGCTGGAAGACTGCGAAACCAACCTGCGGCTGGAAATGGTGCGGCTGAACCTGCGGACTTGGACCGCACCGCCCGGAGACATCGACTGCGTCGAAAAATCCGAGGTGGTCAACCCGGTGCGTTCCTTCTCGCACGGCAACGTCAACGAACTGATGCTGCTGCGCGCCTGCGCGCTGTTCGAACCGCTGATCCCGTCATCCGGTCTGGGCAAGGCGCTGGACAAACAATCGGGGTTTGCCGCGATGATTGCTCAATCCGCCTTTGTGCAGGAGCCAAAGTGATGACCAACGCAGCCTCTGAAAACCGTATTGCACGCCACTTGCGCCGGTTCGCTCAGGACGAAAGCGCGGTTGTGGCGGTCGAAGCCATCATCATGCTGCCAATGATGTTCTGGGGTTACGTGGCGATGTTCACGTTCTTTGACGCCTACCGGCAAACCTCGATCAACGTCAAGGCAGCCTACACGGTTTCCGACATGATCTCGCGCGAAACGCTGGCGATCAACCCGGCCTACATGACCGGGGCGCATGCACTGCTGGATTTGCTGACCCGGTCGTCCGGCCCGCCAAAGCTGCGCGTCACGGTCGCCCGGTGGGACGACGTGAACAAGATCTACAAACGCGATTGGTCCAAGACCAAGGGCGGCGCGGTGGAATTGACGAACAATCAGGTCGGTACGTTGGCGTCAAAGTTGCCGGTCATGGTGCACAACGAACGCGTGATCATCGTCGAAACCTGGTCCACCTATGCGCCACCGTTCAAGGTAGGGCTGGCTCAGCAGGACCTGTACAACTTCGTGTTCACGCGGCCCCGTTTCGCCCCTCAGTTGGTGTGGTCGGACCTCTGACGCGCGGCCAGCAGCCCGTTCAGCAGATCCGCCATATGCCGCGCGGCGCGGCCGGCAGGCACACCGCCGACCCCCAGCCGCCGGCCCCATCGCCAATACAGACCCGGTCGCCAGCACGCCGGGTGTGCGCGCCGCAGCCGCAATGTGAACCCGTTCGACGGTTTCACCGCGAACGGCGCGGTGATCACCGCGTCCACATCCGCCAGCCGTACCAGACAGGCGCCGGTCTGATCGAACAATCCCGCCGGGGTCAGCACCACATGCCCCGCCGTCGCCCGCCACACCGCGGCTGACACACCGACCCCGCCGATCCCCAGCACCGCCAGCACGATCCCCGCCAGATCGCCCATGCCGGACGCTGCGATCATCAGTGCCGCGCCTGCACCCGCCACCAGCCCCGCCGCTACGCCCCGCCGTGTCGGACCCGCGTCCAGCCGTGCCAGTTCCGTCATGGGCTGTGCTCCTGAATTACCGCCGCGGAGACACTTCATACCCCGGTGTTTCCGGTTCGTCATCCACCAGATCAAGCGGGTACCCCGGGGCCAGCACCTTCAGGCCCGTTGCCTCTTCCAGACGCTCGATCACCCGGTCGGATTGCGCCCGCATCCCATACCGCGCCTGTGCATCGTTGAAGATGGCGATCATCAGCGGGCTGATTTCCAGCGGCACATTGAACCGGTCAGCGATCTGCTGGAACAGACCGATGTCCTTTTGCACCAGATCCATCGGGAAATGCACATCGCGCGACCCCGACAGGATCAGCTGGCTTTCGGTTTCGTGGGTGAATGAATTGCCCGACGAAATCCGGATCGCCTCGTAAGTCACGGCCAGATCCATGCTCGCCGCCGCCATGGTGGTTAGCGCCTCGCACAGCGTCAAAAGGTTGGCGGTAGCCAGATAATTCGTCATCACCTTCAGCGTGCTGGCGGTGCCTACGTCCCCGGTGTGCAGCACGCGCTGCCCGAGGATGGTCAACAGGGGCAGCACATGGTCGAACGTGACGCGGTCGCAACCGGCAAACACGCTGATATTGCCGGTTGCTGCGCGATGCACCCCGCCCGACACCGGGCATTCCGCAGCACGCCCCCCCCGCGCGATCACGCTGGCGCATTGCGCGCCGATCTGCGTGGCGTCGGTGGTCGACATTTCGATCCAGGTCTTGCCGGGGCCAACCTCCGGCAGCATCTGGGCCAGAACCGCGGCGCTGGCGGCCGGGGACGGCAGGCAGGTGATGACCGTATCGCAATCGCGCATCACC
>JBBRCF010000071.1:0-17479 GCA_038205135.1 Rhodobacterales bacterium
CATGCGCACCGGCGCGGGCAAACTGACCCTGCCCGACGGGTTGATCTACGAAGGCACCTGGGCCGAAAACCAGATCAACGGTCAGGGCCGGCTGGCGCAGCCCAACGGTGATATTTTCGACGGCACGCTGGTAAGCGGCCGCCGCGAAGGCAAGGGCCGCGTCACCTATGCGAATGGTGATGTCTATGAAGGCGATTTCGCCGAAGACCGCCGTCAGGGTCAGGGCGTTTTTGTCGGTGCCGACGGCTATCGCTACAGCGGGTCCTGGGTGGCGGGCGAAATCGAAGGGACGGGCCGCGTCACCTATGCCGATGGATCGGTCTATGACGGGCAGTTTCGCGCTGGCCAACCCGACGGTACCGGCCAGATCACCTATGCCGATGGCGCAACCTATGCAGGCGGCTGGGTCAAGGGCGTGATCGAAGGCCAGGGCAAAGCCTCTTACCCGAATGGCCTGATCTACGAAGGCGGGTTCGCGAACGCGAAGAATCAAGGCTTCGGCGTGATGACCTATCCGGACGGCTATCGCTATGAAGGCAACTGGCAGGACGGCCAGCGCCAAGGCGAAGGCACCGCGACCTATCCCGACGGCACGATCTACAAGGGCGGGTTCGCCGCCGGCCTGCGCACCGGCACGGGCGAGATCACCATGGCGGACGGGTTCAAATACACCGGCGACTGGCAGGGCGGCGAAATCACCGGGCAGGGCACCGCGACCTATGCCAATGGCGACGTGTACGAAGGGGGATTCGTTGCCGGCAAACGGCAGGGCCAGGGCACGATGCGCTATGCAAGCGGTCAGACCGCCCAAGGCGCTTGGGACAACGGCGCGCTGCAACAATAGCCGGGCGCACACGTTGATCGCGCTATGGGTATTTGGAAACCAGAGAAACACCGGCCCAAAGAAGTCCCGGCGCGGTGCAGGGATAGTCAACCGGCGTCTGCGTTTCTGGATGACCCGGAACCCCGCGCCAGCCGCCGGGGATGGCGCGCAGGCGACATCAGGATGACCTGTCGCGGCGCAACCGCACCGTGGCAACGGATGTCACCGCAGCCGCGCGGCTTCGCCCGTCAGTCGCGCGCGTCCGGGTCGGGTTGGCCGACGCCCCGGAAAAGCTTGCGAAACGGCAGGGCCCACACGAGGCCAAGGCCAAGATACACCAGCGCCTCCAGCGCCACCGGCGGCTTGATCAGCGGGTCAGGCCAGATCCAGCCGACCAATGTGACGGCCGCCACCACATAGGCGGGCATGCCCACCAAAAGCACCAGAAGCGACAGCCGTTTGCGGGTTTTATATGTCATTGCCATGCGCGTCAGTTAGTCCGCGAAGGGGTCGGTGACAAGGATGGTGTCGTCACGTTCCGGGCTGGTGGACAGCATCGATACCGGGCAGCCGATCAATTCCTCGATCCGGCGGACATACTTGATTGCTGCCGCCGGCAGATCGGCCCAGGACCGCGCGCCTTCGGTGCTGTCCGACCAGCCTTCGATGATTTCATAAACCGGCGTGCAGCGGGCCTGTGCATCCGCCGCCGTCGGCAGATAATCCAGCCGCGCCCCGTCCAGATCATAGCCCACGCAGATCTTCAGCGTGTCGAATCCGTCCAGCACATCCAGTTTCGTCAGTGCGATGCCGTTCACGCCGGACACCGCGCAGGTCTGCCGCACCAACGCCGCATCGAACCAGCCGCAGCGCCGCTTGCGCCCCGTGACCGTGCCGAATTCATGGCCGCGCGCGCCCAGCCGTTCGCCATCGGCGTCTTTAAGTTCGGTCGGGAACGGGCCCTCGCCGACGCGCGTGGTATAGGCCTTGACGATGCCCAGCACGTATCCGATTGCCCCCGGCCCCATTCCGGTGCCCGCCGCCGCCTGGCCTGCAACCACGTTCGACGAGGTGACAAAGGGATAGGTGCCAAAGTCGATATCCAGCAACGATCCCTGCGCGCCTTCGAACAGGATGCGCTTGCCGGCCTTGCGTTTGTCGGCCAGCACTTTCCACACCGGGGCGGCGTAGGGCAGGATTTCGGGCGCGATCGCCAGCAATTGCGCGATCAACTGGTTGCGGTCGATTTCCGAAATGCCCAATCCGCGCCGCAAAGGGTTGTGATGCTGCAACGCGCGGTCCACTCGGGCCGTCAGAGTGGCCGGATCGGCCAGATCGGCCACCCGCACGGCGCGCCGGCCCACCTTGTCCTCATAGGCGGGGCCGATGCCGCGCCCGGTGGTGCCGATTTTCGTGCCCGCGCTGGCGGCTTCTTCGCGGGCGCGGTCCAGTTCGCCATGGATCGGCAGGATCAGACAGGTGTTTTCCGCGATCATCAGCGTGTCGGGGGTGATGACCACGCCCAATTCGCGGATCTTGGCGATTTCCTGCACCAGATGCCAGGGGTCCAGCACCACGCCGTTGCCGATCACCGACAGCTTGCCGCCCCGCACGACGCCGGACGGCAGCGCGTTCAGCTTGTAGACCTTGCCGCCGACGACCAGCGTATGGCCCGCGTTATGCCCACCCTGAAAGCGGCAGATGACATCGGCCCGTTCCGACAGCCAATCGACGATCTTGCCTTTGCCCTCGTCGCCCCACTGGGCGCCCACGACCACCACGTTTGCCATTGCCTGCTGTCCCCATCGGTGCCCAAACCCGCACGGGTATAGCCCCCCGCGCGGCGCGGCGAAACCCGCTATTTCGCAGTCGGTCCCGTGGTGCAGGGCCATCGCCATCCGGTGCGGCAGCGGCTATACCTGCCCTGCAACCCGGAGACGCGTATGACCATCCTGATCCGCTGGGCCGCCGCCTTTCTGCTGCTGGCCGTCACCTATAATCCGACACAATTCAACTATGCCCGCTGGGCCGAACGCGGATGGGGCGACCAGACTGCGCTGATCGTGCTGGCGGGGCTGGTGCTGTTTGCGGCCTATGTGGTGTATCTGGGGGCCACGCTGCGATCCATCGGCGTGTTCGGGATGATCCTTGTCGGGGCCATCGCGGGGGCGCTGCTGTGGGTGCTGTATGATTTGGGCTGGCTGTCGCTGGACAATCCCGACCTGAACTTGTGGCTGGGGCTGATCGCCCTGTCAGGTGTGCTGGGGGTGGGCCTTGGCTGGTCGATCCTGCAACGGCGGATCACCGGGCAGGTCGATATCGACGATACCGAGGATTAGGTGCCCAACGTCACCGGCGCACCCAACGTCACTTGCGCGCCGTGCGGCGTGGCCAGATAGGCGGCTTCCCAGGCGTCGCGCATCCGTTGCACATCGCCGGCCGCGGCCAGATCGCGGTCGGATAGCAGCCGCTCCAGCGCCACAAGCCAGGCCGCCCAGTAATCCGAACCGCCGTCCAGCGGACCGTGATCGCCGCGTCGGTCTGCCAATGCAGTGCCGAACACATCTGCCCATTCGGGCCATGTGAACGCGCCGCGTTCCGACAGATGCACGGTCAACGCAAAGGCCAGTGCATGCCAGGGTTCCGAAAACGCGGGTTCGGCAAAGGCGGCGGGAATCGCGGCGGCTGTCACGGCGGCTGTCACGGCGCGGGTTCCAGATAGCTTTGCCACAGATCGGCGGTCACTTCGTCGCGCGGATTTTCAGCCCTGCCCCACAGATCGGCAGCCCGGAACACGACGGCATATAACGGCTCAGGCGCTTCGCCCAACCCATGCGCATTGGCATCGGGGAACACATGCGCACCGTGACATCGCAGGATGGTGCCGGGCGCGCCCGCCGCATAAGCGGGCAGCCTTGTATGCCCGCCTGCAACCAGCGCATTTCGCGCGGGACGCCGGATCATGACCCGATCACCGGGAGAAAACCGGGACGCTTGATCAGTTGCGCGGTCGCTGGGCCCACCGCGCGCGAGGGCGGCGGGAACGGCGGCGGCGGTCAGGCGACGCGCGGCCAAAGTGCCCGTGCCTGTTCCCTGCCCCGCTGCCAGTTCATCGCGCGTGACCATGCCGCGCGCGACCAGCAGATCGGCCAGCGCCGCCAGCCATTTCTCGTAATACGAAAACCGGGTGTAATCCTTCGTCCCCAGCAATTCGCGGGCGTGGCGCGAGGCGTCCAGCGTCCATTGCCCCAAGCCCCCGGCGGCCAGCGTAACGGCCAGCGCGCGGGCGTGCCAATCCTCTTTGAACACCGGCTCGTCGCGGTCGATGGGCACCGCACCGTCGCCCCAACGCCCGCCCATGTCATGCGCGCGGGTCATTCGAGCGCCTTGGCGGGGGCCCGCGCCAGCCCGGTGCCAATCATCGAATCGCGGGTCACCAGCGCCATCAGCGCGTCTTCGTCCATCCCGTCAGTGCCGTCCGGACGCAGCGGGATCACCAGATAGCGCAACTCGGCAGTCGAATCCCAGACGCGGACGGCCTGATCCTCGGCAAGGGTCACGCCGAATTCAGCCAGCACCGCGCGCGGTTCACGCACAGCGCGCGCGCGGTAAGCGTCGGATTTGTACCATCCCGGCGGAATACCCAACAGCGGCCACGGGTAACAGGAACACAGCGTGCAGACGACGATGTTGTGCATATCAGCGGTGTTTTCCACCGCGATGATGTGTTCGCCCTGCCGGCCATAAAACCCCATCTCGGCCACGACTTCGGTCGCATCCGCCATCAGGCGAGCGCGAAACGCCGGGTCGGCCCAGCTACGCGCCACGACGCGGGCCCCATTCTGCGGCCCGATCCGGTTCTGGTAGGTATCGATGATGGCATCCAGCGCGGAAGGGTCGATCAGACCCTTTTGCGTCAGCACGGTTTCCAGCGCCTTGACCCGCAAGGCAGGGTCCGGCGGCAGCAGGGAATGGGCATGATCGTCGTGGTCATGCTCGTGGTCGTGGTGGTCGTGGTGGTCGTGATGATCATGTGGCATGCGGCGATCATGGCCGCCGCGCGGCGCTGCGTCCAGTGGCATTGCGCGGCGTCATCGTCAGGGGTTGCGGCGCTGGCCCTTCGGGTCTAGATACCCCAACGTTGCCGCGCAGTGAGAGATCCATGGAAAATGTCGTTCTAACCATCCACCTGTTGCTGGCGCTGGCGCTGATTGCGGTTGTGCTGCTGCAAAGGTCCGAAGGCGGCGGGCTTGGCATGGGCGGCGGTGGCGGCGGCGTGGTTTCGGGGCGTGCGGCGGCGACTGCGCTGGCCCGGGTCACTTGGTTCCTGGCCGCGGCCTTTATCGGAACTTCGATTGCCATGACGATCATCGCGGCGGAAAAATCGGCCGGCGCGTCGGTGCTGGACCGGTTGGGCGACGCGCCCGCGCCGGTAACGGCGCCGCTGGCGCCGTTGGCGCCCGGGTCCGACCTGCTGCCCCCCACGGACAGCGGTCCGCTGGTGCCAAAGGCGGATTGATCCCTGCAGTGACCGAATGGGCCTCCGGGTCCTGCAGAACTACAAGCTTTTGAGAACTGTTTGCGCGTTGCAACATCATCTTGCGGTTCACTTGCCGAAACTTGGGAATCGGCTTATAGCTTGAACCCCGTGGTGCTGTGGTTTGTTTGACCCGGCCAACCAACTCTGAACATCCGCCAGACGGATCAAACCACGGGGATTTCACATGGCGCGGTACATCTTCATTACGGGTGGCGTGGTGTCCTCGCTGGGCAAAGGGCTGGCGTCGGCGGCCCTTGGCGCATTGTTGCAGGCACGTGGGTTTTCGGTGCGGCTGCGCAAATTGGACCCCTATCTGAACGTCGATCCCGGCACGATGTCGCCCTATGAACACGGCGAGGTTTTCGTGACCGATGATGGCGCGGAAACCGATCTGGACCTTGGCCATTACGAACGGTTCACCGGTGTCCATGCGCGCAAGACCGACAGCATTTCATCGGGTCGCATCTATTCCAACGTGCTGGAAAAGGAACGCCGCGGCGATTATCTGGGCAAAACCATTCAGGTCATTCCGCATGTAACCAATGAAATCAAGGATTTCATCCGCATCGGCGATGCCGAGGTCGATTTCATGCTGTGCGAAATCGGCGGCACGGTCGGCGACATCGAAGGCCTGCCGTTTTTCGAGGCGATCCGCCAGTTCGCGCAGGACCGCCCGCGCGGGCAGTGCATTTTCATGCATCTGACGCTGCTGCCCTATCTGGCGGCCAGCGGTGAGTTGAAAACCAAACCGACGCAGCATTCGGTCAAGGAACTGCGCGCCATCGGCATCGCGCCCGATATCCTCGTGTGCCGCAGCGAACAGCCGATCCCGGACCGCGAACGCGAAAAGATCGGGTTGTTCTGCAATGTCCGCAAGGATGCCGTGATCGCCGCCTATGACCTGAAATCGATCTATGAAGCGCCGCTGGCCTATCACGCCGAAGGGTTGGATCAGGCCGTATTGGATGCGTTCCAGATCAGTCCGGCCCCGCGCCCCGATCTGCAGAAATGGGAAGACGTGGTCGACCGTATCAAGAATGTCGATGGCGCGGTCAACATCGCCATCGTCGGCAAATATACCCAGTTGGAAGATGCCTACAAATCGATCAAGGAGGCGCTGACGCACGGTGGCATAGCAAACCGCGTCAAGGTCAACGTGACCTGGGTCGATGCCGAGATTTTCGACCGCGAAGACCCGGCGTCACATCTGGCGGGGTTCCATGCCATTCTGGTGCCCGGCGGGTTCGGCGAACGCGGCACCGAGGGCAAGATCAAGGCGGCAGAATTCGCCCGCACGCGTCGCATTCCCTATTTGGGCATCTGTCTGGGCATGCAGATGGCGGTAATCGAGGCGGCGCGCAATGTCGCCGGCCTGACCCGCGCCGGGTCCGAGGAGTTTGATCACGAGGCCGGCGAAAAGCGTTTCGAACCCGTGGTCTATCACCTGAAGGAATGGGTGCAGGGCAATCATCTGGTGGAACGCAAACTGGGCGATGCCAAGGGCGGCACCATGCGGCTGGGCGCGTATGACGCGACGCTGGCGTCCGGATCGCGCGTGGCGGGCATCTACGGCACGACGCATATCGAAGAACGTCACCGCCACCGCTACGAGGTCGACATTGCCTATCGCGACCGGCTGGAGGCCTGCGGGCTGGTGTTTTCCGGCATGTCGCCCGATGGCCGTTTGCCCGAAATCGTCGAATGGCGCGATCATCCGTGGTTCATCGGTGTGCAATTCCACCCGGAACTGAAATCGAAACCGTTTTCTCCGCATCCGCTGTTTGCCGATTTCGTGCGCGCGGCGGTAGAAACATCACGTCTGGTTTGACGGTGCCGCATCCAACGACCTGACGCGGACGATCTGTTGCCACCATGCCTTTCCCTTAGCTTGTCCAAGGACCACCATGCCCCTGCCCACCCCGTTTGCCGCTCTTTTCGCCGCGCTGATCCTTGGCGCGCCCGTCTTTGTCGCCCCCGCACTTGCCGCGTCGCTGGACGGGGTGCCGGTCACGGTCGTGAACGAAAGCGAGCCGGTGCTATGCGCCGAAAAGGATAACGTGGCGCTGTCCTTTGCGTCGGACGCGGTGCGCGCGTTCCGGATCGAGGCGGCGCATCCGGTTTATCTGGCCCCCGGAATCCGCGACAATTGGGAAGCGGACTGGACCGCCTGCGACATGTCGGGCGACCCGGTGTTCGCCACCGTCGCGCCGCCCGGGCGGGAAACGCTGTATGAACAGCCCGACATGTGGGTGATCGGCTGGCGTTATGCCAGTTTCTGGCGCCCCGCCACCGCCAAGGTCCGCATCGGCGACAAGGTGTTCGAAGGTCTGACGCTGCTGCAAGTCTGGCAGTTGCGCAGCGACGGTGCCGAAGAGGTGCTGGTGTTCTATCCGCAGGACGGCTACTGGCGCGCCCGCCCGCTGGCCCCGCGCCCGATGCGCAACACCGCCTACGGGTCGTCGTTTCTGGTCGGCCCGGTCGAAATGGAAGGCCGCCCCATCGTGGCCATCGACGAGGTGGTATTCGACCCGGCCAAACGGCAGTTCAGCCTTGATTTCACCCGTGGCGGCACCGGCACGCTGACCATGGTGAACGTCGATGAAAACCGCATTGCGCTGGATGTGGTGTTCGACACAGCCATCACGGGCGCGCCGTTTGCCATGCTGCGGTCGATGTACGTCACCGAATTCAACAATGACGCCGCTCGGATCGCCGTGCGCGAAACCGGGGCCAGCGGCTGGCGCGAAGCGCCGATCATGGGGTTCGACAAGGCTACGGCAACCGATATCTGGGTGGGCCGCCTGACGCCCTCGCAGCACAACAAATCCTCGCCGGATTTCATTTTCAACAGTTTTTCCGACGGTCCCACGCCGAAACGGCCCAAGAACGAACCGCCCGTGACGCCGCAGATCATCCCCTGATCGGCGCTAGCCCAGCAAAGGCGAAAACAGATCGCGCAACAGACTGCGTTTTTGCGGGTTGCGCGCTGATATCGTCGCCGGGTCCAGCACATCGCGGATGTCCGTCGGCATGGAGGCACACAGCGTCAGCGGTTCCATCAATTCGGGCTTGAACTGCCAGCGTCCAGACCGGCCACGGGCCCGGTCGCCTTCCTGTCGGGCGATCCAGTCCATCATTTCTGCCCGCACCGGCCCCACGCCGTGATCGGGGTCGGGCAGATAGAAGCCCGCCACGATTCGGCGATGCAGCGCATCCAGCAGCCGACACCGTTCGCGCGTATCATCGGGCAATTGCCGTGGCGGGACGTAATTCCACCGTTCCGGCCCGCCATTCAGAAACACCCGCAGCGCAGTGCCAAGATCAACGCCTTTTTGCGCGATCATCCAGCCCAGATGGCCCAGATCTCCGGTTATCCAGTCGAACCGCAGCACATCCTGCCGCCGATCACCGGTACTGCCGCCGCGAACTTCGCCCAACAGCGCGCGCACATCGTCGCCGGCCCAGTCGGGCGGCAAGATGCGGCGGTCCTTACGTGGCGCAACCTGTGCCATTTAATGGTCCATCCACCAGTTTCCCCACCCTGAGTTGTGACAGGCAATCCGGGAAACAAAGCGGAAGAATTGTGGCGCTTTGCGGGCCAAGTCGCCGCAACGCCCCCTTGACCTTGGTGCCATGGCCCCGCACCGTGGCGCCGCACAACAGGGAGAACAGCCATGGCCAAAGGATACTGGGTCGCCCAGATGGATATCCACGACTCTGCCGCCTATGACCGTTACAAGGCAAAGAACGGGGTGGCATTTGCCGAATTCGGCGGGCGTTTCGTGGTCCGTGGCGGTCAGCAAGCCATCATCGAAGGCGCGGGGCGCGCGCGCACCGTGTTGATCGAATTTCCCAGCTATCAAGCGGCGCTGGATTGCTATCATTCCGAAAGTTACAAGGTCGCCATGGCCGAACGCGCGGGCGCGTCAACCGGCGATCTGGTGATCGTAGAGGGTTATGACGCCTGATGTTCCGTGATTTTCTGACCCGCCTGCTGGCACCGGAACCGGTGATCAGCGACCCCGACGCCCGTCTGGCGCTGGCGGCGCTCTTGGTGCGGATCGCCCGCACGGACGGGCATTATGCCCCGCCGGAAATCGCCAATATCGACCGCCTCCTGGCCGACCGCTATGGCCTGCCGCATGCCGACGCACAGGCCCTGCGCCGCGAGGCCGAAACGCTGGAGGAAGAAGCCCCCGACACGGTGCGGTTCACCCGCGCGATCAAGGCGGCGGTGCCCTACATGGACCGGGTCGGCGTCATCGAGGCGCTCTGGGCCGTGGTGCTCGCGGACGGATCGCGCGCGGCCGAAGAAGACGCGCTGATGCGGATGACGGCCAGCCTGCTGGGCGTGAACGACCGTGATTCGGGGCTTGCGCGCCAACGGGTCGAGGCGCGGGGGTGATCGCGGCGCTGCCGATGTATGACCGACCCGAAATCCGGGATGCGACCGACCGTTTCTGGCGACTGATCCGCGATGCATTGCGTGCCCGCGACATCGCCGCGCCAGAGGCACTGCAACGTGGTGCCGATGATCCGATGCAGACATGGCTTGCGCCGGATCTGGTCCTGGCCCAGACCTGCGGTCTGCCTTATCGCACGCAACTGCACGGCAAGGTCACCTTGGTGGCCACGCCGGATTACGCTCTGCCAGGCTGCCAGCCGGGATATTACCGGTCGGTGATCGTGGCGCGCGGACCTGTGGCAGATGACTGGCGTGGATTGCGGCTGGCCCTGAACAGCCCGGGGTCGCAATCGGGCTGGGCGGCGCCGGCCACCGAATGGCCGGACAATATCCCCGCGCAGGTCCGCCTGACCGGATCACATGCCGCAGCATTGGCGGCCGTGGCCGGAGGGCATGCCGATCTGGCCGCGCTGGATGCACAAACCTGGCGGCAGTTGCAACGGTTCGACCCGGCCGCCGCTGCGGTAAGGTTCATCGCAGAAACCACCCCAACCCCGGGTCTGCCATTCATCACGCGCGCCGGTCAGGACCCCGCGCCGTATCGCGCGGCACTGCACGACGCCATCGCAGCGCTGACGTCCGACGACCGCGGCGCGCTGGATCTGGCGGGTCTGGTGGTGATCCCGGCCGACGCCTATCTGGCGGTGCCTGTGCCGCCGCCACCACCGGCCACACCTTGATGTCAAGCTGAAAAAACAGGCGCACTGCCGCGTCCGGAGCTTTGTCCCGTTGCCAAGCGGCATATTTTCCGCCCAACTGGTGTGCAACAAAAATGCGACAGGGAATCCCGCACGTGTCCGCTCCGGTCATTCAAATCCGCGACCTGCACAAATCCTACGGGACGCTCGAAGTGCTGAAAGGCGTCGATATCACGGCAGCACAAGGCGCGGTGGTATCGCTGATCGGGTCGTCCGGGTCCGGCAAATCCACCCTGCTGCGCTGCTGCAACCTGCTGGAAGACAGCCAGCAGGGCCAGATCCTGTTTCAGGGCGAAGCGGTGAAATGGCGCGGCAACGGGCTGGGCCGCCATCCCTGCGATTCCGGACAGGTTCTGCGCATCCGCACCAACCTGTCGATGGTGTTCCAACAGTTCAATCTGTGGTCGCACATGACCGTCCTGCAAAACGTGATGGAGGCGCCGCTGACAGTGCTGGGCCGCCCGCGGGCCGAGGTCGAGGCATCGGCGCGGCGCTATTTGGACAAGGTCGGCATCGGCGACAAATGCGATGCATGGCCCGCGCAACTGTCGGGCGGGCAGCAACAACGCGCCGCCATCGCGCGCGCGCTGTGCATGGAACCGCAGGCGCTGCTGTTCGACGAGCCGACCTCGGCGCTGGACCCCGAACTGGAACAAGAAGTGATCCGCGTCATCAAGGCGCTGGCGGACGAAGGCCGCACCATGCTGATCGTCACCCATGACATGCGGCTGGCCGCCGACGTGTCCGACCATGTGGTGTTCCTGCATCAGGGCCGGATCGAAGAAGAAGGCCCTCCTGCCAGCCTGTTCGGCACGCCGAAATCCGAACGGCTGCAACAATTCCTGTCGGCAACCGCGCCGGCGTGACCATAATGACCAACCAACGGGAGACCACCATGAAGAAACTGATCCTGACCACCGCCGCACTGGCACTGGCCGCTGGCATGGCACTGGCCGCTGGCCACGGCCAGACCGTGCGCCTTGGCACCGAGGGCGCCTACCCGCCCTACAACTTCATCAACGACAAGGGCGAGATCGACGGGTTCGAACGCGAACTGGGCGACGAACTGTGCAAGCGCGCCGAACTGACCTGCGAATGGGTCAAGAACGACTGGGATTCGATCATCCCCAATCTGGTGTCGGGCAACTATGACGTGATCATCGCGGGCATGTCGATCACCGACGAACGCGACGAGGTGATTGATTTCACGCAGGATTATTATCCGCCAACCGCATCGGTCTTTGTGGCCAAGACGGCAGATGCCAATGTGAAGGGCGTCATATCGGCGCAAACCGCAACCATTCAGGCGGGCTATGTGGCAGAATCCGGCGCGCAACTGCTGGAGTTCGCTACACCCGAAGAAACCGTCGCCGCCGTGCGCAATGGCGAGGCGGACGCCGTGTTCGCCGATTTCGACTACCTGAAACCCATCGTGGATGCGTCGGGCGGCGAGTTGACCTATGCCGGCGAGCCGATCCCGCTGGGCAAAGGCGTCGGCATGGGCTTTCGTGAAAGCGACAAGCCGCTGCGCGACAAGATGGACGCCGCCATCACCGCCATGAAAGCCGACGGCACGTTGAACACGCTGTTGAAAAAGTGGTTCGGCGACGCGACCGTGACCTACTGATTGAATGGCAGGGTGGGTTTGAAACCCACCCTGTACACACATAATGTTCACCTTTTGCGCGGATCCGACAACGCTTCAGGATTTTGGCTGGATGGTCTGTTACCTGACCACCGTCAAGCATATGTCGTTCTATGCCTCTTTCGGAACCGTTCTGTTGCTGCTGGCGATCACCGCGCCCGCAGCATTGGCGATGGGGTTTGCGGGCGCCGTGGCGGCCCGGTCGCGCACCGCGCCCCTGTCCTGGCTGGGCAAGGGGTATATCGCACTGGTGCGCGGCGTGCCGGACATCGCGTTTTTCCTGTTCTTCGTGATCGCGCTGGATCAGGGCATCGAATACCTGCGCCACATCACGCTATGCCCCGACTGGTCGGAACCCATCCGTCAGGGCAGCGATTTCCGCGTCTGCCTCCCCGCAAAGGCACCGTTGGGCAACGCACCGCAATGGGTGCATGAAATCTACGGCTTTGCGCTGGCGGTATTCACCTTTGCGCTGGTGTTCGGGGCCTTTGCCGCCAACGTGCTGTTCGGCGCCATGCGCGCCGTGCCGCGCGCGCAGATGGAAACCGCCGAAGCCTATGGCATGACACCACGCCAGTCATTCCGCCGCGTCTTGGTGCCGCAAATGTGGGTCTATGCCCTGCCCGGCCTGTCGAACCTGTGGATGGTGCTGATCAAGGCGACGCCGCTGTTGTTCCTGCTGGGCGTCGAGGATGTGGTCTATTGGGCGCGCGAGTTGGGCGGCACTAAGACGCCCCAGTTCACCGAATACCCGCATGGCGACTGGCGGATGTGGTATTTCCTGTTTCTGCTGGTATTTTACCTCGCCTTTACCCGTGTGTCCGAAATCGCACTGGACCGGGTGATGCGTCGGCTGACCAAGGGACAGGCGACCTTGGGCGGCGACGCCCAGCGAAAGGCCGTCGCATGAGCTGCTGGGAAACGCTTGCCGACTACGGATTGCGGTCCATCGGCATCGGTGAACGGTTGTTGCCGCGCTCCGATTTCACCATTTGTCAGCAGCTGGTGTTGATCGGGTCCGGCATGATCTGGAACGTATATTTCGGCGCGGTGGCGCTGGTATCGGGGTTTTTCCTCGCGACCGCGTTGGCACTGGCCAAGGCGGCGCGCAATCCGTGGCTGCGCAAACCGGCCGAGGCCTTCATTTTCCTGTTTCGCGGCTCGCCGTTGTTCATCCAGTTCTTTTTTGCCTATTTCCTGTTTCTGGCGCTGAAACAGTCCTACCCGTTCTTTACCCCCCTGACATCCGCCACCTGGGGTGCGCTGGTCGTGCTGTTCTTCAACACCGCCGCCTATTCGGCCGAGATTTTTCACGGCGCGCTGCTGTCGGTGCCGCGCGGCGATATCGAAGCCGCCGAGGCCTACGGGTTTTCGCCGCGACGGCGGTTTCGCCGCATCGTCTGGCCCACCATGCTGCGGCTGGCCTGGCCCGCCTATACCAACGAAGCGATTTTCCTGTTTCACGCCACGACGCTGGTGTTTTTCTCTGGCTTTCCGGCCACGGCGCAAAAAGGCGATGCGCTGTATTACGCGAGCTATTTCGCCGACAAGACATTCAACCCGTTCATCCCCTATCCGATCCTTGCCGGGTATTTCATCCTGCTGACGCTGGCCGTGATCGGGCTGTTCGGGCTGGTCAACCGCCACCTGAACCGCCATCTGCCCGTTGCGCCCGCACGCCGCCGCGTCGGCCTGATGCCCGGGTTTATGCGCTGATTGGCGGTTTTGTGACAATTCTGTTGCCAGATTGACCCGGCGCAGGGTAAGATTTGATCAAATTTAACAGGTGAACCATGTCCATCTCGACCCTGAACTGGCTGCGCAAGAACACGCAGGTCAGAACCATCCGCGTGGCCGCAGCCGACCTGAACGGCCAGCCCCGCGGCAAACGCGTGCCGTCGCGGTTTGCCGATGCAGTGGTTGAAAATGGCACGCGGTTTCCCTTGTCGTCGCTAAACTTGGACATCTGGGGCGAAGATATCGACGACAGCCCGCTGGTGTACGAAGGCGGCGATGCGGACGGCGTGCTGAAACCCACCGAACGCGGTTTCATGCCGATGCCTTGGCTGGAGGCACCCACTGCGCTTCTGCCGATCTGGATGTTCCGCGAAGACGGCCGGCCCTATGAAGGCGACCCGCGCCATGCGCTGCGCGCGGTGGTGGACCGTTACAAGGCGCGCGGCCTGACGCCCGTGGTGGCGATGGAACTGGAATTCTACCTGATCGACGACTCGGGCAAGACGCTGCAGGTGCCGCCGTCGCCCCGGTCGGGCAAGCGGCGCAAGGCGGCGGAAATCCTGTCGATCCGGGCGCTGGATGCGTTCGATACGTTCTTTACCGACCTGTATGACGCCTGCGAAGAAATGGACATTCCCGCCGACACCGCGATTTCCGAAGCCGGGTTGGGCCAGTTCGAATTGAATCTGGTGCATCAAAGCGACGCGATGCGCGCCGCCGACGATGCCTGGCTGTTCAAGATGCTGGTCAAGGGATTGGCACGGCGGCACGGGTTTGCCGCGTCCTTCATGGCGAAACCCTATGTGGATTACGCGGGGTCCGGCCTGCATACGCATTTTTCCATCAACAATTCTGACGGGCACAACATCTTTGATGACGGCAGCCCGCTGGGGACCGACACGCTGCGCCACGCGGTCGGCGGCTGCATGGCCGCGATGCATGACAGCACGCTTATCTTTGCGCCGCATGGCAACAGTTATGACCGGCTGGCGGGCGGCAGCCATGCGCCGTCGGGGATTTCATGGGCCTATGAAAACCGCACCTCGGCGATCCGCATCCCGTCCGGCAGCAACAAGTCGCGGCGGCTGGAACATCGCGTGGCCGGCGGCGACGTGAACCCCTATCTGCTGTCGGCGGCCATTCTGGGCGCGGCGCTGTGGGGCATCGAAAACCGCATGGAACCCCCCGCCCCCATCACCGGCAACGCCTACAAGCTGGACCTGCCCCGGATGGCCGAGGATTGGGGCACTGCGATCGACGCCTTTGAACACAGCACGCTCATGCCGCATTTCTTTGCGCCCGACCTGATCCGCAATCTGGTGCTGACCAAACGGCAGGAACGCCATTACATGGCGCATCTGGAACCTTCGGAGCAGGTCGAGATTTACCTTGATACGGTGTAGGTCCATCGCCTTGCCGGGCTGCTGCGCGCGGTCTATGGTCGGGTATCCCTCAAACTGGTGATCCATGAAGATCGGCATCCTGCAAACCGGCCACGTCGCGGACGAAATCCAGCCGACGGTTGGCGATTATTCCGACATGTTCGCACGCCTGCTGGACGGGCATGGCTTTGATTTCGTAACCTATAATGTGGTGGACGGCGAATTTCCCGACGGGCCGGCGGCCTGCGATGGCTGGCTGATCACCGGATCACGCCACGGCGCCTACGAGGATCACGGCTTTATCCCGCCGCTGGAAACGCTGATCCGCGACATCCGCGATGCCGGGCGGCCCTTGGTGGGCGTGTGTTTCGGCCATCAGATCATCGCACAGGCTCTGGGCGGCCGGGTCGAGAAATTCGCCGGCGGCTGGGCGGTGGGCCGGCAGGAATATGATTTCGGCGGCCAGCGCATGGCCCTGAACGCGTGGCATCAAGATCAGGTGGTCGACCTGCCGCCGGGTGCCGAGGTGGTGGCAACCAATGATTTCTGCGCCAACGCCGCGCTGGTTTATGGCCCGCGCATCTTTACGGTTCAGGCGCACCCTGAATTCACCTCGACCATGGTCGAAGGTCTGCTGGCGCATCGGTCCGCCACGGTGCCCGCCGCGCTGAAGCAGACCGCCGCTGCGACGCTGACCCGGCCCACCGCCGATCAACACCTGGCCGCACGGATGGTCACTGTCCTGAAAGGACAACCGGCATGACCAACTGGCAAGACAAACTGCCCCCCACCACGCAGGCCTATCTGGCTGACAAACGGCTGGACGAGGTCGAGTGCATCATTGCCGACCTGCCCGGCATCGCGCGCGGCAAGGCGATGCCGGCGACGAAATTCGCCAAGCAGGAGTTTTTCCACCTGCCCGAATCGATTTTCTATCAAACCATCACCGGTGATTGGGGCGATGCGGCGGGCGAGGAAGGATTCATCGAACGCGACATGATCCTGCGCCCAGATTATTCCACCGCGACGGCGGCACCGTGGACGGCCGACACCACCTTGCAGGTGATCCATGATGCCTACGACCGCAAGGGCCAGCCGATCCCCTATGCGCCGCGCAACGTGCTGAAACGCGTCGTCGCACTGTATGAAAAACAGGGCTGGAAACCCGTGGTCGCCCCCGAGATGGAGTTTTTCCTCGTGGCGCGCAATCTGGACCCGGCTAAGGGGATCGAGCCGATGATGGGCCGGTCGGGGCGCCCCGCGGCCGCGCGGCAGGCCTATTCGATGTCGGCTGTCGATGAATTTGGCCCGGTGATCGACGATATCTATGATTTCGCCGAGGAACAGGGGCTGGAAATCGACGGCATCACCCAGGAAGGCGGCGCGGGACAGCTGGAGATCAACCTGCAGCACGGCGACCCGATCCGGCTGGCCGACGAGGTGTTCTATTTCAAACGCCTGATCCGCGAGGCCGCACTACGGCACAACTGTTTCGCCACCTTCATGGCAAAACCCATCGCCGACGAACCCGGCAGCGCGATGCACATCCACCATTCGGTGGTGGATGCCATTACGGGCCAGAACCTGTTTTCCGGGCCGGCGGGCGGCGAAACCGAGGCGTTCTTTAACTTTATCGCTGGGTTGCAGACCCATCTGCCGCAGGCCATCGCCGTGCTGGCCCCCTATGTCAACAGCTACCGCCGCTATGTCCGCGACCATGCCGCGCCGATCAACCTTGCCTGGGGGCGCGACAACCGCACCACCGGCATCCGCATCCCGCTGGCCGCGCCCGCCGCACGGCGGATCGAAAACCGGTTGGCGGGTATGGATTGCAACCCGTATCTGGGGATCGCTGCCAGTCTGGCCTGCGGATATCTGGGCATGATGAAGGAATTGCGCCCCGGCCCGTCCTTCAAGGGCGACGCTTATGAGGGTGCCGGCAACATTCCCCGGGTGATGGGCGATGCACTGGACCTGTTCGAAGGCGCCAAAGAATTGAAAGACGTGCTGGGGCCGGAATTCGTGCGGGTCTATTCCATCGTCAAGCGCACCGAATACGAGGAATTCCTGCAGGTCATCAGCCCGTGGGAACGCGAGCATCTGTTGTTGAACGTCTGAGCCCATGGCGAGGTGGGGGGGGGGGGGGGGGGGGGGGGGGGGGGGGGGGGGGGGGGGGGGGCAGCCGCGCC
>JBBRCF010000072.1:0-17321 GCA_038205135.1 Rhodobacterales bacterium
AGTTCGCGCGCCATGATCTGCGCCAGCGTGGTCTTGCCCAGACCGGGGGGGCCGTGGAACAGCGTGTGATCCATCGCCGCGCCGCGCTGGCGGGCGGATTGGATGAACACCTTGAGGTTCGCGCGCGCCTCGGCCTGACCGATGAAGTCGTCCAGCATCTGCGGGCGCAGCGCGCGGTCGAAATCCTCGGGCAAAGGTTCAGGACGCAAGGTGGGATCGGGGGTGGGATCGGAGGTGGGATCAGGCGTGATATCGGGGCTGGCCATCGGTTATGCCTTCGGCGCCAGCAGTTTCAGACTGCTGCGGATCAACCCGGACGTATCCGTCTGCCCGTCTGCTGCCGCCGTGGCGATGGCGGCTACCGCCTCGGGCGGCGCATAGCCAAGGTTGGTCAGCGCCGACAGCGCCTCGGCTTGCGCCGTCGCGGCCGCCTGGGCGGTCGCGGCCCCTTGGGCGGGTGCAGGCGGCATGCGTTTGGACCGCGCGGGCGCCGGATCGGCTTCGATCACCTCTGACAACAGGACAGCGTCGCTGCGCGCGGCCTCGCGACCTGCCAGCACCATCAACGCGGGGGCCTTGTCCTTCAGTTCGATCACCACGCGCTGCGCTGTCTTGGGCCCGATGCCGCGCGCCGCCCGGAACGCTGCGACATCACCCAGAGCGATCGCGCGCCCCACGCCTTCGGGACCGAGAGCACCCAGAATGGCCAGCGACACCTTTGCGCCCACCCCCTGCACCTTCATCAGCAACCGATGCCATTCCTTTTCCAGCACGGTCGGAAACCCGTACAATTGCAAAAGGTCCTCGCGCACGATCATGTCGGTGTACAGCGATACGGGCGCGCCCGGACCCGGCAGGCCCGCCAATGTCCGGTCGGAACAGAACACGAGGTACCCCACCCCGCGCACGTCGATCAGCACATGATCATCTGCGCGGTAATCCAGCAGGCCCGAGATCCGCCCGATCATCGGGCGGCCCCGGCCCGTTGGCCCGCATCCGCCCGCGCAATCGCCGCCGCCAGCACGCCATGCGACCGCGCGTGATGCGCATGACAGATCGCGATGGCCAGCGCATCGGTTGCGTCCGGGCCGGCCAGCACCACACCCGGCAACTGCAGCCGCACCATGTGATCCACCTGCAGCTTGGCGGCATGGCCCACGCCCACCACCGTCTTCTTGATCTGGTTCGGCGCGTATTCGCCCACCGGCAGCCCCGCCATGGCCGGGGCCAGCACCGCAACCCCGCGCGCCTGGCCCAGCTTCAGCGTGCCCGCGCCATCCTTGTTGACAAAGGTCTGTTCCACCGCTGCCGCGTCCGGACGGTACTCGGCAATCACCGCACATAATTGGGTGTACAGCGCGACAAGGCGGGGCGGCAGCGCATCGCCTTCGGACCGGCACACACCATTCGCGACATGGCTGATCCGGTTGCCGACCACGTCGATCACACCCCACCCCATACAGCTCAACCCGGGATCGATACCGATAATTCGCACGACTTTGCCTTACCCTGTTGCTTTTTCGCCTCAGTAGCACGAAACGCGAACGCAGGCCAAGCGGAATGCACCGCAGCCTGCTGTCGACGGATCACGGCACCCTGCCGCGAAAAAACCGCCCAATTGCCACAGTCCTGCCGCAAAGCCGCACAAAAATTCGGCAATCCCGCAGAAATCTGGCCTTGTCAGGGGAGGGGCGAGTAATTTTGTCTTGCGGCCGGCGGTCTTTCTGGTCTTTTATTTCTCGGTCAGGACTCATGCGTGCGCCGCATGGGACCATTGCGTTCTCGTGCATTGTGCGGACGCAGAAACGACCCTAATTGGCTGGCAATGGCGGCATGATGCAGCCTCGAAATACGCCTTTCAAGGAACCGTTCAAATGGCTTTTTATGACAATGCCCGCATCGCTCATGGTCTTGGCTTCGCCACCCGTGCCGCAACCGTATTCACCCGTATCGCCGAAGCCGTCACCGCGTGGAACGACGCCCGCGTGACCCGCAAGGCCTTGGCCCAGCTGTCGGACCGCGAACTGGACGACATCGGCCTGTGCCGTGGTGACATCGATCTGGTGGTCAACCGCCACTGATCGCGTCGACGGAATGCCGACGGGCCCTGCCCGGTCTTGCCCGATCCTGCGCGACGTCAACGTCTGCGATTAACACGCCGCGTCCTGAATGGATGCGGCGTTTGCATGTCCGCATGACGAAATGGCGCCGCATGCCACGGCCGCGGTTCGCCGCCGGACCAAATGGCTGCAAGCCATCGCCAAGCGTTGATCTTAAAATTTGATTAAAATGCGAAACGCCGCGGCCGGAGAGAGAGGCGACCGCGGCGTATTCAGCGTCCCGCAACGCGGGTGGAGGGAACCGGAAAGCGGCGAGTGTGAGAGGCGCGCCTGCGGTCCGGTCATCGCAATCGTCCCCTGCGAGGCGGGTAATCCGGGGCGCAGCCGCACCCATGTCCGATCAGGCCGTTGTCGGCCTGATCACGCACCAATCAGGGCAACAGACCCTTTGCCTGTGCCACGATGAACTGTGTCACCGCATCCGGCGCCAGCGCGACCGCCGCGAACCGTTCCGCCGACGAGCCGGCGCGCAGCGCCTCAACCCGGTCGTTGTAGTCCGCGTCACCAACCACACCCAGCACCAGCGATTTGAATGCCAATCCGGCCAACAGAACCACCACAAGGCCCCGCAGCGGCATCTGACGCCGCGATTTCAGGGCACGGAACACGATCAGTCCGTCGTTTGCGACCACAGATCTGTACCCGTGCACCATACGCGCACGATCGCGCGCAATCCGGGCCAGCCGCATATCAAAGTCTTCGTACACTTTCGCATTTTCGTCATACATTTGGCAGCATCCGTATATCTGATCCCCACCAGATAGGATTTTTATGGCAACCAAATGTGGCAAAATTTGGGCAGCGCCGCATTCCGGGCGCATTATGGCGGTAATTTCGTCATAGTTTTCCGAGCATTAGCGTAGACCATTCACCAATGTCCGCACGTTCAATCAGATTGATCCCATGGCGTGCATAATGCGCCGTCACCTCGTCAGCCTGCCCTGTCAGGATGCCCGACAGAATCGCGCGACCACCCGGACACAGATTCGCCGTCATAGGCGCGGCCAGATCCAGAAGCGGCCCTTTCAGGATGTTGGCGAACACCAGATCGAACGGTGCGGCGGCCTGCAGCACCGGATGATCGAACCCTGCCGCTTCGACGCAGATCAACCGGTCGGCCAGCCCGTTGGCATCGGCATTGGCGCGGGCCACGTCCACTGCCACCGGGTCGATGTCGGACGCCAGCATCGCGCCTTGATACATCCGCGCCGCCGCCATCGCCAGAACGGCGGTGCCACACCCGATATCCACCACGTTTCGGGCCACAAAGCCCTGCGTCACCAGCCGGTCCAGCGCGCGCAGGCAGCCCTGCGTGGTGCCGTGGTGCCCGGTGCCAAAGGCCATGTTGGCTTCGATCAGCAGCGCCTCGACGCCGTCGGGCACCTTGTCGGCGTCATGGCTGCCATAGACAAAGAACCGTCCCGCCACCACGGGCACCAGTTCGCGTTTCACATGTGCCACCCAATCGGTTTCGGGCAGTTCGGACACCGCAAACGGCCGCGCGCCAAAAGCGGCCGCCAGCAGGTCCAGCACGATCTCGTCGGGCGGATCGGTGAAATAGGCCCCGACCTCCCACAGCCCGGACCCGTCCTCGATTTCGAACACCCCGACGCCGTGCGGTTCGGGGTCGATGACCTCCAGCGCTTCGCCAAGCGCTTCGGCCTGATCTTTGCCTGGAAGTGTGGTCAGGGCGGTGAATGTGGGCATGGCGGCATCCTTTATGGGTTGCCCTGCCGGTAAGCCGCGCGCCGGATCAGGTCAACCGGGTTTGACCGGGTCAGGCAGGCTCGCCGGAAACCGACGCCGTCGCCGGCACCGCAGCAGCGGCATCCGCCCGGTCGCGCAGCCGGGTCACCAGCCGCCAGCCCGCATAGGCCGCGATTACGCCCGCGACGATATTGGCCAGACCCTGCGCCCAGATCACGCCTTCGGCCCCGGCCCACAGGCCCAGCACAAAGGCAAAGGGCGCCATCAGCAGGCCGTCGCGGAACCAGTTCGACGCGGTTGCCCACAAGGGCCGCCCCAGATTGTTGAACGCGGCGTTCGACACGAACAGCGCGCCGGTGAACACGAACGACCCGGCGGCGACATGGGTAAAGGCATGCACCACCTCGGCTCCGTCGGGCGTCAGGTTGAACCCAGCCGCGATCCAGTCCGATGCCAGCGCCATCAACGCCCACATCACGCCGGTATAGACGGCGCAGAATTTCAGTGCATCGATATAGGCTTGGCGGACGCGGGTGTGCAGACCCGCGCCGTGGTTCTGCCCGATGATGCCGCCGATAGCGCCCGACAGCGCAAAAATACCGCCGAAGGCCAGAATTTGCAGCCGCGCCACCACGCCCAGCCCGGCCACCGCGCTGTCACCGTGTTCGGCCATTGCGCGCACCAGTATCCAGTTGCCGAACGGGGTGGAAACCTGTGTCGCCACCGCCGGCAGCGCAATCGCCACGAACGGCACCGCGAACACCTTCAGGTCCGCACCCGTGGGCCGCGACAGCATGCCCCGCGCGACGGCGACCCAGTACAGCCCAAGGCCCGCCATGACTGCGCGGCTGATCACGATGGCCGCCGCCGCGCCTTCGACGCCCAGCCCGGCCCAGACAATCAGCACCGGGTCGATGACCACGGCCACCAGCCCGCCGGACATCGTGACCAGCATCGACCGCCACGCATCGCCATGCGCGCGCAGAATCGCCGATGCCCCCATGCCCAGCGCGATCAACGGCAGCGATGGCAGTGAAATCGCCAGAAACTGCGCGCCGACCTCTGCCGCCTGCCCTGTTGCACCCGATGCCGCCAGAATGTCGTGGCGGAAGATCCAGACCAGCCCCGCGATCACCGTCTGCGTCACCACCGCATAGATCAGCGACGCCGACGCCAGCCGCCGCGCCCGGTCGCCATCACGCTGGCCCAGCGCGCGGCTGACCAGCGCGACGGCGGCGATCATCATGCCGATGGCGATCGAGATGACAAAGAACTGGATCGTGCCGGCAAACCCCACCGCCGAAATCAGCATTTCGTCGCCCATCTGGCTGATCCACCACAGCGCAAGGAAATCCACCAGAAACATGAACGACAGCCCCAGCGACCCGGTCAATGTCATCACGACGACATGGCGCATCGTCGAGCCTTGGGTGAACTTTGCAATGGTGTCGGTCATGCTGTCCTCGGGAATTGCGGACAAGATGCCGGTGCCCATGGGAGTGATCTAGGCCGCGACAGCCGCAAAGGCCACCTGAAACGCCGCCTGGCACGCTGCTGGCCTATTCGGCAGGGGTCGCCAGCATGGGTGAAAGGATCGTCTCGTTGCCGGGTTCGGGGTGGCGCGGGATCAGCATCGCCAGACACAATGACGTCGCCGCCATCCCCGCCGCCAGCACGAATACCGATGAAGGTGACACGATCCAGACATAACCCAGAGCGGCCGGCAGGAACACCGCCGCGATATGGTTAATGGTGAACGCAACGGCGGCGGTCGGCGCGATATCCTCGGTCGCGGCGATCTTCTGGAAATAGGTTTTCAACGCCAGCGCCAGCGCGAAAAAGAAGTGGTCCAGCACATACAGCGTCGCCGCCACCATCACGCCCCAGCCGAACCAGTAGATCCCGCCATAAGCGAGGAACACCAGCGTCAGCCCGGTATATTCCACCATCAGGGCCTTGCGTTCCCCGAAATGCGCCACCACGCGGCCCATGATCGGGGCCACGAACATGTTGGCCATCAGGTTGATCAGATACAGCGTGGTGATCTGGTGCACATCGAACCCGAATTTCTGCACCATCATGAACCCGGCAAACACCATGAAGATCTGCCGCCGCGCGCCCGCCATGAATTGCAGCGCGTAATACAGCCAATACCGCCGTCGCAGCACCATGCGTTTCAACTGCGGATTGGGGCTTTCGAATTGCGGAAAGGCAAAATGCGCCAGCACCGCCAGCGCCGCCGTCGCCCCGCCCGCAATCATGTAGACGGTATTGTAGCTGAGGTCGAAGGCTTGCCACGTCATTATGATGGCCAGATAAGCCACCAGCGTGGCCGCCGACCCCGCCGCCAGCAGCAGGCCCAGCATCTGCGGCGCGCGGTCTTTTGGCAGCCATTGCAGTTGCAGCGACTGGTTCACCGTTTCGTAATAGTGAAACCCGATCGACGACAAGAGCGTGATCATCAGGATGCCGCCCATCGTCGGAAACCACGCCGTCATCGCAATGGCGACGCCCAGCAGGATCAGCGACGTCACCGCCAGCACCTGTTCGCGCATCACCAGCAGCACCGCGATCACGCCAATGGCCAGAAACCCCGGAATTTCGCGCACCGAATGCAGCCAGCCGATGTCGGACCCGTCAAATTGTGCGACCGTGATGACAAAGTTGTTCAACAGCGCCGACCAAGTGGCGAATGCAATCGGCATCGCCACGGCCATCAGGAACAACAGCGCGACAGGCTGTCGCCAACGGGGCAGGCTGTGCGCCTGTTCAAGCGGAAAGGTTTTCATGACGCCCGTGTTACGCCGTTTCCACGGCCCCTGCTACGGGGTTGCGTGCGGTCAGATGCCTGCCATGCATTCAGGACATGGCTGCGGCCCGGCAGACCGGGATCAGGCCAGGATCATACCGGGATCAGGCCGGGATCAGGCCGGGATCAGGCCGGGATCAGACCCGCGTCATATCGGTGAAAAGTGGTAGTCCACATCGGAAAACCGATCCTGCGGAAACACATACAGCAACCGAAATCCGTCGGGCCCGGCGAGGGTGCCATGTTCGGCATCGCCCGGGATGAACAGCGCGGTGCCCGGACCCATCAGGTGTGCCACGCCGTCAACCGTGACAGTTGCGCTGCCTGCAAGGCCGAAATACACCTCGGCGGGCGGATGGCGATGCGGCAGCAGGGTGCCGCCGGGCGCAAATTCGGCCACCCCCATCACGACACCCGCTGTCGGGGTCCGGTCGGCACAGAACAGCGTGCGCCAGCGCACCGACCCAAAGGCAGGGTCCGTACCGCCTTCGAGGGCCAGATCCATCAGGTCGATCCGCACAGGGCTTTGGACAGACCCTTTCACGGCCCCGCCCGGCCCCGCCGCCAGCGCGAACATGGCCGCAGCCACCATGGCTCCCGCCGGATCGGCGACGCTTTCGCACATCTCCCCGCCGTGGATGTCCACGGGGTTCACTGCGCCCTGCACCATTGATCCGCTCATGTCCGCCGCCCCGCCTTGCCGTTGCGGCTGTTCTAGGGCGTGAAAGGGCGTTTGCGCCGACGGAAACGACATGCCCATGACGGTTTCGCGCGCGCCTGCATCCTCATGCGCAGCCCCGCCCGCCGTGTCTGATCTGGATCAAGGCGCGGCGCACCGCTTTGGCGCATTCATGCGCGAATCCGCACCCGGAGGAACGCATGGCCCTGTCATCGCCAGATCTTTTGCCGCTTGTCGAACGCATCGGCGAACAGCCCACCGCCGCCCTGATCGGGCTGATCACCGGCACGGTTTTCGGCATCGCGGCGCAGCGATCGCAATTCTGTCTGCGCGCCGCCACGGTCAGTTTCGCGCGGGGCCTTTGGGATGACAAACTGGCGGTCTGGCTGCTGACGTTTTCCACCGCCGTCGTCTGGGTGCAGGCGGCGACATTGCTGGGCCTGTTCCGCCCCGAAGAAGCGCGGATGATGTCGGTGTCGGGATCATGGTCGGGGGCCATTCTTGGCGGTCTGATGTTCGGCGTGGGCATGGTGCTGGCGCGCGGCTGTTCGGGGCGGCTGTTGGTGATGGCGGCCACGGGCAACCTGCGATCCGTCGTGTCGGGCCTGATCTTTGCCGTAGTGGCGCAGATGAGCCTCAGCGGGTATCTGGCCCCGGTCCGCGACGGGTTGGCGGGGCTGTGGACCACGCCGGGCGGGCGAAACATCAATCTGATCGAGGCGTTGAACCTGCCCGACTGGTCGGGTCTGGCGCTGGGTCTGTTTACCGCAGGGGTGGCATTATGGGTGGCGCGCAAGAACCGCCTCGGCGCGGCACGTCTGGTGTTTGGCGCGGGTGTAGGGTTTGCGGTCGCATTGGGCTGGGTGCTGACCTTTACCCTGTCGCAGATCGCGTTCGACCCCGTATCCGTGGCCTCGGCCACCTTTACCGGCCCGTCGGCCGCGACACTGATGTTCGTGCTGGACCGCGGGAATTTTCTGGAATTCGACGTCGGGCTGGTGCCGGGCGTGTTTCTGGGGTCTTTTATTGCCGCATCGTTGGCGGGTGAATTCAAGTTTCAGGGCTTCGAGGGCGAAGCGAACATGCGCCGCGCGATGACGGGCGCGGTGCTGATGGGGTTCGGCGGCATGCTGGCGGGCGGCTGTGCCATCGGCAATGGCGTAACCGGCGGGTCGATCTTTGCTGCCACCGCGTGGCTTGCGCTGCTGTCGATGTGGATCGGGGCGATGGTGACGGATGTGCTGGTCGATCAGCGCAGCGGCGCGGCGGTCGCCGTCTGATCCTGAACCCCACGATCCGGCGCTGAAGTTGCGGGCTTGCCCCGGCCCTGAAAACACGCTCCCTTGGCGCGGTTGTTGCCGCGGGGATCCTGATGCGCCTGTCCCATCTGTCTGCCGCGCTGGTCGCGATGTTGGTCGGTTACGGCGCGTCGGTCGCACTTGTGCTGGCGGCGGCGGCGGCGGTGGGTGCGACACCTGCGCAGACCATCAGTTGGGTCGCCGCCGTGTCCGTGGCCAAGGGGCTGTGCGGCGCGGGCCTCAGCCTGTATGCGCGGGTGCCGGTTGTGCTGGCGTGGTCCACGCCGGGGGCGGCGCTGATCGCGGCCACCACGGGCGTCGGTCTGGCGTCGGCGGCGGGCGCATTCGTGCTGGCGGGCGGGCTGATCGCGCTGACGGGGGCGATCCCTCTGCTGGGCCGCGCGGTGCGGGCAATCCCCGGATCGGTGGCGGCGGCGATGCTGGCGGGGGTGCTGTTGCCATTTGTGATGGCGGTGGCCCGGCAGGCGACCATCAGTCCCGGATTGGTCCTGCCGTTGATCGCGGTGTTTCTGGCGGTGCGGTTGTGGAACCCGCTGTATGCGGTGCTGGCGACGCTCGCGCTGGGGCTGGCTTTGGGCTGGCAGCCGTCCGAGGGCGCGCGGCTGGTCGCCCTGCCCTTTGCGTTCGTGCTGCCGCGCTTTGACGCTGCGGTGATGCTGGGATTGGGCGTGCCGTTGTATCTGGTCACGATGGCGTCGCAGAACCTGCCGGGGTTCGCAGTGATGGCAACGCATGGTTACGCCCCCCCGGTGCGCGCGGCACTGGTCACCAGCGGGCTGGGGTCCATGCTGATCGCGCCCTTGGGGGCGCACACGTTCAACATGGCGGCGATCACGGCAGCGATCTGCATGGGCGATGACGTGGACCCCGACCGCGACCGGCGCTGGCGTGTGGGCCTTGTCTATGGCGCGCTGTGGGTCACCATCGGCTGGCTGACGCCGGTGATCCTGCCGGCGATGCTGGCGCTGCCGACGGCCGTGGTCGTCAGCGTGGCAGGGCTGGCGCTGATCCCCGCGCTGACCGGGGCGATCACGGTGGCGATGGCGGATGAACCACGCCGGTTCGCCGCCATCCTGACATTCGCGGTGACGGCATCGGGCGTGGCGGCCTTTGGCATCGGGGCGGCGTTCTGGGGCTTGGGTGCCGGTCTGCTGGCGCTGGCGCTGGACGGCGTAAAGGCGCGGCTGATCCGTTAAAAGAAAGTCTGCGGGTCGATGTCGATGGCAAGGCGTACGTTGGCCGGCAGTTTCACCTGCGCGGCCCAGACGCCAAGTGCGGCTTGCAGCGCCACGCCCTTGGGGGCCTTGACCAGCAGCCGCACCCGGTGCCGCCCGCGGATGCGCGCGATCGGCGCGGGTGCGGGGCCGTACAGTTCTGCGCCGATCGCGCGCAACGGCCCGTCGCGCCGCGCCAGTGCCGTGCCCAGATCGAACGCCGCCTGCGCCTCGGGGGCCGAGATGATGATGCCCGCCAGCCGGCCATAGGGCGGCATCCCGGCGGCGCGGCGGCCATCAGCCTCGGCGCGCCAGAACGCTTCGTCATCGCCGGCGAGTATTGCCTGGATCACCGGGTGGTCGGGTTGCAGTGTCTGGATCAGTGCCAGCCCGCGGGCGCCCTCGGCCCGGCCGGCCCGCCCCGCCACCTGACGGACCAGTTGAAACGTGCGTTCCGCCGCGCGCAGGTCGGACCCTTGCAGACCCAGATCCGCGTCGATCACCCCTACCAGCGTCAGCAGCGGAAAGTTGTGCCCCTTGGCCACCAATTGCGTGCCGATGATGACATCCGCGCCACCTGCGGCAATCGCGGCGATTTCTGCCTTCAGCCCGCGCGCGCTGCCCGCCATGTCGGATGACAGCACCGCAACCCGCGCGCCGGGAAACACTGCCTGCGCCTCTTCGGCCAGCCGTTCGACGCCGGGGCCCAGCACGGCCAGCTTGCCCTCGACCTTGCAGGCCGGGCAGACGGTGGGGATCGGGGACGATTCGCCGCATTGGTGACAGATCAGCCGGTTCAGGAACCGGTGTTCCACCATGCGCGCGTCGCAATGCGGGCAGCCGATCTGGTTCCCGCAGGCGCGACACACCGTGATGGGCGCATAGCCGCGCCGGTTCAGAAACAAAAGCGCCTGTTCGCCCGCCGCGATCCGGGCTGCCACGGCGGCGCGCAGACGGGGCGATATCCAGCGCCCCGCGGGCAAGTCCTCGGCCCGCAGATCGATCGCGCGCATGTCGGGCAGGGTGGCGGTGCCGAACCGGTCGGCCAGCACCAGCCGGGTGTATTTGCCGGCCTCGGCATTGGCCCAGCTTTCCAAGCTGGGCGTGGCCGACGCCAGCACCACCTGCGCGCCACAGATCGCGGCGCGCAGCACCGCCATGTCGCGGGCGTTATACAACACGCCCTCTTCCTGCTTGTAGGACCCGTCGTGTTCTTCATCGACCACGATCAGGCCCAGATCGCGGAACGGCAGGAACAGCGCTGACCGCGCGCCGACGACAAACGCCGCGCCACCCAGCGCCACCTGCATCCAGGTGCGGCGGCGTTCGGTTGCGGTGACGCCGGAATGCCATTCGGCGGGCCGCGCGCCGAACCGCGCCTCGACCCGCGTCAGAAATTCCGACGTCAGCGCGATTTCCGGCAGCAGCACCAGCGCCTGCCGACCGCTGCGCAGGCATTCCGCGACCGCCTCCAGATAGACCTCGGTCTTGCCGGACCCGGTCACGCCCTGCAAAAGCACCGTGCCATAGCCCCCCGCCGCCACGCGCGCGGTCAACACGGCCGCCGCATCGGCCTGAGCGGGGTTCAGCGGTTTGCCCGCGCGGTCGGGGTCCAGATACGGAAACGGCAGATCTCGCGGCGCGTCCTCCTCGTACAACCCGCCCGCCGTGACCAGCCCCTTGACCACCGATGCGGTGACGCCAGACGCGGCCACCACCTCGGCCAGCGTCAGGGCCGCCCCGCCCAGCCCGGCGAATACCTCCAGCACCCGGGCGCGGGCATCGGTCATGCGCGCCGGTTCCCGCCCCGTCACACGGTACACGCGGCGCGCGGCGGGCGGCACGCCCAGCCCCGGCGCGCGCGTCGCCAACCGCAGCATCGCGTTCAGCGGCGTCAGCGTATAGTCCGCCGCCCGTTCCAGAAACGCCCGCATCGCGCCATCCAAGGGCGGCACCTCGATCACGCGGCCCACGGCGCGTAGCTTAGTGGCGTCGTAATCCCCCGCCCCCGCGCCCCAGACCACGCCGGGCACCTTGCGCGGGCCGAGCGGCACCTCGACGAACGCACCCAACGCGCAGCCGCCGTCCGGCGCGCGGTAATCCAGTACCAGGCCAAGCGGTTCCGCGGTCAGCACGCCCAGCCGGGCCCCCGCCGGGAACCACTCTGCCACAGGATCGCCGGTCACGGCCTGCCTCGTCTGCCAATGGGGGTTACGCAACGCATGTGTCTGGGGTAATGCGTGGCAGCGAAAAGGGGAACCCAAAGCGAAAGGGCCGGGGCCATGAAATTCTTCGTCGATACCGCCGATGTGGACGCGATCCGCGAACTGGCCGATCTGGGCATGGCCGATGGCGTGACCACCAACCCCTCGCTGATCCTGAAATCGGGCCGCGACATTCTGGAAGTCACGCGCGAGATTGCGGGTCTGGTCGATGGCCCGGTGTCGGCCGAAGTTGTCGCGCTGGATGCCGACGCCATGATCGCCGAGGGCCGTAAGCTGGCCCTGATCGCCGACAACATCGCCGTCAAGGTGCCGCTGACCTGGGCCGGGCTGAAAGCCTGCCGCGTGCTGTCGGCCGAAGGCACCATGGTCAATGTCACTCTGTGTTTTTCGGTCAATCAGGCTCTGATTGCGGCCAAGGCGGGGGCGACGTTCATCTCGCCCTTCATCGGTCGGCTGGACGACATCAATCTGGACGGGATGGAGTTGATCAGCGACATCCGGCAGGTCTATGACAATTATGGTTTCGGCACCGAAATTCTGGCCGCGTCGATCCGCACCGCGAACCATGTTACCCAATGCGCACTGATGGGCGCCGATGTCATTACCGCGCCACCGTCGGTCATCAAGGCGCTGGCCGCGCATCCCCTGACCGACAAGGGTCTGGAAACCTTCATGGCCGACTGGGCCAAGACCGGGCAAAAGATCCTCTGATCCCGCCTGTCTGTGCCTTCCACGCCGCAGATGCCTCTTGTGCGGGGGTCAGCCCGGTCGTGGCGATTGACAGACTGGGCCGGTGGGCACAGGACGACTAAAACACGATCAAAAAACCGAACCCGCGCGGCCGATCCTGTGATATGCCGCGTCAGACCAGAGGCCGCAAAGGCCCGCTACGGACCGAGCAAGGGCAGTGCAGCACATGATCACCAGACCGGCAATCGACGACACGCTCCGCGAACGGATCATCTCCGAGCCGGACGTGATCCTGGAAGATCAGGATGTGATGCGCGCATTGATCGCGGCGAACGAACGCGCGATGGGCGGCAATATCGTCGACCTGCGCGGCATTGCCATGGAACGGCTGGAGGCGCGGCTGGACCGGCTGGAAGATACCCACCGGTCGGTGATCGCGGCGGCTTATGAAAACCTCGCCGGCACCAATCAGGTGCACCGCGCGGTGCTGAAGATGCTGGACCCGGTCAGTTTCGAGCAGTTCCTGCGCGGTATGGGTGGTGAAGTCGCGGATATCCTGCGCGTCGATGTGGTGCGGCTGGTGCTGGAATCGGTACAGAACGACCGCGACCCGGCAATAAAACGGTTGGGCGATGTGCTGGCGGTGGCCGAACCCGGTTTCATCGTGGATTATCTGACACAAGGCCGGGCGTCGCCGGTGCGTCAGGTCACACTGCGCCAGTTGCAGGGCGGCAGCCCGGCGATCTATGGCGAGGCGGCCGACTGGATCCGCTCCGAAGCCTGCCTGAAACTGGATTTCGGCAAGGGCCGCCTGCCCGGCATGCTGGTGTTCGGGGCCGAGGATCCGCATCTGTTTTCGCCACAGCACGGCACTGATCTGCTCGGGTTCTTTGCGGGCGTGTTCGAACGCACGATGCGGCGCTGGTTGTCGTGACCGCGGCCGCCCCCGCCCAGTTCTCCGAGGCGTTGGCACAAGCGGTGGAAGATTGGCTGGCCGGTCTTGTGGCGCGTCAAGGGGCGGCACAGAATACGCGCACGGCCTATGGCCGCGATCTGGCGGATTTTCTGGGGTTTCTGGCGCGGCATCAGGGCGGCACAGGCGGCATCGCACAAATTCGCGCGTTGACGCAATCCGACCTGCGCGCCTTTCTGGCGGATCAGCGCGCCCATGATGTGGGGTCCCGGTCGCTGGCGCGGAAACTGTCGGCGATCCGGGGCTTTGTCGGTTGGCTGGCCGACCGCGACGGGTTCGATGCCACCACGGTCCTGTCGCTGCGCGCACCCAAATTCCGCAGACCTTTGCCACGGCCCATTTCGGCCGCCGCTGCGCATGACCTGCTGGCGCGCACGGATGCGAATGCATCCGAACCCTGGATCGCGGCGCGCGATACCGCGGTGCTGACGCTGCTGTGGGGCTGCGGCCTGCGGATATCCGAGGCGCTGGCGCTGACCGGCGCGGACCTGCCGCTGGGTCAGGCGCTGACGGTACGCGGCAAGGGCGGCAAGGATCGCCGCATTCCGGTATTGCCCGCCGCGCAGGCCGCCGTGGCCGGCTACGTGCGTCTGTGCCCCTGTCCGATGGCGGCAGATCAGCCGGTGTTTCGTGGCGCACGCGGCGGGGTGCTGAACCCGCGGCTGGTGCAAAAGGCGATGGAAATGGCGCGGCACCAGTTGGGCCTGCCCGCATCTGCCACGCCGCATGCGCTGCGCCACAGCTTTGCCACCCACCTGCTGAACGCGGGTGGCGATCTGCGCGCGATCCAGGAATTGCTGGGTCATGCGTCGCTGTCCACCACGCAGGCCTACACCGCCGTCGATCAGGTACGGCTGATGGAGGTTTACCAGGCCAGCCATCCCCGCGCCCATGGCTGAGGCGGAGGGGGGCGCTGCCCCCCGCCCCGGATCAGGTCCGGGGCCTGCCCCGGGGTATATGAGAACCAGAGAAGCCGAAAACGCGGCGCCCTGCATTCTCTGGTTCTTAAATAACCCTGCCGGAGGCCCGCCGAGAAGGAGCCGACGGCGACGACGAGACAAGAATGCGCGGCGCAGCCGCTCCGCCTAGTTGCCGAACAGCCCGGTCAGCGCGCGTTTGACGGTGCCGGACACCGATGGGCGGCGTGCGGGGGAAAACGGCATCGGGCGGCACACTTCCATCGCGGCCAGACCCACGCGGGCGGTCAGGGCGCCATTGACCAGGCCTTCACCGAAGCGGCGCGAGAGTTTGGCCAGAAGCCCGCCCCCCAACAGCGACCCCAGCATATCGTCACCCATCGCCACTGCGCCCGTCGCGACCAGATGGCCCATGACCGCGCGCATCAGGCGCCAACTGCCAAAGCTGCCGGCGCGTCCACCATAGATTTCCGCGACCTGCCGGATCATCCGCAGGTTCGATGCCAGTGCCACCACCACATCGGCCAGCGGCAGCGGCACCACTGCGGTCACCGTCGCGACCTGGCGCGCGGCCGCTTCGACCACGCGGGCGGCCTGGCTATCCAGCGGCAGCATCAGTTCCGTTTCGGCGAGGGCGAACAACGCGTCGGCGTCCATAACCTCGGGCGCGCGGGCGTCATAGCGGTCGCGCCCCCAGGCCAGATCGGCACGGGCCGCATAAAGCGCGCGCAGGTCGGCCAACGCCTTTCGGGCAACGGCCAGTGTGCCGTCGGTCATCGCGGCGCGCACCCGGCCCTGCACACGATCGATCCGGCCCAGCCGTGCCATGGCGATCAGTTCCCGCAGGGCCAGCAGCAGCAGCACAACACCAAAGGCTACGATCAGCGCCGTCAATGCCCAGCCCAGCAACGGGGCGCGCGCGATCAGAGCCACCGCCGTGTCCCAGGCCCACAGCCCCGCCAGCGCCAGAACCAGCGATGCCGCCAGTCCCAGAAACCAGCGGCCCAGCCATCCGCCGCGCCGGCCGGCCATCGCCGCGGCGGTCTGCATTGCGCGGCCCGCCGGCAGGTCCGGCCTCTCCGGATCGGGGACCTCCGCTGCCTCGGCGGGCGAAACGAGGGGTTCTCCGTCCAGATCGATCAAAACCGGTCCTTTGGTCATCGCCCTGCCCTTTCGGTTGCGGTCACGCGCGCGCCGGCCCCCGGCCCGGGACGCCGCCAGACCATGCGCAGATCCGGCACGCTTTCGTCGTTTTCCAAAGATCCTTCGGCCTCGATGAACCCGGCCCTGGCGTAAAACCTGCGCGCGGCGGTGTTGCGCACATGAGTGAACAGTTCCAGCGCGGCGGCGTTTTCCTGTGCTTCGGTCAGCAGGCGCGACCCCGCGCCCTGCGCCCGCCAGCCGGGCAACACGTAAAGTGCCTTAACATAGGCGTTGTCGCGGGCCAGAAACGCCACCGGTCGCGCCCCGTCGCGCAGCATCTGCACCTCGCCGCGCCGGATCATCCCGGCCATGAGATGCAGATCTGTCAGCCGCGACCGCGTGACCGGCAACCAGGGCGTGGACCGGGTAAAGGACCACAGCACCGCCAAAAGCCCCGGCAGATGCCAGAGCCGGGCCCGGTCCGGTCCGGTCACGGTCGGGGGCGCAGTCGGGGGCGCAGTCGGGGGCGCGGCCCGATTCCGGGCCCGCTTTTGGGGCCCGGTCACAACCGGTCCCCGATCAGAAATTCGACCGCACGGTCCAGTCGGATATGCGGCGGGCCTTCGCCGGGTTTCAACCGCAGCACGGCCGGGGCAAAGCGCATCGCCTGATACGCGCCATCCAGCCAGCGGTGGGCGCCATCCTGCGCCTGCGACAACAGCTGAGCCGGATCTTCGGGCAGTTCGCCAGGGTAAAACGCCGCCTGCCGCCCGGTGTCCTGCAATGTGCCGCGCACCACATCCACCGAACGGCCGCCATGCGTCATCGTCTGTTCCACGGTGGCGCGCAGCGCGGCGATCGCCATCGCCGACGTGCGCGCGCCCGCGAAATCGGCGCGGTCCCGCGCCTGACGCAGCAGCGCCTGCATGATCGCGGTCAGGCGGCCATGCTGTGAATGGTGCAGGTGGTCGGCCTTGGTGGCCGCGAACAGGATCTTTTCCACCCGTTTGCCACGCAACAGCCGTGACAGAATGTCATTGCCCCCCGGCCGGAACGCCGCCAGCAGATCGCCCATCGCGCCGCGCAGATCTGCCACCGCCGACGGCCCGGCATGGATCGCGCCCAGCGCATCGACCAGCACCACCTGCCGGTCGATCCGGGAAAAATGATCGCGGAAGAACGGTTTGACCACTTGCGCCTTGTAGGCTTCGAACCGCCGTTCCATTTCGCGGCGCAGGCTGCCGCGCTTTGCCGCCGTTTCCGGCAGGGGAGCAAAGGTCAGTGCCGGCGACCCGGCCAGTTCGCCCGGCATCAGGAACCGTCCCGGCGTGCAATCGGAAAACCCCGCCATCCGGGCGGCACTGAGGTAGTCGGTAAAGGCGCGCGCCAGTGCCTGCGCGGTCGGTTCATCGTGGCGGGCGTCCGACGACAGGCCCGACAGCGCGGCGCGAAACGGCGCGGCCTCGGGACGTTCGGCGACGCGGGCCAGCGCGTCGGCGGCCCACGCGTCATAGGTCTTGTCCAG
>JBBRCF010000073.1:0-17003 GCA_038205135.1 Rhodobacterales bacterium
CGAATGGCCGGATGTCACGCAGTTTGCAGGGATCCTTTTCATCGACATGTTCGAAGTGGCTGGCGGGCTTATCATGCGGCAGGACGTGTGGAAAGACATCGCCGAAATGCAGGCACAGGATCGTGCCAAAGGTGGCGCACAATGATCGACCCCATCACCCTTGCCGTGCTGTCGGGCCGGATGGAACAGATCGCCGACGAAATGGACGCGACGCTGTTCAGGTCCGCCTTCAACCCGATCATCGCCGAGGCGCATGACGCCAGCCACGGGTTATATCACGCCAGCACCGGCGACACGTTGGTACAAGGCAAATCCGGTCTGCCGATTTTTGTCGGCGTGATGGCCTTTGCGGTCAAGGCGGTGATCGACAAGGCGGCGCGCGACGGTGATCTGGCCGATGGCGACGTGTATATCTTCAACGACGCGCATATCGGCGGCACGCATCTGTCAGACATGCGGCTAGTGCGGCCCTATTATCATGACGGCGCGCTGTTTTGTTATCTGGCTTCGGTCGGCCATTGGCATGACGTTGGCGGTGCGGTGCCCGGCAATTATAACCCGCGCGCGACCGAAGTTTTCCAAGAGGCGTTCGTGCTGCCCCCGGTCAAGGTGATGCGCGCAGGCGCGGTGCAGCAGGACGTGATCGACATCATCCTGCGCAACACCCGCCTGCCGGCGTCGGCGCAGGGCGATCTGAACGGACAGTTGGGTGCGCTCGATCTGGGCGTGCGGCGGATGGACGGTCTGTTGGCGGAATATGGTGCAGCGACGGTGCGCGGCGCGCTTGATGCGCTGTCGGACCGCGCCGAAACGCTGATCCGGGCCGAGGTCGCCGCCCTGCCCGACGGGCGTTGGGAGGCGACGGATTACCTCGACAATGACGGCATCACCGACGTGCCGCTGCCGATCAAGGTGGCGCTGACGGTAGCGGGCGACCGGCTGACGCTTGATTTCACGGGCACCGCGGCTGCGACGGCGGGGCCGGTGAACATCTCAAAAGGTACGGCGATTGCCGCCGTTTATGTGGCGATCAAGCATATCTTTCCCGGCCTGCCCGCCAATGCCGGCGTGATGCGCCCGCTGGACATCATCGTGCCGGACCGCAGCCTGTTGGCGGCAGAATTTCCCGCGCCCACGGGCGGGTATACCGAAACCATCCTGCGCATGATCGACGTGATTTTTTCCGCGATGGCGCAGGCCGCGCCCGAACTGGTGGTGGCCAACGCCTATGGCACGATCAATGCGCTGTCGCTGGCGGGCCATCGCGCGGACGGGCGGCGCTGGGTGATGTTTTCGTTCTATGGCGGCGGACATGGCGGCAGCATCGATGGCGACGGGTTGAACCACGGCAACGCGCCGATTTCCACCGCGACGATCCCGCCGGTCGAAATTCTGGAATCCGCCTATCCGGTGATGTTCCGGCAATGGGCGCTACGGCCCGACAGCGGCGGTGCCGGCACCCATCGCGGCGGCATGGGCGCGATCTACGAGATTGAATTGCTGGAACAAAGTGCAGAGGTGTTTCTGTTCGGCGAACGCGGGCGTTATGCTCCGCAGGGGGCCGCAGGCGGTGATGCGGCGGCGCTGAACCGGTTCAGCTATAGCCAAGGCGCAGATTGGGCCACGCCCGCGATGGTGTCGAAGGGCACAGGCATGCGGTTGTCACGTGGCGATGCGGTACGGCTGGAAACGCCGGGTGGCGGCGGTTACGGCCCCGCCGTGGCGCGTGATCCTGGCACCGTGGCGCGCGATGTGGCACTGGGGCTGGTCAGCGAACAGGCGGCAGACAAAGCATACGGAACCGCATGGCGGAGGGTGACAGCATGACCGGTTCGATCCTGATCGGCGTCGATGTCGGCGGCACCTTCACCGATATCTTTGTGCTGGACGCGGCCACGGGGCGGGCCGAAGTGGCCAAGGTGCCAACGTCGCGCCCCGATCAATCCGCAGGGTTTCTGGCGGGGATCGCACAGCGGGTGGCGGATCTGGGTACGGTGGCGACCGTGGTGCATGGCACGACCGCTGGCACCAATGCGCTGTTGGAACGCAAGGGTGCGCGCATCGGCGTGATCACAACGCAGGGCTTTCGCGATGTTCTGGAAATGCGCCGCCGCGACCGGCCCCGCACATGGGGGCTGCGCGGCGATTTCACCCCCGTGGTGCCGCGCGATCTGCGGCTGGAGGTGCCAGAACGTACGCTGGCGGATGGAAAAATCCACACTGCCGTGGACCTCGGCGCGGTGCGTGCGGCGGGGCAGCATCTGCTGGATCAGGGGTGTCTGGCCGTCGCGGTGCTGTTCGTCAATTCCTATGCCAACCCTGCCAATGAACAGGCCGCCGTTGCGGCGCTGCGCGGGTTGTGGCCCAACGCGCATGTTGCGGCCTCGTCCGAAATCCTGCCGGAAATCCGCGAGTTTGAACGGTTTTCGACCACCGCGCTGAACGCCTATCTGCAACCCGAGGTTTCGGGTTATCTGGGCCGTCTGGAAACCGCGCTGAAGGGTCAGGGGTTTGGTGGCGAGTTTCTGATCGTGCAATCGAACGGCGGCGTGATGGCGGTCGATACTGCGTGTCGTTTGCCAGTCCGCACCGCCTTGTCCGGCCCTGCGGCAGGCGTGATCGCGGCGGCGTATATCGCGCAGACGGCGGGGTTTCCTGACATCATCACCGGCGACATGGGCGGTACCTCGTTTGACGTGGCGCTGATCGCGGGCGGGCAAGCGGCGCTGGCGGCGCAAACTGCCATCGACTTTGGCATGGTGATCCGGGTGCCGATGATCGAGATCACGACCATCGGCGCTGGCGGCGGATCCATCGCCTGGGTGGACAAGGGGGGGCTCCTGAATATCGGCCCGGAATCCGCAGGGTCTGACCCCGGTCCGGTGGCGTATGGTCGCGGCAATACCCGCCCCACTGTGACAGACGCCAATATCGTGCTGGGACGCATCGACCCGGACCGCCCCATCGGCGGTGGGCGGCTGGATGTGGCGGCGGCGCGAACGGCGATCGATGCGCATGTCAGCGGGCCGTTGAACCTGTCGACCGAACAGGCCGCCGAGGCGATCATCCGTGTCGCCAATTCGCGGATGGCGGGGGCAATCCGGCTGGTCAGTATCGAGCGCGGGCATGATCCGAAACATTTCGCCTTCATGCCGTTTGGCGGCGGCGGCGCATTGCATGCGGGGGCGATGCTGGCCGAGGTCGGCCTGTCGCGTGCCATCGTGCCGCGGTATCCGGGTGTGACATCGGCCATGGGCTGTGTGATCGCTGACATGCGGGCGGATTTCGTTCAAACCGTGAACACGCTGACCATGGCGGCGGATGGCACGGCACTGGCTGCGCTGATCGCGGATCATCTGGGACAAGGGCAGGCGATGCTGGCGGCGGCTGGCGGCGCGTTCGCGGCGCGGGTGGTGACGGTCGAACTGGACATGGCCTATGTCGGACAGACCCATACCGTCGCGGTACCGCTGCCGGTGACGATCACGGGGGATCAGGTCACCCCGCCGACGGTGGCGGACATCGCAGCGGCGTTTGCGGCAGCCTATCTGCGCGTTTATAGCCGGCTGTTGCCCGGTGGCGTCAGCCGCATCCTGAACCTGCGCACCGCCGTTATCGGCCAGCGGCCGAAGTTCGATCTGGCGACGCTTGCCCCCACAACTACCGGTCCCGTCTTTGCGCGCACCACGCGACGGGTTCACATGGGCGGAAATTGGTGCGATGCGGCGATATATGACCGGCTGGTGCTGCCGGTCGGCACCGTGATCACCGGCCCGGCCGTGCTGGAACAGCCCGACACCACGATCCTGATCGAACCGGGGCTGATCGGCACCGTCGATGGCTTTGGCAACGTGATCCTGACCCGCGAAGGTGCGCCATGACCCTGAACCCGCAAAATACCGCGCTGTTGACCATCGACCTGCAGAACGATTTCCTGCACCCTGCGGGAGCGTATGGTCGTGCGGGGCAGACTGCTGGGGCGATCACCGCCTTGCCGGCTCGGATTGCGCCCGTGCGGGATGCACTGCGGAGGGCGGGGGGCGTCTATATTTCGGCCCAGTTCACGCTGGTGCCGGGCCCCGACGGCCCTCTGATCGCGCCGCATCTGGCGCGGCTGCGGCCGTTTCTGACGGGTGGCGATTTCGAACCGGGCACATTCGGCCACGATCTGACCGACACGTTGAAACCGGCGGATTACACAATTGAAAAGGTGGCGTATTCTGCGCTGTATCAGACACGGCTGGAATATATCCTGCGCCATCTGGGCCTTGATACCCTTATCGTCGGCGGCATCGTGACGAATGGTGGCGTAGCGTCGACGCTGCGCGATGCGCATCTGAGGGGCTTGCACACGATCGTGCTGACCGATGGCTGCGCGGCGTTCCGCGACGATGTGCATGCAGCGACGCTGCTGTCGCTGGCGTCCGTGACCGAACAGATGACCTGCGCCGAGGCTGTCACGATGATAAAAGGTGCGGCATGACCTTGAAATCCCGGCTGTCCAAGCAGCAGATCCTGATCGCGCCCGGTATCTATGACGGGCTGACAGCGGCCATCGCGGCGGATGCCGGATTCGAGGCGCTGTATCTGTCCGGCGCCGCCGTCGCATATACCCGGCTGGGGCGGCCGGACATCGGTCTGACCACGATGTCGGAAATGGCGGATACCATGGCGCTGATCCGTGACCGGGTGGCGCTGCCGGTGATCATCGACGCCGATACCGGGTTCGGCAACGCGCTTAACGCGCAGCGCACCATGCGAGCCTATGAACGCGCGGGCGCGAATGCGTTGCAGGTCGAGGATCAGACCTATCCGAAACGCTGTGGGCATCTGGCCGACAAGTCACTGATTTCGTGCGTGGAAATGGTGGGCAAGATTGCCGCAATGGCGGAGGCGCGAGCCAGTGACGCCACACTGATCATCGCGCGCACCGATGCGATCGCGGTCGAAGGCTTTGCGGCCGCCATCGACCGTGCGGGGGCGTATCTTGACGCCGGTGCGGACGCATTGTTCATCGAGGCGCCGCGCACCGGCGACGAATTGGCGCGCGTCGCGCAGACCTTCAGGGGCCGCGCGCCCCTGATGGCGAACATGGTCGAAGGTGGCACGACGCCGATCCAGTCCGCGTCCGATCTGCAGGCCATGGGGTTCAATCTGGTGATTTTTCCAGGCGGCATCGTGCGCGCGCTGGCGCGTACCGCCGGCGATTATTACCGCAGCCTGCTGGCGCATGGGTCCAACACGCCGTTTGCCGACCGGATGTATGATTTCGACGGGCTGAATGACCGGATCGGCACGGCGGACATGCTGGCGGTGGGGTCGCGTTTCGCCGGGGCTGACGGCAAATGATCCTGATGCCGGTTCCGCATGACGCCCGTGTTGAAACGCTGATCATCGGCGCCGGGGCCTGCGGGCTGATTGCCGCGCTGGCAGCCCACGAGGCGGGGCAGCAGGTGCTGGTTCTGGAACGCGACGCGGTGCCATCCGGGTCCACGGCGCTGTCGGCAGGGTTGATCCCGGCGGCGGGCACGCGGTGGCAGGCGATTGCGGGGATCACCGACAGCGCATCGCAGTTCGCATCCGACATCGCCACCAAGGCACATCACGAAAACGATCCTGCGTTGGAACAGGGGTTGACCGACGGCGCGGCCGAGGTTCTGCACTGGTTGGCGGACCGCCACGGTCTGCCCCTGACCGTGATCACCGATTTCAGCTATCCGGGCCATAGCGCGCGCCGCATGCACGGGTTGCCGACCCGGTCAGGGCGCGAATTGATCGACGCGCTGCGCACCGCCGCCGAACAGGCCGGCATCGACATCCTGACCGAAGCGCGGGTGACCGCCCTGCATGCCGATGTGGCGCGGGTAACGGGTGTGCAGATCACCCGCCCCGATGGCAGCAACGACAGCATCGGTTGCGACCGGCTGATCCTCGCCTGCAACGGATTCGGCGGCAACAAGGCGATGGTGGCGCAACACATGCCCGCGATCGCCGACGCGCTGTATTTCGGGCATCCCGGCAATCAGGGCGAGGCGATGCTTTGGGGTGCCGCGCTAGGTGCCGCAATCCGGCATCCCGGTGCCTATCAGGGCCACGGCAATGTCGCGCATCCGCATGGCATCCTGATCACCTGGGCCACGATCATGGGGGGGGGCTGTCAGGTCAACCTGAACGGTGACCGGTTCTGGAACGAGGCGCAGGGCTATTCCGAAGCGGCGCGCGCCGTGCTGGCACAGCCCGAGGGGCTGGCATGGGCGATCTTTGATGCGCGCATCGCCGGGATCGCCCGGCAGTTTCAGGATTTCCGCGACGCCGAGGCACAACGCGCGGTGAAAACCGCCACGACCGTTGATGATCTGGCGATCGTCACCGGCCTGCCCATTGGTCCGCTGCACGCCACACTGGCGGCGTTTGACGCAGCCAAATCCGGCGCGCCGGATGCGTTCGGCCGGCCCTTGAACGGTATTGCGCCGTTGACCCCGCCCTATGCGGCGGTGCGGGTCACGGGCGCACTGTTCCATACCCAGGGCGGATTGGTGACGGACGTAAACGGTCGTGTTCTGGCGCAGGACGGCGGGCCTTTGGGCAATCTGTGGGCCGGGGGCGGGGCGGCCTGCGGTGTGTCGGGGGCGGGAGATGCCGGTTATCTGTCGGGCAACGGGCTGCTGGCCGCCGCCGTTCTGGGCTACCGCGCCGGTCGCGCCAGCACCTGACGCGCTATTCGGTTTCTTCTTCCAGATGCAGTTTCATGTCGATCAGCACCTGCTGGATCGTCAGCGTTTCCCGCAACAGCCGCTTGGCCTCGTTGGCAGAAATCTTGCCATCTGAAATCGAAAGGTTGTATTCCGCCATCAGCATCGCAAAGCGCTGGCTGAGCGTGATAACATCCGCGTTCACGCCGCCTTTGCGGGGCGCGTTATCGCCGCGTTCCTCGTGGCTGAGCGTGATGCCACGCAAATCGGCCAGCGCCGCCGTGACATGCGGAAACGATGACGCGGCCTCTAGCTGTGCCACCGTGTCGATGGGCATGAACCGATCCGCGTGTTCCTCGGTGTCGGAATAATAGCGGCCAAGCGTGGCTTTGGATTTGCCGGACAGCCGGCAGGCGGCTTCGATGCCGACATCCTTTACCAAGGCTTCGCTGTGTTTTTTCAGATATCCGTTCAGAACCTGCATCGAACCCTCATCCGCGGCCGGGGAAACCGTAAAGTCTTTTCCCATTAATCGCTTCGTGTCTGCCTGTCATGAAAAAACCGACCCGGTTCGCCGGGTCTTTGCGAGTATCCGGTCGTTTCATGGTCGGTTTGGGTGGGGCCCGCTGCATTTTTGCCGCCGGAATGGCAAAGCCGGTCCGTGACCGGCAGTCGTGCAGCGGGTCGGCCCGCCACAAATCGGACGCCAATCGCGCATCACGGGCTTTTCCCGGCGCCCGTGTCATGCAATCCCTGATACAGATCAGCGCATTCCGCGGGCCGCCGGCCTAGGGTTCGGCGCGGGACAATTCCGGGACCAGAGCCGACAATGACCAAATCACCTTCCACGCCGCCGGACCCGGTCGCGCCCGCCATAGCGGCGCCCGCACCGCTGATGGCCGGCGCGCAGGTGCCCGCATTGCGCGCATCGCCGGAGCCGCCTCCCGCGCCGGCACCCCGCCCGACGCGGCGGCGCTGGGTCTGGCTGGCGGGCCTCGTGCTGGCAGGCGGCGGCGCCGCGGCGATGTATTTTCAGCCTTGGGTCGCCGGGCCGGTGCCGGTTGCGGTGGAAATCGCGGCGCTGGCGCCGACGACGCGGGTTCTGGCTGTCAACGGGCGCATTGCGGCGCGACAATCGGTCGAGGTGCAGGCGCAGGTCGGCGGTGTGCTGGCGGATCTGCCGGTGGCCGAGGGCGATGTAGTTGCGGTGGGCGATGTGGTCGCGCGTCTGGATGCGACAACCCCGCAGGCGGTGCTGCGCCAGACGATGGCGGGGCTGGATGCCGCACTGGTAGAGCAGGCACAGGCCGAAGATACATTGGCGCGGACCACCGCGTTGGGGGCCAATGTGCCGCGCACCACGTTGGAAGCTGCGACGCGCGCGTTGCAATCCGCCGTCCAAGAGGTGGCGCGCGCCAGCGCCCAAGTCGATCAGACACGCGCGACGCTGGCAAATTATACCCTGACCGCGCCGCTGTCCGGCACAGTTCTGGTGCGCAATGTGGAACAGGGCCAAACGATCGACACGGCGACGCGGCTGATGACCATCGCCGATCTGAAGGCCCTGATCGTGGAAACCGACGTCGACGAGGCCTACGCCACCCAGATCCGTGTGGGCCAGCCTACCGTGATGCAATTGGCGGGCGAAACCGCGACGCGGACCGGCCGGGTCAGTTTCGTGTCGCAGCGGGTCGAGGCGACCACCGGGGGGCTGGCGTTGCAACTGGCGTTCGACACGGATGTCGTCGCGCCGGTCGGATTGACGGTGGCCACCAACATCATCGTGGACCGCCGCGATGCCGCCATCACAGTGCCACGCGCCGCGATCACGGCGGACGGCGGCGTCTTTGTGATAGCGGATGGCACCGCCCAACGCCGCGCGGTGCAGGTGATCGACTGGCCCGCCGCGCGTCTGATCGTGACGGACGGTCTTTTGCCGGGCGATGTGGTGATCCAGGACGCGACCGGCATCACCGCGGGCCAGACCGTGCAACGGGCGCAACCCTGATGCTGTATGCGCTGAAGATCGCCACGCGGTATCTGACCGCCTCAAAGGCACAGACGGCGCTTTTGGTGCTAGGGGTGGCGGTGGGCGTGTTCATCTTCATCTTCATGTCGGCGCTGATCGGCGGGCTGGCGCAATTCATCCTGTCGCGCACGGTGGGGGATATCAGCCACGTGACGATCACCGCCGAGGACACTGACCCGCCGCTGCTGATCGCCCCGGATGGTCAGGTGCTGGCGGTGACCGAACGCGCCCGTGCCCGAACCGCCACGCTGGCCGAAGCAGCGACGTTCATCCCGCTGATCGCCACTGTGCCGGGGGTCAAGGCGGTATCGCCGCAGATCACCGGCGCGGGGTTCCTGACGCGTGGCGCGCTGGTGGCGCAGGTGACGGTGACCGGGGTGGAACCGGGGCGCGAATCGGCAATTCTGGACCTGCGCGGCTACATCACATCAGGCACGGAACGGCTGGCGTCGGGCCAGATCATACTGGGCCAGACCCTGGCCGATGACCTGTCGTTGCGGTTGGGGCAGACGTTGCGCCTGCAATCGGCGGCCGGGGTTGCCATGGTGCTGACGCTGTCGGGCATCTACGACACCGGCAACGGCCGGCTGGATGCGGGCAGCGTCTATGTCAGCCTGCCCACCGCGCGCACGCTGTTTGTGCTGCCACAAGGCGTCACCCGGATCGAAATCAAGCTGTTCGACCTGAACGCCGCCGACGCCACCGCGACCCGCATCAGCGCCCTTACGGGATTGGACGCCTTGCCCTGGACCGATGGCGCCGAACAGTTGATGGAGGCGCTGGATGCGCAGGCGCAGACCGGGTATTTCCTGAAATCCTTCGCGCTGATCACCATCGTGATCGGGGTCGCCTCGGCTCTGTTGCTGTCCACCTACCGCCGCCGGCCCGAAATCGGCATCATGCGGGCGATGGGGGCGGGGCAGGGGTTCGTGATCTTTGTCTTTGTCACGCAGGGCGCATTGGTCGGGTTGCTGGGCGGACTGACGGGCGCGGGGTTGGGGTATCTTGCGCTGTTGCCGTTTCCGCCGCGCGACGAGTTCCGGTCGGGCACATTGCCGATGGATATCACGCAGGGGTCCTATGGGCTGGCAATCACGTTGACGGTGATAGGGGCCATTCTGGCCTCGATCCTGCCGGCGCGGGCGGCGGCGCGGGTCGATCCGGTCACGGCGATCGGGCAATGACCGCGCTGTTGCAGATCACTGATCTGTTCAAGACATTCGGCGAGGGCGAGGCTGAAACCCGCGTGCTGCGCGGCCTGTCGCTGCAACTGGAGGTGGGCGAAATGGCGGCGCTGCTGGGCCCGTCCGGGTCGGGCAAAAGCACGCTGTTGACCATCCTTGGCACACTGATGCAGCCGACATCGGGGCATTACACGATGCTGGGGCAGGATCTGGTGGCCGCCAATGACCGCGCGCTGACCGAATTTCGCAACCGGCACATCGGGTTCGTGTTCCAGTTTCACAACTTGCTGCCGGATTTCACCGCGCTGGAAAACGTGATCTGTCCCACCGCGATCCGCGAGGGCCGCGAAACCGCCAGCGCCCGCGCGCGGGGGCGCGAATTGCTGGTGCGGATGGGGCTGGAGGAGCGGATCGATTTTCCGTCCACCAACCTGTCTGGCGGGCAGAAACAACGCGTGGCGGTCGCGCGCGCGCTGATGAACCAGCCCGAACTGGTGCTGGCGGATGAACCCACCGGCAATCTGGACCGCGTGTCGGCCAAACAGGTGATGGACCTGATCGCGGACATCAATCGCGACGAAGGCACGACATTCATGATCTCGACCCATGACGAAAAGATCGCAGCCCTGTGCCGGCGGCAGATCGTGGTCGGCGACGGAGTGGTGACGGGCTGAGGCCCCATCAGAATCCGGAATAAACCCACGTTACCCGCTAACGCAAATCAGCGCATCCGCCACCGGAAAATGCGATGATTTGGAATATTTGGTGCACTCTGTCCGGCATGGGCCGTGCAGAATGTTCCGACGAAAGGAAAATATACATGGGCAAGTTTCAGAAATCGAAGATCACGATTGGCGTGGTGGCAATTACCGTGGCGTTGGCCGGGTGCACCTATAACAATGGCGCACGCAATCAGCCGGGTACCGGCGCAGTCGTCGGCGGCCTGACCGGCGCTGCCGCAGGGCAGATCATCGGCGGCGATACCAGATCCACCGTGATTGGCGGCGTTATCGGGGCGGCTGTCGGCGGTGCGATTGGCACGCAAATGGCAGCACAGGAACGTGAGTTGCGCCAATCGCTGACAGGGACCGGTGCGGGTGTGACCAATACCGGCAGCCAATTGCGGATCATCTTGCCCGAATCCGTGACGTTCCCGACGGCGTCTTCGACTGTTGACAGCGGATTCCGCCCGGCCTTGCGTTCGGTGTCGGACAGCCTGCGCAGACACCCCAGTTCGACGGTCCGCGTTGTGGGGCACACTGACAACGTCGGCTCGCAATCCTTCAATTACCAGCTAAGCGCTGACCGCGCGATGGCAGTGGCCCAGATTCTGGTGTCGAACGGCACGCCCGCACCGCGGATCACCGTGTCGGGACGGGGCTTTAACGAACCGATCACCTCGAATTCCACTGCAGCGGGCCGGGCACAGAATCGTCGCGTGGAAATTATCATCACACCGACCAATTGATCACCAACCGTGCGTAAATGAACGGGACGGGCCGGGGCAATCCCGCGCCCGTTTCTGCTATTGCACCGACTGGGAATCTATAATTCAGAATTTATTGCACCGTGACCAACCTGCATCAGTCCAGCCACGTGCGACCCATGGTATTTAATCAATAGACGGCAGCGATCGTTGCCGCCATTGTCGGGTTTCAAGAACGCGGCGCTGACGCGATCCACTGCCGCCCGGAAAGCGGATACCGTATGCAATTGCGTTTCCAGCCGCAAAGCATGCGCCGGCACGACCCGAACTGATGCATCCTGTCCTTTGGCCGATAGCCGGGAGGACCGTTTACCGCAATAATGGCCCTTCGTGATCCAGATAACCGGTATCGAATTCGGCCAGAGCGACCAGACCTGCGAAACTGTCGTAACTGACGCGGCCTTTATGAAACGTGACCAGACCGTCTTCGCGCAATTGGCGTAGCACGCGATTGACGTGAACCGCGCTCAGACCCAGCGCATCGGCCAGATGGTATTGCGTCAGCGGGCAATCAAACCCGGTCTTGTCACCCAACCCGACCAGTTTCAGTCGAGTACCCAGTTCCAGCAGGAAATGTGCCATGCGCACCTCGGCGGACCGGCGGCCGAGGTTGACCAGATGTTCCACTACCATCGCCTCGTCGCGCGACGCGGCCCATAACACAGCCGTAGCCAGACGCGGCGCCTCATTGAAACTTTCGAACAGATCGGAGGACAGCACCTCGGACGCCTCGATTTGCGTCACGGCCTCGGTGCTGTGATCTGCGGTGCGAAACAGGATGCTGCGCAGTCCCAGAAAATCGCCCGGCACCTGAAAATCCACAATCTGCCGGTCACCGTCCGGCAGCAACTTGAACGAGCAGGCCCAACCTTCGGCCAGAATGAAGGCGGATTGATGCCTTTCGCCTTCGGAAATCATCTGATGCCCGGCCTTGAACGTCCGGCGGCGGCGGTGAAAACGCGCAAGCTTGTCCAGATCTTCGTCTGCAAGGGCGACGAACGTGGACAATTTGCGCGTCAGGGGACTTTCAAGAATAGACATAACAGAACCCCGCGGAGTTGTTTACCATACTAACATATTCAAGATCGGGTAGCCGGGAAACTGTCCCGGATCCTGCTTTGCATCAGTCCACGTGCATGGATCGCGCCTAAGGTTGACACTCATCGCGACATGACTCCCAAGCCCGATGCGTCATTTTTCTGAACCGAAAGAGTATGTTTATGCCCACGCTCAATGAAATTGCCGGAACCGCTGCCTTGTCGATCCTGGAATCGCTGTTGTTGGCACTGAACGACCGCAACATCCTGCCGGAAAAGGAAATCATGGGCATCCTGAAAGACGCGGCGCTAGCGCATGAAGACGCGCCACCGGGCGACCGGGATGCGCTGAATGCAGCTGCGGCCGCGCTGATCAACGGCATCATCACAGGCGGCAATTCGGTGCGGCGGCGCTGAACCCGCCGACCGAATGTCGCCACTGAAAAGCGGCCATCCGTTGCCGGTTTTCTGGCTGCGCCGGGCGGGATGTCATATCCGACCCGTCAAGACCAGGACCAGCAGAACCAGCAGAATGATGCCGACCCCGCCGCTGGGACCATAGCCCCACTTTGCGCTGTGCGACCAATTCGGCAGTGCGCCGATCAGCATCAGGACAAGGATTACAATAAGAACTGTACCAATCATCGGAATCTCCTCGGTTTCATGAAAAAATGGTGGGCCCCGCCGCACAAGGGATCCTGCGGCGAGGCCATTCGGCACAGGGATCAGCCTTTTTTCGGAACGGACTTCCCTTTGCCGGATGCCTTTTGAAACGCCGCGTCGGACGGCGCCGTCTTGCCTTCCGGGTCGCGGGATTTATAGTCGCTGGCCGGCTTTGCGGCCTTTGACGCCGTCGAAGCCTTTGGTTTCTTTGTCTTTTCCATGGTCATTGCCTTTCGCATCACATCAGGAAACGGGGCAGGCCGTACAGCGTCATGCCCCGCGGAAGGCGTCCTTGACCTTGCCAACGGCTTTTTGAACTGTGCCTTCGGCCTTTTCGAGGATGCCTTCGGCTTCCAGCGCGGGGTCGTCAGTCGCTTTGGCGATCTGCTCCTTGACGGTGCCGGTGGCCTGTTTGACGGTGCCCTTGATGCGATCTTTGTCCATGGAAATGGCTCCTTTTCACAAAATGACGGTGCCGAAACCGCAGCGACCAGTTCCGCCCGGTGGACAGAACCCCCCGGATCGGTGCGATGTGTTGCAGGCAATTTCGGTCACACCATTATGATCCGATGCGACCCGTGGTGCCCTAACCTGCATCAGCGCGCCGCCAATCCGGCAGCGTCGCGACCTGTCTTGGCCCGTTCTGACCCGTCCGGGCCCGTCCGGGATTTGGGATTGGCTGATGCAAGTTAGGGCATGGAACGGAAGATATGTCATGAGCGTTACCTCATATCATCGGCCGTACGGCGCGTTTGCGGGCGGCCGATGTTTAGAAGGAATGGATCATGACACAGCCGAAGATTGTCGCTTTCATCGCCTTGGCTATCGGTGCCGCGCTGTTGTTTTTTGCATGGCAGGGATCGGACGCACCGGTCGATCAGGTCACCGAGGCGCTGACCGGCCGGTATAGCAATACCACGATGTGGTATTTGATCGGTGGTATCGCCAGCATCGCCGCCGGTGCGGCGCTGCTGTTGCGCGGCAACACCCGCGGCTGACACGCGGCCCGGCATTGCGCCGGCCGTTTCCCATTTTTGCGCGCCTGGACCCATGACGGGCCAGGCCATTGTCCCAAGGAAAATTCTGCCATGTCGGTCTTGAACCTTATCGTCACGCTTATCGTCGTCGGCGTCGCCCTGTGGTTGGTGAACAACTACCTGCCGATGGATCGCAAGATCAAATCGATCCTGAACATCGTCGTGGTGGTTCTGGTGGTCATCTGGCTGTTGCGCGGGTTCGGATTGCTGGACGACCTGAGCACGATGCGCGTTGGCGGCTGAGGCCGACCCTGCTGCGGGAGTGGCCTTGACGGGGCCGGTCACGCTTGACACGCTCGACGTTGTCCGGGGCGTGCTGGACCGTGCCGGACCTGCCGCGCCGGTTGATCTGGGCGGGGTGACCATTTTGGATACGGCGGGGGCGTGGATTCTGTCGCGCCGCACGCAACAGCCGGTGACCGGGGCAAACGCCGCGCAGGCGCGGCTGTTGGAAACCGTGCAACGGGCGCTGCTGGCTGCGGATGCGACGCCCCCGCGCCCGCAGCCGCACCGGGCCGGCGACGCATTGGTCGCCATCGGCCATGCGACAGGCGCGGTGGCGGTTGCGACCGCACAAAGTCTGGGGTTTCTGGGTCTGGTGATGGCGCGGCTGGGTGCCGCCGTGGTGCAGCCGCGAAACCTGCGGATCACCGCAACGGTGCATCACATGGAAACGGTCGGGTTGGCGGCGGTTCCGATCGTCGCCCTGATGGGGTTTCTGATCGGCGTCGTGCTGGCGTTTCAGGGGGCCACGCAATTGCGGCAATTCGGGGCCGAGGTGTTTGTGGTGGACCTGATCGCCGTGTCGGTGCTGCGTGAACTTGGCATTCTTCTGACCGCGATCATCGTTGCGGGGCGGTCGGCGTCGGCCTTTACCGCCGCCATCGGATCGATGAAAATGCGCGAGGAAATCGACGCTTTGCGCGTGCTGGGGTTGGACCCCATCGACCTTCTGGTGCTGCCGCGACTGTTGGCGATGTTGATCGTGCTGCCCATTCTGGGGCTGGCGGCCAATCTGGCGGGGTTGTTCGGTGGCGGGTTGATGGCCTGGATCGATCTGGGCATTTCGCCCAGCCAGTTCCGTACGCAGTTGCAGACCAATCTGGATGCCACGCAGGTGCTGGTCGGGTTGTCGAAGGCGCCGTTCTTTGCCGTGATCATCGCGCTGGTCGGGTGCTATCAGGGGCTGCTGGTCAAGGGTGACGCGGAATCGCTGGGCATGCGCACGTCGCGCGGCGTGGTGATCGCGATTTTTCTGGTGATCGTGGTGGATGCGCTGTTTTCAGTGTTCTTTGCGCTGTGGGGGGTCTGATGGGCGAACCGGTCATCACGATCCGTGGCCTGACCAACCGGTTCGGCGCAACGGTGGTGCACGAAAACCTGTCGCTGGACGTGATGCGGGGCGAGGTTCTGGGCGTGGTCGGCGCGTCGGGCAGCGGCAAGTCGCTGCTATTGCGCAGCATCGTCGGGTTGCAGACGCCGGACGCCGGGCAAATCACCTTGCTGGGCGCCGATGTGCTGCAGGCGGATGCCGCAGAACGCGCCGCGGTCCGTGCGCGCATTGGCGTGATGTTTCAGGATGGCGCGCTGTTTTCCGCGCTGACGCTGCGGGAAAATGTGGCCGCGCCGATGCGCGAACGCCAGACGGTGGATGCCGACACGCGGCGCGCGCTGGCTGATCTGCGCATCGCGATGGTCGGCCTGCCGGCGGCGGCGGGCGATCTGTATCCGGCAGAATTGTCGGGGGGGATGCGCAAACGCGCCGGGCTGGCGCGCGCGCTGGCGCTGGACCCCGAGGTGCTGTTTCTGGACGAACCCACTGCCGGGCTTGACCCGATCGGGGCAGCGGGTTTCGACGAATTGTTGAACGCGTTGCGCGCGGCGCTGGGTCTGACGGTGTTTCTGGTGACCCATGATCTGGACACGCTGCAGGCCACCTGTAACCGCATCGCCGTGCTGGCGGAACGCCGTGTTCTGGTGACGGGCACCCTGGAACAACTGCGCGAGGAAACCGATCCCTGGGTGCAGGCCTATTTTCATGGTCCCCGCGCGCATGCCGCCCAAGACGGGCGCCCCGCGCAGATGGCGGGGGCGGTCTGATGGAAACGCGGGCGCGGTTTGTGCTGATCGGGCTGTTCACCCTGGTGGGGATGCTGGCCATGCTGGGGTTTGTGCTGTGGATGGCCAAGGTGCAGCTAGACCGGACCTATGCGCAGTATGACATCCTGTTCAACACCGTGTCCGGCCTCAGTCAGACGGCTGTGGTGCGGTATAACGGGGTCGATGTCGGACGGGTGTTGACGATTGCGCTGGATCGTGACGATCCGGCGCTGGTCAGGGTGCGGATCGAGGTGCTGGCCGGGACGCCGGTGCGCGCCGATACCGTGGCCACGCTGGCCTCGCAGGGGGTGACGGGCGTGTCCTTTATCTCGCTGGATGGCGGCAGTGCGACGGCGGCACAGTTGGAACCGCTGCCACCGTATTTCGTGCCAGAGATCCGGTCGGAACGGTCGGTAGTGCAGGATCTGCTGATCACCGGGCCGGAACTGCTGTCGGACGCTGCAGCCCTGATCGCCGAAATACGCGGTCTGGTCACACCCGAAAACCAGCAGGCGATCACCGCGATCCTGACCGATCTACAAGCTGCCAGCGGGCGGATCGATGCAGTGGTGACCCGGTCCGATGCGACACTGGCCCGGGTGGATGCCGTCCTGGAGGCGGCGCAATCCGGGTTTGCCGCCGCGGATGGGCTGTTGACCGGCGAAGTGCCCGCCTTGCTGGCCGATTTGCGCAAATCCGCAGCCAGCGCCACCGGCGCGATGAACGACCTGCGCGGCATTGCAAAGGGTGATCTGCCCCGCCTGTCGGATCAGAT
>JBBRCF010000074.1:0-16754 GCA_038205135.1 Rhodobacterales bacterium
CCCGGCCCCCCCCTGCCGAGGCGAGGAGACACGGGCAACGGTGGCTTGCCCCGGCTCACCGTGGTTCGGACGTTCTCCGGGGGGCGAGCCCCCCTCACCCCCCCTGCTTGGCGGCTCGGAGAAGATGCCGCCGCCAAGCTGAAAGGGAAAGGGGGGCGTGCCGCCCCCGGACCCCCCTGCTCCGTCGGGAAGTCCGGGGGCCTGCCGGCCCCCGTGCCCCCGCCTCTGCCTCCCGACTCAGGAGTACCCAAAAGGCCGCGCCGTAGGAATGTGGCTACGCTACGCCCTACGGGGTCTTTCCTCTGGGGCGGTCGGTGGTACACGATAAAGCGGTGTCCCCGTGGGGAGAGGGGGCGTGCCGCCCCCGGCCCCCCCCTGCCGAGGCGAGGAGACACGGGCAACGGTGGCTTGCCCCGGCTCACCGTGGTTCGGACGTTCTCCGGGGGGCGGGCCCCCCTGACCCCCCGGGGTATTTCGGAACCGAAGAAGCCGGCAGGGGGTGTGGGGCCGGGGTTGTCGTGGCGGGCTTTCGCTTGACTTCCCCGGTCTGTCACGCTGTATCCGTCCGGTCACTGTCACACCCCGGAGAACCTGCCATGCACGCCTATCGCAGCCATACCTGCGCCGATCTGCGCGCCGATCATGTCGGCCATGACGTGCGCCTTGCGGGTTGGGTGCACCGGGTTCGCGACCATGGCGGGTTGTTGTTCATCGACCTGCGCGACCATTACGGCATGACGCAGGTGATCTGCGATCCGGATAGTCCGGCGTTTGCCGCATTGGAAAAACTGCGTGCGGAATGGTGCGTACGGATCGACGGTGTGGTCAAGGCGCGCGATGCGAGCCTCATCAATGCCAAGATCGCGACGGGGGCGATCGAGGTGTTCGCGACGGGTGTCGAGGTGCTGGGCGCGGCCAAGGAATTGCCGCTGATGGTGTTCGGCGATCAGGAATACCCCGAGGAGACCAGGCTGCGCTACCGGTTCCTGGATCTGCGGCGCGAGGCGATGCAGCACAACATGGTGCTGCGCAGCGATGTGGTCCGCTCGATCCGGCAGCGGATGTGGGGAAAGAATTTCCGCGAATTCCAGACGCCGATCATCACGGCATCCAGCCCCGAAGGCGCGCGGGATTTTCTGGTGCCGTCGCGGCTGCATCCGGGCAAATTCTATGCCCTGCCGCAGGCGCCGCAGCAATTCAAGCAGCTGATCATGGTGTCGGGCTACGACAAGTATTTCCAGATCGCGCCGTGTTTCCGCGATGAAGACCCGCGCGCGGATCGGTCGCCGACCGATTTCTATCAGCTGGACATGGAGATGTCGTTCGTCACGCAGCAGGACGTGTTCGACACCGTCGCCCCGGTGATCGCGGGCGTATTCGACGAATTTGGCGGCGGGCGGCGGGTGGATGCACCGCAGGACTGGCCGCAGATCCCCTACAAGGACGCCGCGCTGTTGTATGGCACCGACAAGCCCGATCTGCGCAACCCGATCCGGATGCAGGTGGTCAGCGTCCATTTCGCAGGGTCGGGGTTTGCGGTGTTCGCGCGGTTGCTGGAACAGGACGGCACCGAGGTGCGGGCCATTCCCGCCCCCAAGGGCGGGTCGCGCAAGTTCTGTGACCGGATGAACGCCTGGGCGCAGAAGGAAGGCCTGCCAGGGATGGGGTATATCTTCTGGCGCGCGGCGGAAGATGGCTCGGGCACGGAAGCCGCCGGCCCCCTGGCCAAGAACATCGGCCCGGAGCGGACAGAGGCGATCCGGAGCCAACTGGGCCTTGGCCTTGGCGACGCCGCGTTTTTCCTTGGCGGCAAGCCTGCGACGTTTGAAAAGATTGCCGGCCGTGCGCGCACAGTGATCGGCGAGGAACTGGGTCTGATCGACAAGGACCGCTTTGCCTTTGCCTGGATCGTGGATTTCCCGATCTATGCCAAGGATGACGCCACCGGAAAGATCGAGTTCGAACACAACCCGTTTTCGATGCCGCAGGGCGGGCTTGATGCGCTGGCAGGTGATCCGCTGGCGGTGCGCGGCTATCAGTATGATCTGGCCTGCAACGGTTACGAGCTGGTGTCGGGCGCGATCCGCAACCACAAGCCGGAAATCATGTTCAAGGCGTTCGAGATCGCCGGCTATGGCGAGGACGAGGTGCGGCGGCGGTTTGGCGGCATGGTCAACGCGTTCCAGTATGGCGCGCCGCCGCATGGTGGTTGCGCTGCGGGCATCGACCGCATCGTGATGCTGTTGGCGGATACCGCCAACATCCGCGAGGTGATCATGTTCCCGATGAATCAGCGTGCCGAAGACCTGTTGATGGGCGCGCCGTCGGAACCCACGGCGGAACAGTTGATGGACCTGTCGCTGCGCGTGATCCCGCGCGACAAGTGAGGCCCGGACTGACAGGCTCGGGATCGGCGGCCGGACGCTCAGATCACGTGGCTGTCATCGTGTCAGACATGAAACCGTGGCGCAAACCGGCTAACCTGTCGTAAAGGTTCGTCGTAGTGCGTGGTCGGACCCCGGAGGGATGCGATGCCGTTTGACCCGGAGTTGGCCGAGATGCGGTTTGGAGCGGGCCTGTCGCCGGCGATCGCGCCGCCGGCGGGTGTGCCTGCGATGCTGGAACGGCTGAGCGGCCCCGACGACATCGCGGCGCGATTCCCGATCGAGGATTTCACCGCTTTTCTGGTTCGGATGGAGGCCAATCGTACGGCCCGCCGGGCGCGCGGCAAATCCAAGGACGACCCCGCAGCCGCCGCACGGCATCTGAAGGAGCAGCGTCTGGTCAAACGCGATGCGCGGATCGCGCAGGGGCAATGGCTGGGCATGCAGGTGCAGCGCCGCGTCCATACCGCGGATGGGTTGCGCGAACGTCTGGTCGCGTTCTGGGCGGATCATTTCACCGCGCAGGGCAAGGCGGGCGTGATGCAGCGCGCCGCGTCGCCCTATGTGGAAACCACGATCCGGCCGCATGTGACCGGCCGCTTTGCCGATCTGGTGGTGGCGGCCACCACCGCGCCGCTGATGTTGCATTATCTGGATCAGGAGGCGGCGAGCGGGCCCAATTCGGTGGCGGCGCAGGCGTTGCTGGCGGAGGGCCGGGTGAAACGGACCGGCCTGAACGAAAACCTTGCCCGCGAATTGCTGGAATTGCACACGCTGGGCGTGACCGGCGGCTATGCTCAGGATGATGTGCGCGAATTGGCCGAACTGCTGACCGGGCTGACCTATCAAGCGCAGGTCGGGTTCAAGTTCCAGCACAAGATGGCCGAACCGGGAGCCGAAACGGTGCTGGGCCTGTCCTATGGTGGCGGGCCGGGCAATGCGCAGCTGTCCGACATCGTGGCCGCGCTGGATGCGCTGGCCACGCATCCCGATACCGGCCGGCACATCGCGCGCAAGCTTGCCGTGCATTTCGTGACCGATGACCCAGACCCTGCGCTGGTCGATCATCTGGCGGCAACCTTTGCCGCGACCCGCGGTGACCTGATGGCAGTTTATGCCGCGCTGCTGGACCATCCCGCCGCATGGGACCCGGTGTTGCACAACGTCAAGCCGCCGTTCGATTTCCTGGCGTCGGCCTGGCGGGCGCTGGCGCTGCCGACGGATGCGTTTCTGACCATGGATGAACCCGGTATCCAGCGCAACCTGCGTGCGCCGCTGGCGCGGATGGGCCAACCCTGGGAACGGCCCGTCGGTCCGGATGGCTGGCCCGAAGATGATGCCGCCTGGATCAACCCGCTGGGTCTGTCGGCGCGGATGGACTGGGCAATGAACGGACCGGGCGACCTGGGTGTGCCGCTGCCCGATCCGCGGGATTTCGTACGCGCGGCGCTGGGGTCCAGAGCACTGCCCGAGGTGATCTTTGCCGCATCGGCCGCCGAAAACCGCCGCGAAGGCGTCGGGCTGGTACTGGTATCGCCCGCGTTTCAGCGCCGTTAAGGGAGCATGTCATGACACAGTCCATCCCGTCCCCTGCCGACCGCCGCGCAACGCTGACCCGGCGCGCGTTCCTGATCCGGTCCGGCCTTCTGGGCTGTTCCGCAGCGGCCAGCCCGCTGTTGACGCCCATCACCTTTGCCGCAACGCCGGGCGACAACCGGCTGGTGGTGATCATCCTGCGCGGCGCGATGGATGGTCTTGACGTGGTGCAGCCCTATGGCGACCCGGCGTTGGCGGGGTTGCGCCGCAGTCTGCGCAGTGGTCCGGATGCGGGGGCGCATGATCTGGACGGGTTTTATGCGCTGCATCCGGGGCTGGTGGCGCTGTTGCCGCTGTGGCAGGCGGGCGAATTGGCGTTTGGTCACGCAGTTTCAACGCCTTATCGTGACAAGCGCAGCCATTTCGACGGGCAGGACCTGCTGGAGGCCGGCACGTCCGATCTGGCGCCGGCCTCGGCCCGGGACGGCTGGTTGAACCGGCTGTTGCAACAGCAGGGCATCACCGGAGCGGAAACCGCCTATGCGATCGGGCGGGATGCCTTGCCGGTGCTGGCGGGACGGGCGCCGGTGGCAAACTGGGCCCCCGATGCCGGGCTGCTGATCAGCCCGCAGGCCCGGCGTCTGGCCGAGGCGGTGATGCATGATGACCCGCTGTTCCGCATGGCCCTGTCCGAAGCGCTGCAACTGAGCCGGATGGATGTGCCCGCCCTGACCGACGACGATGCCGACACCGACAGCGTGGCCGCGATGGCCCCTGCGCGGTCAATGGGTCAGCCGCAGGCAGGCGGGACCGTCGCGGGGCATGTCGCGATCGCCGATTTTGCCGCTGAACGGCTGCGCGGCGCGGCGCGGATCGCGGCGTTTTCACTCAGCGGCTGGGACACCCACATGGCGCAGGCCGCGGTGTTGCCGCGTGTGGTGAGCCAATTGGCCGAAACGGTGCTGGCGCTGCGGGATGGGCTGGGCCCGGTCTGGGGCCAGACGGCTGTTCTGGCGGTCACTGAATTTGGCCGTACCGCGCGTGAAAATGGCACGGCTGGGACGGATCACGGCACCGGTGGCGCGATGATGATGGCCGGTGGCGCGGTCCGGGGCGGGCGCGTGGTAGCGGATTGGCCTGGATTGGGCGCGGACGCGCTGTATGATGGCCGCGATCTGCGCCCGACGCGCGATGTGCGGGACGTGGTGGCCTGGGCGATGCGGGGGCTGTTCGGTCTGGACCGCGCGGTTCTGGAAACGGCGGTGTTTCCCGGGCTGGACATGGGGGCTGACCCGCAGATCATTCTTTAGGGCGTTCCTGCCCCGGGGCGGTACGGATCAGTTCTGTGCCGCGACCAGTTGCACGTTTTCAACCAACCGGGTGCCGGTGTGGATGCCGCCGGCGGTCGGACCGACCAGCGCCAGCACCGCAATCATCAACCCCATCCATTCAAGCCGCTGGGTATTGCCATCGCGGCGGGACATGTGGTGTGCCTGCATGATCGACCTTTTGGTGTGACCCGCGCCAGCCGTGCAACAGCCGAACCGGGCGCGGGATTTATAGCCTGTAATGGAAACAATGCCCGGCGATTGTGGCAATATCGCGGCAGGGAAACGCAGAATTTCCGAAACAGAAACAACGTGGCGCGGCCTTGTCCGACGGACCGGGCACAGCTAGCCTGTGCCAAGGGATGAGGGAATGGCATGAGCCGGGTTCTGACAGAATGGACGGCGCCGGTATTTCCAGCGGGTGACGTGCTGGAAACGCCGCTGGTCCGGTTGACGCCGCTAGTGGCGGATGCGCATGCGGCGGTGCTGTTTGCCGCGATCGAAGGCCATGATGACCTGTGGCGCTGGATGGCGGCCGGACCGTTTCACGGGTCTGCGGGGTTTCACCGCTGGATGCGCGAAATCGAAGGCCGGTCCGATCCGCTGTTTTACGCCATCGAGGATCGCAGCCTGGGCCGGTTCACCGGAATGGCCAGCTATATGCGGATCGACCGGGCGCATGGCGTGATCGAAATCGGCAATATCCTGTTGTCGCCCCTGTTGCAGCGGACGCGGACGGGCAGCGTCGCGTTGATGACGATGATCGCGCGGGCGTTTGCTGCCGGCTATCGCCGCGTGGAATGGAAATGCAACGCGCGCAATCTGCCATCGCGTCGTGCGGCGCAACGGTTGGGCTTCAGTTACGAAGGCGTGTTCCGCAACCACATGGTCATCAAGGGTGAAAACCGCGATACCGCCTGGTTTGCCATCACCGATACCGATTGGCCGGCCCTGAACGAAGCTTATGCGGCCTGGACGGCGCCGGCGAATTTCAAAGCTGCCGGCCAGCAGGTCGAACGGCTGGGCGATCTGACGCGGCTGGTGCGGGTGGCGTCGGACCCTGCGCTCGACCCGGCGCGCAACCTGGCGCAGGACTGACCCGACCGCCGCGCCGGTCCGCCGAAAAAACCCGGCTCCGCCAGATACCGCCCGGCCGGGTGGATCACATTGCCGCGCGGGTGGTCAACCGGTCCTGCAACGCGTCCGCCAGTCGCGCTGTTTCGGCCCGGTGCGGCGCGCAGGCCGCGCGCGCCTCGGCCAAGGCATGACCGGCCTCGGCCAGCGCCATGTCGCCAGCCGACCGCGCGACGCCGGTGACGAATTGCGCGATGTAATCCAGCGTGTCGTTTCCTTCTTCCGACAACAGTTCGGCGGCATGGGCCATGTCATCGACAAAGGCGATATGGTCCGGGTGGATGATATCGTCGGGCAGGGCGCGCGGGCCGGCCGGGCGACGATCTTCTGGCAGGTGGGCAAGGATTATCTGCTGGAAAATCGCCAGTGATTGCACAGGTTTCACCAGAAAACCGTTGGCCCCCGCCGCGCGGCTGGCCGTTTCGGCCATGTCGTCGCCCGAGGTGCCAAGGATCACCTCGATGCGCGGGGTGGCCCGGTTCAGCGCCTCGATCAGGGTCAGGCCGGACCCGTCGGGCAGGCCGATATCGACGATGATCACCGAAGGGCGATATACCTGCAAATGCCGTTCCGCGGCGCGCAGACTGTCAGCGCGGCGAATGCGCGCGCCGGATCGCTGGCACAACAGCCGCATCGCGTCGCAGGCATAGCGGCTATCCTCGACGACCAGCACGGTCAGGCCCAGCAGCGGCCGCCCCGGCGTGGGTTGGCGAAAGGCGAAAAACGGGTCGGTATCGGTCATGGCAGCCCTCTGTTGGATCACGGCATCTGCGACTCACTCTGCCCGCTGCGTGGTGAATGCGGCGTTAACGCGCCCCGCGCCATCGCGCCTTCCCCTTGTTTCAGGTGCCCGCGATGGCCATAACGCTGCAAACCGCCACAATAAGGACCCCGCCCATGATTGGTCGCCTGAACCATGTCGCTATCGCCGTGCCCGACCTTGATGCCGCCGCCAACCAGTACCGCGATGCGCTGGGGGCAAAGGTCGGCGCGCCGCAGCACGAGCCCACCCATGGCGTGACCGTGGTGTTCATCGAACTGCCGAACACCAAGATCGAATTGCTGTATCCGCTGGGCGAAAACTCTCCGATCAAGGGATTTCTGGACAAGAACCCTGCAGGCGGCATCCATCACATCTGCTACGAGGTCGACGACATCATCGCGGCGCGCGACCATCTGACAAAGACCGGGGCCCGCGTACTGGGCGATGGCACGCCGAAAATCGGCGCACATGGCAAGCCGGTGCTGTTCCTGCACCCCAAGGATTTCAATGGCTGCCTTGTCGAACTGGAACAGGTCTGATGGGTCCGACATCCGCGCTGGTCCTGTTTGCGGTGCTGTGGTTCCTGACGTTTCTGGTGGTGCTGCCGATCCGGCTGAAAACCCAGGGCGATGTGGGTCAGATCGTGCCCGGCACCCACGCCGGCGCACCGCACGAGCCGCAATTGAAGAAACGCGCCCTGATCACCACGGCCATCGCCTTCGTGCTGTGGGCCATCATCGCCACCATCATCCTGACCGAGACGATCACGGTGCGCGATCTGGATTTCTTTGAACGGATGGGGCCGCGGCTGTAGGTCAGCGCAGGCGGTGATACAACTGCGTGAACGTGGCCGCCCCCAGGATCGGGATCGCCAGGTTCAGGACCGGCACCGTCAGCGGGATCGCCATCAGAACGCCCGCCAGCCACAGCGTGCCGCGGTGGCGTTTCCAGAACGCGCGGGCGCCATCCGGGCCTTCGCGGCGCATCGCGGCCAGATAGGCATATTCCCGGCCCAGCAGGAAACCGTTGAGGGCCCAGAAGATGAACAGGGTGCCAAACGGCAACACGATGTACAGCACGATCGCCACGATGTTCATGCCGATCATCACGCCCAGGTAATTCACCGTATCCCGGACGGCCGTGGCAAAGGGTAGCGGCGTTGCCGGGGGCAGGTGCGGGTAATGCCGCGCCTCGACCGCGTCAGCGACGGTGTCGAGGAACATCGAGGTGATCGAAGAGGCCACCGGCGCCATCAGGAACACCGACAGCAGCAGGGCCACGCCGAACCCCGCCCAGCTGATCAGGTCACCGACCCAGGTCACCGGGCCAATCAGGGGCAGGGTGACTGTGCCGCCGGTCAGCGATCCCAGCACGGTCAGAAACAGCGCCGTGGCTGCGATCAGCAACGCAAACGACAGCGCCACGCCCATCCAGAACACCCGTGCGAACCGCCGGTCGCCGATCCGACCCAACGCCGCAAAAAACGCGGCAAAAATCGTTCCGAGGTGCATTTCAGCTGATCCATGTGACCGAAAGCGCCAGATCTGGGCGCGGGCGTTCCGGGGGTGCCGCGGTTTCCGTGCCGATATGGATGAACCCGGCAACCCGTTCGCCGTCGGTCAGGCCAAGCGCGGTGCGGCCAAATACCGCGTCATGCGCCACCCAGCCCGACAACCAGCAGGCGCCCCAGCCGGCGGCCAAGGCGGCATTCACCAGCGACAGGCAGACCGCGCCTGCCGAATAGGTCTGTTCCAGCGCCGGCACCTTGTCGATGGGGCGGTCCACCTGAATGACGGCCACGCACAGCGGGCTTTGCGCGAACTGGCTGACGCCCTTGGCGGCCCGGTCGGCGTCCAGCCCCAGATCCGCCGCGCGTGCACCCGCCGCCGCCGCCAGCCGGCCCAGCCCGGCGCGATGCAGCACGATCAAGCGCCAGGGTTCCAGTTTGCCATGATCGGGCACGCGCAGGCCCGCCGTCAGGATCGGCATCAGCGCCGCGCGGTCAGGGACGGGCGCGGCCAGCGTCTTGGCCGGGCGCGAACGCCGGTGCAGCAGGAATTCAAGCGCGGCGGTGTTTGGGGCGGGCATGGGGCATCTCCTGCGGTGTGGCACGGGTGTCGGGGTTTGACGGGGATGGGTCAAGGGGGTGTTTTACAGCGGGAAACAGCGGGTTTCGTTGCGGTCGGTTGAGAATCGGGCGGAAAAGCGGCAAACCCAAACCTGTGTGGCTGGCAAAATTCGCGTGGTGTTAAGATGATGAGAGTACTGGTGCGCGTCATGGGGCGGTTCTTGGTGATGGCGTTGCTGCTGCTGTCGCTGACGTTTCAGGCGCAGGCGCAGGTCAAGCCGCAGGAGCTCCCCCGTACCCAGACAATGACCCCGGTGTCCGGCACCGCGCAGACGGTGCATCGCGTGCCTGCACTGCGTGTCCTGATGATCGGCGATTCGATGTTGTTCACCAACAAGGGATCGGGCCGGTCGGTGGGCCGCCAGCTGGAATGGTTGATCGGCACCCGTATCACCGACCGTTCATTCGTTGGCACCCGCATCCTGCTGGCCCTGCCCGGCATCCCCGGCGCCATTCAGCACCAGTTTTCCCCCGGCCCATGGGATGTGGTGGTGATGAACGGTGGCGGCAACGATCTGATGTTCGGCTGTGGTTGCAACCGGTGCGGCCCAATGCTGGAGGCGCTGATTTCCGAGGATGGCCGCCAAGGCGCGATCCCGTCACTGGTGACGCGGATCCGGCAAAGCGGGGCGCAGGTGGTCTACAGCGGGTATCTGCGCAGCCCCGGGGTTGATTCGCTGATCGAGGCCTGTCGCGACGAAGGTGCTGTGCTGGAACGCCGCCTGTCCAAGATGGCGGCGCGCGTACCGGGCGTGACGTTTGTGTCGATGGCAGATCTGGTGCCTTACGGCGATAGCAGTTTTCATCAGGTCGACCTGATCCACCCATCGCCGAAGGGCAGTCGCGCCATCGCCGAACGGCTGGCAGCGGCGTTGCCCCGCTGACGCACCGCATATGCAGGGCCACCGCCGTGCAATGACCCGGATCGCCTTCTTGTCACTGTCGCGCAGCGCCACTAAGCGGAGGGCATGACCGCAACATCCCAGAACGCCCCGGAAGCCGACCGCGCAGTGCACCCCGTAACGCGTGGTGACCACGCACGCGCGATCATGCTGCTGGGCCTGCCCCTGATCGGCAGCCATCTGGCGCAGACGTCGATCTGGCTGACCGATTCGGTGATGCTGGGCTGGTATGATGTCGAGGCGCTGGCCGCGCAGGTACTGGGCAGCATGTACTGGTTCATCCTGTTCGTGTTCGGATCAGGGTTTTCCTCTGCCGTCATGCCCATGGTCGCCGAGGCCGAGGCCGCAGGCGAAACCACGCAGGTGCGCCGCGTCACCCGCATGGCGATCTGGCTGACGCTGGGATATTCGGCGCTGACCATGCCCCTGATGCTGGGCGCGGAAACCGTACTGGGCTGGCTGGGGCAGGATACCGGGCTGGCAGCCGATGCCGGGGCCTATCTGGCGGTGGCGGGCTGGTCGATCTTTCCGGCGTTGCTGGTGATGGTGCTGAAAAGCTATCTGGCCGCGCTGGAACGCACGCGGGTGGTTTTGCTGGCGACATTGGCCGCCGTCGTCGTCAATGCGGCTGCGAACTGGGCGCTGATCTTTGGCAACTGGGGCGCCCCCGAGATGGGGATCGTCGGCGCGGCCTGGGCCTCGGTGGCGTCGCAGATCGCATCCGCCATGGTGGTGATCGTCTATGTGATCCTCGTCACGCCGCAGCACAGCATCTTTGTGCGGTTCTGGCGGCCCGACCCGGATGCGCTGCGCCGCGTTTTCCGGTTGGGCTGGCCCATCGGCGTGACATCCGTGGCCGAGGTCGGGCTGTTTTCCGCCGCTTCGCTCATGATGGGGTGGCTGGGCACCATCCCGCTGGCGGCGCATGGCATCGCGCTGCAGATTTCGTCAATGACTTTCATGATGCATGTCGGGCTGTCGAATGTGGCCACCGTGCGCGCCGGGCGCGCGATGGGCCGGGGCGACCTGGCGGAATTGAAACGAGGCGCGCAGGTGGTGGTGGCCATGTCGATGGTCTTTGCCGTGCTGACCATGCTGGTTTTCATAACGATTCCCCACCTGATGGTGGGGGCTTTCCTGTCGCCGGACGATCCGGACCGCGCGGCGGTGATCGCCATTGGCGTGGTGCTGATGGCGGCGGCGGCGCTGTTCCAACTGGCGGATGCGGCGCAGGTGATGGCCTTGGGTCTGTTGCGCGGCTTGCAGGATACCCGGGTTCCCGCGATCATCGCCACTGTCGCCTATTGGCTGGTGGGCGCACCGCTTGCCTATATTCTGGGGTTTCCACTGGGTCTGGAAGGTGTGGGCATCTGGCTGGGTCTGGCCGCCGGGTTGGCGGTTGCGGGCGGATTCATGATGCTGCGGTTCTGGCGCACGGCCTTGCCAAGGTTAAGAACTCACGGCTGACGCCGCTAACCGGCATCGCGGGTCAATCCGCGTCGCTGCGGTTTTCCAGCCCGGCCAGCATCCGATCGGCCTTTTTGCGCACCAGCACCGACCGCAGGTCATGCATCGCCAGCAACAGCGCATCCGTCACCAGTTCCAGCTGTGCGTCCGTCGCTCGGGTCTGGGCCCATTGCGTGGTCTGGTTCAGGTAATCCACCGCGCGCAGGATATCGTCGATATCGCGCGCAGCCAGTTGGGCTACCCGTTTTTCCATCCAGTCGCGGATGACGGCAATGTCCTCGGCATTCAGCTGTCGTTCGCCGTGTTGCTTGATTTCACCGTTACGGATGTTGACCGTGGCGATCTGATCCATCTCGATCCGCCGCTGGCGGTTTTCGGTATCGACAAGGAACACCAGCGCGCCGTTTTCACGCACCCGGAAATAGTAGTCGGGCAGCTCCCCGGCCATGGCGTCTCCCTTTGCGGGCCGGCGTGATGCCGGCCTCGACTGACCTCGCCGAACTTATGTCAGCGTTTCACAGAACCTTGTAATGCGGCGGCAGGCCTCTGCAAGCTCTGTGTCCGAGGTGGCGTAACTGATCCGGAAATTTGGCGACAATCCGAAAGCGGCGCCGAAAACTACTGCAACACCGGTGTCTTCCAGCAGGGCGGTGGCGAATTCCTCGTCATTGGCGATCGGTTTGCCCGATGCCGTGGTCTTGCCGATCAGGCCGACGATGGACGGATAGACGTAGAACGCACCTTCGGGCACCGGGCAGGTGACCCCCGGAATGGCGTTCAGCGCCGCCACCACCAGATCGCGGCGGCGTTTGAACATCAGGGCATTTGGCGCGATGAAATCCTGCGGACCGTTCAGCGCCTCGACCGTGGCCCATTGGCTGATCGAACTGGGGTTCGAGGTGGATTGCGACTGGATCATCCGCATCGCGCCGATCACGTCCTTTGACCCCGCCGCATAGCCGATGCGCCAGCCGGTCATCGCATAGGCCTTTGACACGCCATTCACGGTCAATGTGCGGTCATACAGGCGTGGTTCCACCTGCGCGGGGGTGCAGAATTTGAAATCGTCATAAGCCAGATGTTCGTACATGTCGTCCGTCATCACCCAGACTTGGGGATGGCGCAGCAGCACGTCGGTCAGCGCCTTCAACTCCGCCCATGAATAGCCCGCCCCGGTGGGGTTTGACGGTGAATTGAACAGGAACCATTTGCTGCGCGGCGTGATCGCGGCTTCCAGTTGGTCCGGCGTGATCTTGAACCGGTTTTCCAGAGTTGCCGCAACAATCACCGGCGTGCCGCCCGCCAGCAGCACCATGTCCGGATAGCTGACCCAATAAGGCGCGGGGATGATGACCTCGTCGCCCGGGTTCAGCGTCGCCATGAAGGCGTTGTACAGTACCTGCTTGCCGCCGGTGCCGACGCTGATTTGCGCGGGGGTATAATCAAGGCCGTTCTCGCGCTTGAACTTGGCGCAGATCGCCGCCTTCAGTTCGGGGATGCCATCGACCGCAGTATAGCGTGTCTTGCCGGCGTTGATCGCGGCCACGCCGGCGGCGGCGATGTTTGCGGGGGTCGGGAAATCCGGCTCGCCCGCGCCGAGGCTGATGATATCGCGGCCTTTCGCCTTCATCTCCATCGCCAGATTCGATACCGCGATGGTGGGAGAAGGTTTCACGCGCGACAGCGCGGTGGCGAGGATGGACATGATGCGACGGACCTCTGATTTGTCTTCCGGGTCACATCCTTCTATGTTGACCAAGTGTGGCGTTCAAGTGCGCCACTGCGCAGAAGGAGGACCCGATGCCCGACATCGCGACACCGCAAGGCTACTGGGATGCTGACGTGGCCACTCTGGGCGACCGCATCGCGGCCGCGCGCGAGGCTGCCGGAATGACCGAAAAACAATGCGCCAAGCGGCTTGGCGTCAAGACCCGCACGCTGGAGGATTGGGAACAGGACCAGTCCGACCCGCGCGCGAACCGTCTGGCCAACCTCGCGGGGATGCTGGGCGTGTCGGTGATGTGGCTGTTGACCGGACAAGGCGACGGGCTGGCGGAGCCCGACAGCGATGACGGGCGGCCGCTAAAGCGGGCGCAGGCCGAACTGGCGGCGCTGCGGATCGCGGCACAGGCGTTGCAGGGCCGGATCGACCGGGTGGAAATACTGGTCATGGCCGCGGCCGAGGCTGCAGCATGACCGAACCCCATGATGTGCGGCTGAAAAGGTTGGCGATGCGGTCGATGCGGCGCGGGATCAAGGAAATGGACATGATTCTGATCCGGTTTTCGGGGCTGCGTCTGGCCGGCATGACCGCCGCCGAACTGGACGCCTACGAGGCGTTTCTGGATGAAAACGATCAGGACCTTTACCGATGGGTGTCGGGACAGGTGTTGCCACCCGCGAATCTGATGGAGGTGGTAACGGCGGTGCGTGCCACGTTGCCCCGGCTGGACTGATCCACCATGCGCCACCGAATAGGTGGCATTTTACGCGTCATTGTCTGGGTTTAACTGAAAGGTAGGCTTTCGCCCCCATGGTCACCTCCCAAGCAGGAACCGATGGAGACAGCCATGAGCGTGCACGCACCCATTCCGCCGGGACCCCGTCCGGCCACCTCAGGACCGGGCGCGGTCACGACACCGACGCCGATGACACTACCCGGCTACCTCGAGGCGCTCAGCCTTGTGGAACGGCTGCACCGGCTGTTGCTGGATGTGATCAAGGATGAGTTCGAACGCGTCGGCGTGCTGGAAGTGAACGCCGTTCAGGCTCTGTTGCTGTTCAACATCGGTGAACAGGAAGTGACCGCCGGCGAGCTGAAGACACGCGGGTATTATCAGGGATCGAATGTCAGCTACAACCTGAAGAAACTGGTGGACATGGGCTACATGCATCACCAGCGCTGCGAAATCGACCGCCGTTCGGTGCGCGTGCGGCTGACCACCAAGGGGCGGCTGGTGCGCGACATGGTCGCCGCGCTGTTCCGCCGCCATGCCGAAACACTGGAAGCGCGCGGTGTGCTGGGTCCAGATGGATTGGACCATATCACGTCGGCGTTGAAACGCATGGAACGGTTCTGGTCCGACCAGATCCGCTACATCTACTGATGCAGGATGCGGGTCGCAGGTTGGATTGCGCCGATCTGCACCGACGTTTCGCGCACCAGTTTGCGGCGCATCGCGCGTTCGAACCCGTCGAACCCGCTCGCCACCTCGACAAAGGCACCCGGTCCACGGATCAGTTCGGCCCGAAACCAGGCAACCAGACCTTCGGGAGCGCCCTCGTCGGCATGGTCGCTGCCGTCGACGCGGCCCACCACGATCGCCAGCGCATTGACAGTCACGCCGGCCAACGCACCCCTGCCATAGACCTCTTGTGGCGGCGGGCCATCGTTGTGCACCCCATCGCCCGAGACATCCAGCGTTTGCGCGTCACAACCGGGGGCCTGCGCGAACCGGTCCTGCGCAAACGCCAGCATCTGGCCCACGGCGGTGGGAAAACCGGCATAGCTGCGGCGGCTGGCAGCGATGCGGCCGGCGGCCAGCTTGATTGCGGCGGGGCTGTCCAGCAAAACCCAGGGCAGGATCATGTCCTGCTGGTTGCGGCCGCTCCATTCAAAGACCGACAGGGCGACCGGATCGGCACCGGACAACAGCGCGGCCTCGACTTCGGGCGAGGCCAGCGCAAGGGCCAGGCCCTGCCGTTGCAACCGATCCTCGGTCGGATCGACCGAGGCCGAGATATCCATCGCCAACAGTAATGCCAGCCGACAGGCTGACGCCTGCGTCGCCAGAACGCCCAGCGTCAATGCGAGTGGGGCGACCCTTACCAATGTCCGACGCTTGGCATCGACGCCCAGGGTTCGGCCTTGGGCAATGCATCGCCGATCTGCAGCAATTCGATTGAAACATTGTCGGGCGACCGGATGAACGCCATGCGGCCGTCGCGTGGCGGACGAGCGATCGTCACGCCGTTATCCATCAAGTGCTGGCACATGTCGTAGATGTTTTCGACGCCGTAGGCGAGATGGCCGAAATGCCGGCCGTCGCTGGGCAGGCCGTCATCGCCGTCCCAGTTGTAGGTCAGTTCGACCGGGCATTCCTCCTGGCCTTCGGGGGCCAGAAAAATCAGGGTGAACCGGCCTTCTTCACTGTCGAGATGCCGGGTCTTTTTCAGCCCCAGCAGAGCGTAGAATGCCATGGATTTTTCGAGGTCCTTTACGCGGACCATGGTGTGCAGATACCGGATTTTCATAGGCGCCCTCGCTTGTGATCAGAATTTCGATTCGATGCCTATTGATAGCGCGGTTGAGCGGGTTTCGAACCGGCTGATGTTGGACGTTGTCCTTTGCGTGATCAGACTGATCCGCGGCACGAACCCGGCATAGCCGATTTCAGTCAGCGTGACGTCCAGCGAGGCAAACACCGCGTCATCCTGCCGCCCGCCGGGCGCGGCAAAGGCGCCGATGAAATAGCGGGGGTAATCGCTAACGCGCGCGCCCAGCGACATCCGCAGATCGACCGGGCCGGTGACGTCTCCAAAGCCATAGCTGACATAGGCGGTGCGGTGGGTGGCGGTCACATTGCCGCGGTCGCTGTCGGCCTGATCCAGCACCAGCCCGACGGCCAGACTTCGCCCGGCCGACAGTCGCGCCGTCAGGTCGCTGCGCAGTTGCAGATGGTCCGATCGTGGAAAAGCCGCGTCCGGATCATCGCGCCGTTCATAGCTGCCCTGCAGCCGGACCTGCATCGCCTGCCCCAGAGGCACCGTGCGGCTGATGCCCAGCTTGGCATAATCGTACGACAGGTCGCCGCCGTTCCAGACCTTCCCGATGGCGCCGGATGCGCCCCAGACCCCGCCGGTCCGCGTCCCCTGACCGGCGGCCCGCCGATGCGACAGACCGATTTCAACCAGCGTGCCGGACAGGTCCCGGTTCGTCACGGTGGGGGCGGCGGCCTGCGCGGCAGCCGACAAATCCACCCGGGAGCTGCTGATCTGCCCGGTCAGATGCGTGACGCCGTCGCCTTTTTGCCACAGGCGATAGCGGGTGGCTGCCTCGATCCGCAGGATCGTGCCCGACAGGGCCATGGCGCTGGCCGAATGCGTGCCGTA
>JBBRCF010000075.1:0-16522 GCA_038205135.1 Rhodobacterales bacterium
TCATGATGGTCAAGGATTTCTTTCCGCGACGGGTGCTGCTGGAACCGGTCAACGCACTGGCGCTGACGGGCATCATTCTGGTGGTCTGCGTTTTGGCGTCCGGTCTTGGCGTGCGCGCGGCGCTGAAGGTGGACCCCGCCACCGCCTTGGGGGGCTGAGATGTACGATGTCAGCCGCCGGGTGATCGTGGACATCAAGGGTGTCGCCAAGCATTACGGCGACGGCGAAGCCCGTGTCGACGCCCTGCGCAACGTGGATCTGACGGTGCATGCGGGCGAGGTGGTGGCGCTCTTGGGCCCGTCGGGATCGGGCAAGACCACGCTGTTGAACATCGTCGGCTGCATCATCGACCCGTCCGAAGGCCAGGTCAGTCTGGATGGCGAGATGGTTTATGACAACAGATGGCTGCGCGGCGACCTGCGCCGCCTGCGGCTGGACAAGGTCGGATTCATCTTTCAGTCCCACAACCTGCTGCCGTTCCTGAATGCCACCGACAACGTCGCGCTGGTGCTGCAACTGGCCGGCAAGACCACCACCCAGGCCCAGGCCCGCGCGCAGGAACTGCTGGATTACCTCGAGGTCGGCCACCGCGCCCGTGCCATGCCGGCCCTGCTGTCAGGGGGCGAGGCGCAACGGGTGGCGATTGCGCGCGCTCTGGCCAACAGCCCGCGCATCATCCTTGCCGATGAACCCACCGCGGCGCTGGACAGCAAACGCGCCGGCATCGTGATGGATCTGCTGCGCAAGCTGGCTGCCGAACAGGACGCCTGCATCATCGCCGTGACGCATGACGAAAAGATCCTCGACCGGTTCGACCGCCTGTTTCACCTGCGGGACGGACGCCTTGAAGATGACAAAGGAGCCGCAAGATGACGACAACACATTCCAGATCAACCGGATTGTGGGCCGCGGCCGGACTTGCCGTAGTATTTGGCGCGCTGACAATCGCGTCGGGCGGGCGGGCGTTATTCGGCGATGCGGCCGCGCAGGCGGCGATGGGCAACGCAGTGCCCTTCGTGCTGTGGTTCAATTTCCTGTCCGGATTTGCCTATGCGCTGGCCGGGATCGGGATTGCAATGCGCAAACCATGGGCGGGCCCGCTGGCTACGGCTCTGGCACTGGCCATTCTGGCGGTGTTTGGCCTGTTCGCGCTGCACATCCTGCGCGGCGAAGCCTATGAAGCGCGCACAGTCGGCGCGATGATCCTGCGCGCGGCCGTCTGGATCGGCATCGCCATCTATCTGCGACGCGCGACCAAACGGGGTTGAACGCGCCGCGTTTCAAGCTGCGTGCGGCATAGATGCCCAAAAAATCAGCATCTGCTGCGTTTCCGACCGCCGCAAGTCACCCCCGCGCGACCCGACACCGAGGGCCTCGCAGCCGGCATCCTGATGAAAAGCCGTCATTCTGCGCCTGCATCAGCACTTTTTGCAATTTCTGCATACCAGCCATGACTTGAAAGCATAGCCAAGCACCTAGCGACTCAGTCGGCAAACTGACACTAACTGTTTGTTTTTCAACTGTCTGGGAACAACACCAAATCATGAACGGTGCAGATGCTGCATCCACTGCCATCTGTCGTCGTTCGGTCCTGGCAGGGGTCGGCGGCCTTACCATGCTGCATTGCGGCTTTGGCGCGGCAGGCTTGGCCAACGCCCAGACGGCACTCCCTGCGACGGCTCCTGCCACGGGTTTGGTCACGGGTTTGGCCACGGGGTCGGAACCCTTTGATTTCGAATGGCTGACGGCACGGATGCAGTCGCTGGCCAGCGAACCCGCCGTGACACCGGATCGTCCCGACGGGTTCTATTCCAGTTTCGATTACGACGATTATCGCGCGATCAATTTCGATCCCGCGCGGGCGCGCTGGTCCGACAGTGCCGGGGCGTTCCGGGTGCATGCGTTCCACCTTGGATGGCTGTTTGCCGAACCGGTCCGCATCTATGATGTGGTGGATGGACAGGCGACGCCGTTGTCGTTTTCGACCGCGGATTTTCTGTACTACGACCGCATCCGCGACAGGGTTCCGGCGCAGACCGATCTGCCGGGGGTTGCGGGTTTCCGGCTGAGCGGGCCGCTGAACCGTCCCGACGTGCGCGATGAAATCATCGCCTTTCTGGGGGCCAGCTATTTCCGGGCGCTGGGGCGCGGCAACACCTATGGCCTGTCGGCGCGCGGCGTGACCATCGACACCGCTTTGGGCCTGCCCGAGGAATTCCCCCGGTTTTCCCAGTTCTGGCTGCAACGTCCGGCCGCCGCGGATGCCGCCGTCACGATCTTTGCCGCGCTGGAAGGCCAAAGCTGTACCGGCGCCTACCGATTTGTTCTGCAACCCGGCAACACGACGGTCACGGATGTTACCGCGCGGTTGTTCTTTCGCAATTCGGTCGAACAACTGGGCATGGCGCCCCTGACGTCGATGTTCCTGTATTCGGAAAAAAATCGGGCCGGCTATGACGATTACCGCCCCAAAGTGCATGACAGCGATGGCCTGATGATCCGCCGCCGTGACGGCGACGTGATCTGGCGCCCGCTGAACAACCCGCCGCGTCTGGCTGAATCCTGGTTCGTCGAAAATAATCCGCTGGGTTTCGGCCTGATGCAGCGTGACCGGGTCTTTGACAGCTATCAGGATGCTTCGGCGCATTATGAACGCCGGCCGTCGGCCTTTGTGGAACCCCGGTCCGATTGGGGCGAGGGTGCCGTGCGGTTGGTGGAACTGCCCACCGACAGCGAAACCAATGACAATATCGTGGCCTTCTGGGTGCCCGCCTTGCCCGTGACGCCGGGCATTCGGTATGATTTCGACTACCGGCTGCATTGGGGCGCGCTGGCCCCCGAGGCCGGCGCCGATCTGGCCCATGTGCGCGAAACCCGGTCAGGCGCTGCCGGGGTGGCTGGCGCGCCCAGCGATCCGGATGCCCGCAAATTTGTTGTCGATTTCGCAGGTGGCTTGCTTGCGGCACTTTCCGCCGATGCACAGGTGACCCCGAAAGTCATCGCGACAGGCGGCGAGATTATGAGTATGACGCTGTCGAAACTCGACATATCCGGCGATTGGCGACTGGTGATCGACGTGGCGGCCCCGGCTGGCGCGTTGGTGGAACTCAGCGCCCATATCGCCGGGTTCGATCGCAAACTGACCGAAATGTGGCTTTATCAATGGGTGAAGCAATGAATGTGCCCTTGCGACCAACGGCTTGGCCGGTACCGGTGGAGCCGGTGCTGTCAACTTTGCCACCGGTGGCACCCTTGGCGATGCCAAAACAGGTCTTGACCCTGTCCCGTCGTGGCATGGTCCGTCATATCGTTGACCGGGTTCTGCGGGTCTGGCCGGGCTTGCGACCGGCGAGCTGACTGTTTTGGACCATGGGACACAGCGCACTGCCCCCCGCGAGGCCCGGGCGCTGGCGTTGACGCTCAGCCTGCTGGCTGCCGCGACGGCTGCCATGGTATTTCAGGTCTATGGTGCCGCTGACGGGTTGGACCCGGTCGATTACATCCGCAGCGGGCTGATCTTGTTGTCGACATGGTGGCTGGCCTGGGGTGCGGCGCAGGCGCTGCTGGGCCTGACCACCCGCCCCCGCCACGCCACCCGCAGCACCGCGCCCATACTTGGCCGTACGGTGGTTTTGATGCCGGTCTACAACGAAGATCCGCGCGTCACCTTTGCCCGCGTCGCTGCGATGGATGCGTCGTTGCAGGCCATCGGCGATCCGGCCGTGGTGGATTTCGCCATTCTGTCCGACACCCGCAGCGACACGATTGCCGCGGCCGAGACCGCTTGGTTTGCGCGGCTGCTGGCGGATCGCAATGCGCTGGGGCGGATGTTCTATCGCCGCCGCGACCAGAACACCGGGCGAAAGGCCGGCAATATCGAAGATTTCATCGCCAATTCGGGGTCGGCCTGGGATTACGCGGTAATTCTGGATGCGGACAGTCTGATGGACGGCGCGACAATCCTTGAAATGATCCGCCGCACCGAAGCCGATCCGCAGCTTGGCCTGTTGCAGACCCTGCCCCGCGTGGTCCGCGCCCGCGCCCGGTTTGGCCGCGCGATGCAGTTTTCGGCCGGGTTTCATTCGCTGATCTTTGCACGGGGACAAGCGGCAATGCAGGGGCGCACCGGGCCGTTCTGGGGCCATAACGCCATCATCCGCATCCGCGCCTTTGCCGAAAGCTGTGGCTTGCCGGAATTGCCGGGGCGACCGCCATTCGGCGGGCCAATCCTGTCGCATGATTATGTCGAGGCCGCATTGCTGGCCCGCGCGGGCTGGACGGTGCGGTTGGACACCGATCTGGAAGGGTCTTACGAGGAAGGCCCCGAAAACATCATCGATCACGCCAAACGCGATCGCCGCTGGTGCCAGGGCAATTTGCAGCATTCCAAACTGTTGCTGGCCCCGGGGCTGAAACTCTGGAGCCGTTTCGTGTTTTTCCAAGGCATTTTTGCTTATATCGCGCCGATCTTCTGGCTGGCTTTCATTCTGGCCAGCGTGGCGGCGGTGTTCTGGGCCCATCAGCCGGACTATTTCCCGCAGGAAAACTGGCCGATCCCGGCGTTCCCGATCGATCAGCGGTCAAAGGCGGTAGGGCTGGCGCTGGGGATTTTCGGCCTGTTGATCCTGCCGAAACTGGCCATCGGGTTGACCGCGATCTGGAACGGTCGCGGGCCCGGCTTTGGCGGTGCCGCGATGGCGTTGCGGTCGGTGCTGGCCGAATTGGCGCTGTCCACCATCGTGGCCCCGGTGCTGCTGGCGTTTCAGACCCGGTCGGTGTTGCAGGTGGTGCTGGGCCGCGATGGCGGCTGGCCGCCCAACAATCGCGGCGACGGCAGTTTGACCTTTGCCGAATCTTGGGCCGCGTCCGGCTGGATCACCGGATGGGGCGTGATCAGCCTTGTGTCGGCGCATTTGATGGCCCCGTCGCTGACGCTGTGGTTGATTCCCGTGACATTGCCGATGATCGCAGCCCCCTGGATCATCCGGAACACATCATTATCCAGCCGTTCACGCGTGTTCACAGTGCCCGAGGAAATCGCCCTGCCCGACATAATGGCGCGGTACGACGCGGTGCTGGCTGCTTGGCCCGCAGGGGTTTAATAACGGCCAGCTTGGCTTCGTCATGAAAAAGGCCCCGCATAGCGGGGCCTTTTCGACAATTCAGTAGTTTCAGGCGGCCTGAACCGCGCGGCGGGTCAGCACGCCAACCAGATGTGCGCGATAGGCTGCAGTGCCGTGCAGATCGGTGATCATGCCATCGGCGTCGGGCGCCATGCCGGCAATCGCACTGGCGTTGAAATTTGCCGACAGAGCATCTTCGGCCTCGAACCACCGGAACACGCCTTGTTCCGCCGCACCCGTGACCGCCACGCGCACGCCATCAGCGTAACGCGCGACATACACACCAGTCAGCGCGAACCGCGAGGCCGGCTGTTCGAACTTGATGTAAGCGGCCTGCATCGGCACCGGGAAACGCACCTCGGTGATGATTTCGCCGGATTCCAGAGCGGTGGTGAACATGCCCTGGAAATAGTCATCCGCGTCGATGCGCCGGGTATTGGTCACGATGACCGCGCCCGACCCAAGCACGGCGGACGGATAGCACGCCGCCGGGTCGTTGTTGGCGACCGACCCGCCAATGGTGCCGCGATTGCGCACCGCCGGATCGCCGATCCCCAACGCCAGCTTGGCTAGCGCCGGGTAATGCGCCGCCGCGTCACGCGCAACCTGCGCATGGGTGGTAGCCCCGCCGATGCAGACCGCGCCATCATCGGCGCGGCAGACACCGACCATTTCCGAAATGCCGGTCAGGCTGACCAGTGTTGCCGGGCTGGCCAACCGCGCCTTCAGCGACGGGATCAGCGTCTGACCGCCGGCCAGGGCCTGCGCCTCGTCATGCGCCATGGCGGCGACGGCATCGGCCAAGGTTGTGGGCCTTACGAAATCGAATGCATACATGCTGTTTCTCCTCAGGCTTTTGCGGTCTGGATCGCCGCCCAGACCCGGGCGGGCGACACGGGCATGTCGATATGGTCGATCTTGATGCCCCCGGAATTCATGGCATCCAGCACAGCGTTGATGACCGACGGCGGCGAACCGATGGCTCCGGCCTCGCCGCAGCCCTTTACGCCCAACGGGTTATGCGTGCAGGGCGTGACGCAGGAATGGTCCACGCTGTAGAACGGCAGGTCTGTGGCGCGCGGCATCGCGTAGTCCATGTAGGACCCGGTCAGCAATTGCCCGTTGTCATCATACACCGCGCCTTCCAGCAGCGCCTGCCCGATGCCTTGCGCGATCCCGCCATGCACCTGACCAGACACGATCATCGGGTTGATGATATTGCCGAAATCATCCGCGGCGGCAAAGCGTTCGATGGTGACGCGGCCGGTGTCCGGATCGAGTTCCACTTCGCAGGCATAGGCGCCAGCGGGATAGGTAAAGTTCGACGGGTCGTAGAATGCCGTCTCCTCCAGCCCCGGTTCCAGATCTTCGAGCGGATAGTTGTGCGGCACGTAAGCCGCCAACGTGATGTCACCCCAGGCCACGGACTTGTCGGTGCCCGCAACGTGGAACCGGCCATCCTTGATCTCGATGTCGCTGTCTGACGCTTCCATCAGGTGCGCGGCGATTTTCTTGGCCTTGTTCAGCACCTTTTCCGTGGCGCGGACCATGGCCGACCCACCGACCGCCAGCGAACGCGACCCATAGGTGCCCATGCCCATCGGGCCGCGCGCCGTGTCGCCATGGACGATTTCGACCATCGACTCGTCCACGCCCAGCATTTCCGCGATCACCTGCGGGAAGGCGGTTTCATGGCCCTGCCCGTGGCTGTGCGACCCGGTCATCACCACGATGCCGCCGGTCGCATTGACACGCACTGTGGCGGATTCGTACAGACCGGCCCGCGCGCCCAACTGCCCCACAAGGTTCGACGGCGCGATGCCGCAAGCCTCGATGTAGCAGTTCACGCCCAGACCACGCAGCAGGCCCTTGGCCTCGGATGCGGCGCGACGGGCGGGGAAGCCTGCCAAGTCGGCCATCTCGATCAGCTTGTCCATCGTCGCATCATAGTCACCGGTGTCATAAACTACGGCCACCGGGGTCTGATACGGGAATTCGCGCACGAAATTCTGCCGCCGCAGCGCGATAGGATCGACGCCCAGTTCCCGCGCCGCCTTGTCGATCACGCGTTCCAGCTGATAGGTCGCCTCGGGGCGGCCTGCGCCGCGATAGGCGTCAACCGGCACGGTATTGGTGAACACGGCCTTCACGTTCACATAAATATGCGGGGTCTTGTAGTTCCCGGCCATCAACGTGCCATGCAGCCATGTCGGCACCGACGGCGCAAAAGTGGACAGATACGCGCCCATGTTCGCGTAGGTTTCGGTGCGGACGGCGACAAAGTTGTGGTCCGCATCGAGCGCCAGTTCGATCTTGGTCACATGGTCACGGCCATGCGCGTCGGACATGAACGCCTCGGACCGCGACGAGGTCCATTTCACCGGGCGGTTCAGCTTGCGCGCAGCAAAGGTGCAGAACGCCTCTTCGGCATAGTGGAAGATCTTGGTGCCAAAACCGCCGCCCACGTCGGGCGACACCACGCGCAGCTTGTGTTCCGGGATGCCCAGCACGAACGCGCCCATCAACAGGCGGATCACATGCGGGTTCTGCGAGGTGGTGTACAGCGTCGATTCGTCCGTCGCGCGGTGATAGTCGCCAACGGCCACGCGGGGTTCCATCGGGTTGGCGATCAGGCGGTTGTTCACCAGTTCAAGCGTTGTGACATGCGCCGCACCCTTGATGGCCTCATCGACCGCCGCCTTGTTGTCTTCGACAAAGCCCCAATCGTAGCACAGGTTCGACCCGATCTCGTCATGGACCAGCGCAGAGCCGTCCTTGATCGCGGCCTTCATGTCCACGACGGCGGGCAGTTCTTCGATGTCCAGCTCGATCGCTTCGGCGGCGTCACGCGCCTGTTCCAGCGTGTCGGCCACGATGGCGGCGATTGGATCGCCGACATGGCGCACCTTGCCCTGCGCCAGCACCGGGTGCCCCGGTTCCTTCATCGCGACGCCGAAACGGTCGGTCACCTGCCAGCCGCAGGGCAACCCGCCGACACCCGCAAAATCCGTGCCGGTAAAGATACGGATGACGCCGGGCATCGCGCTGGCCGCCGTGGTATCGACCTTGTTCAGCCGCCCATGCGCCACGTCCGAGCGCAGGAAATACACATGCGCCTGACCGCGGATGTTGATGTCGTCCGTGTAATTGCCGGTTCCGGTCAGAAACCGAACGTCCTCGCGCCGCTTGATGCTGGCGCCGATGCCGTGATCCTTGGGCATGGTATCCTCCTCAGAGTGTTGAACCGGGTCGCCATCTGCCCCTCCAAGGCCGTGATGGCACCCGTGAAAAGCGTGGTCTGCTTATTCCGCAGCAACCGCAGGGATATCTTGGCCGGAAGCGGCCAAAACCGCTTTGACAATGTTGTGATAGCCGGTGCAGCGGCAGATGTTGCCTTCAAGGTAATGCCGCACCTCGTGTTCCGTCGGCTTGGGGTTTTCCGCCAGCAGCGCCGCCGCCGACATCACCATGCCGGGCGTGCAGAAACCGCACTGCAGGCCGTGATGGTCCTGAAACGCCTGTTGCAATGGCGACAGGGTTCCGTCCGCATCGGCCATGCCTTCGATGGTGGCGACCGTTGCGCCTTGCGCCTCGGCGGCGAACATCGTGCAGGCCTTTACCGCCTGACCGTTCACATGCACCACGCAGGCCCCGCATTGCGAGGTATCGCAGCCCACATGGGTGCCGGTCAGGTTCAACGTATCGCGCAGGAACGACACCAGCAGCGTCCGCCCCTCAACCTCGCCCGAACAGGTCGCCCCGTTCACTGTCATCGTTACCTTCATCACGTTTCCTCCTGTTCTGATGTTTTGGCTGATGCATCGGATTTGCCGAATACGCGGCCCAGCCAGCCTTTTTTCGCCACCGGTTCGGCGGAGCCTGCCATAGCATCGGATCCCTCGACCGCTGCCTTGAACCGGGTAAAGAAATCATCCGCCATTTTCTTGGCAAAACCGTCGATGATGCGGCTGCCCAGCTGCGCCAGCTTGCCGCCCACATGCGCCTCGACGTCATAGGACAGGCGTGTGCCGCCGGGGATATCGTCCAGCCGCACCTTGGCCCCGCCCTTGGCAAAACCGGCCGCGCCACCCTTGCCTTCGCCCGACAGCGTCAGCGCCTGCCCCTCGATCCGGTCCGACAGGGTTACGGCGCCCTTGAACGTCGCCTTTACCGGGCCGACCTTCTGGACCACGGTGGCCTCGAATCCGTCGGTGGGATTGCCGGCCATTTCGGTGCAGCCGGGCACGCAGTCCTTTAGCACATCGGCGGACAAAAGCGCCGCCCAGACGTCACTGCGCGGCGCAAAAATATCTTGCGAGTCGGATAGTTGCAAACTGTTGCCTCCCTGGCGACCGGGCCGCGACCCTCCTCCGAGGCCACAACCCGCCTTGCGCGGTCAGTGCCCAATGCACCCTTTGGACGCGCGTCTGTCAACGTAAATCCGCGACCAATTTCAGCGACCCCGCGTCTCGGCCGACACCGCCCCTTCCAGACCGGTGGACCCGTACAGCCAGTCGATGGCATCGTACCAGTCATCCGGCGATTTCGCCCGCATCACCGTGTTTCGCAATTCGGCATGCGCGCCGGCCGGGTGATAGACATGCTGGCCGATTTCGCGCGATTGCAACTGCACCCGCGCGGTGCGCAGCCGGCGCATGTTCTGATACCGCACCAGCGCGCCCGCGATGTCGCCGGGTGTGGCCGTCACGCAATGCGCCAGTGCCACGGCATCTTCCATCGCCATGCAGGCACCTTGGGCGAAATATTGCAGCATCGGATGCGCCGCGTCGCCCAACAGCGCCACGCGGTCCTCGGTCCATGTCAGGATCGGGTCGCGGTCGCACAGCACCCACATCTTCCAATCCGTGCCCTTGTCGATGATCTGCTGCGCGACGGGCGCGATGTGGTCGAACCCGCGCCGCACCTCGGCGTGGGATACTGGTTTGCCAGCAACAGGTTCCGGAGCGTCGTTGTGATAGGTGACGACCAGATTGAACTGTTTCCAGCCTGAAAGCGGATAATGCACGATATGGCATTTCGGCCCGGCCCACAGCGTAGCGGCGTTCCAGCGCAGGTCTTCCGGCATCTGGTCAGCCGGGATCACGCTGCGATAGGTGGTGTGGCCTGATACGCGCGGTGCGCCGTCGCCCACCAACTGCTTGCGCACCTGCGACCACAGCCCGTCCGCCCCGATCAGCGCGCGTCCCGTGATCAGGTCGCCATTCGCCAGATGTGCGGTGACGGCTGCGCCATCCTGATCGTATCCCGTCACGCCTGCGTCCGTGCAAAGCGTCACCAGCGGATGCGCCTGACAAGCGCGCAGGAACACGCCGTGCATTTCGCCGCGATGCACCACGGCATAAGGGTTGCGGAACCGCGCTCGGAACGCGTCATCCAGCGGAATCCGGGTGATTTCATCCCCGGTCATCGCGTCCATCAGCCGCAGGCTGTCGATATAGACCGCCATCGCGCGCGCCGCGTCGCCAACACCCAGATAATCAAAGGCGTGAAATGCGTTCGGGCCCAACTGGATGCCCGCGCCGATCTCGCCCAGCGTCGTGCTGCGTTCCAACACCGTGCTGGCAATACCGCGCTGCGCCAGCCCGATGGCGGCGGCCAGCCCGCCGATGCCGCCGCCGGCGATCAGGATTGTGTCTGTCATGCTGTCCTCCCAGATTATTAGGACGTGTACGTATCATTTGAACGCATGTCAATCGAACGCATGTCAGTTCCCCTCACGGGCGCGCGACGCCGCGCCGCTGGACCCGTCCCCGCAGGCAGAGTATCTGCAACCCCTCTACTGAAAGGTTCCACGATGCGCGCGCCCTGGCCCCTGACCCGCGACCTGCTGCTGATCGGTGGTGGTCATGCCCATGCGCTGGTGCTGCGGATGTGGGGGATGCGGCCCCTGCCCGGTGTACGGCTGACGTTGATCAACCCCGGCCCGGTCGCACCCTATACCGGCATGCTGCCCGGCCATGTCGCGGGGCATTACACGCAGGACGATCTGGAAATCGATCTCGTGCGGCTGGCCCGGTTCGCGGGCGCACGGTTGATCATGGGGCGTGCCGTGGCGATGGACCCCGCCGCGCGCCTGGTGACGCTGGACGATGGCCGGGTGATCAGTTTCGACGTGGTGTCGGTGGATGTCGGCATCCACGCCAAAATGCCGGGCATCCCCGGCTTCATGACCCATGCGGTGGCGGCAAAACCGCTGGACAAGTTCGCCGCCCGCTGGCGCGAACATCTGGCGCAAGTGGCGGCAGGTGCAGTGACCCCGACAGTGGCGGTGATCGGTGGCGGCCTTGCGGGCGTTGAACTGGCGATGACCATGGCCCATGCGATCCGGACCAAAGGGGTTGCCCCCCAAGTGACCATTCTGGAACAAAAGCCGGATATTACGGGTGTATCATCCCGTACCGCATCCATTCTGGCACACAAGATGCGGGGACTGGGCGTTGAATTTGCCGGCGGCATCACGGTCGCTGACGTCGCCGCCGATCACGTCCGGCTGACGGACGGGCGGATGATCCCTGCCGCACTGACCGTGGGCGCGGCAGGCGCGTTTCCGCATCCGTTCGCGGCCGCCAGCGGATTGGCCCTGCAGGATGGTTTCATACGCGTTGACAGATACTTGCAGGCTGAAGGTCACATCGGCATCTTTGCCGTCGGGGATTGCGCGTATCTGCTGGCCACCCCGCGCCCCAAGGCGGGTGTGTTCGCGGTGCGCGCCGCGCCGGTGCTGACGCATAACTTGCGGGTGGCCTTGTCATCTGGCGATCTGCACACGTTCCGGCCCCAGCGGGACTATCTGAAGCTGATCACGCTCGGCGGCAAATCCGCGCTGGCGGAACGCGGTCCTTTCGCGCTGTCCGGCCCGCTGTTGTGGCAGCTGAAGGACCGGATCGACCGCAAATTCATGTCGAAATTCCATGACTTGCCGCAGATGGCCGCGCCGGTACCGCCGCCGCGCGCCGCCGCCGGTTTGCTGGATGCGCTTGCGGAAAAACCACTGTGTGGTGGCTGCGGGGCCAAGGTGGGGCCGGGTGTATTGCAGGCCGGACTGGCGGCGCTGCCCGCGTTCCTGCGGGCTGATGTACTGTCCGGTCCCGGTGACGATGCGGCGGTGTTGCAGATGGGCGGCATGCGGCAGGTGCTGACCACCGATCATCTGCGCGCCTTCACCGATGACCCCGGGATGCTGACCCGCATCGCCGTTCTGCACGCTCTGGGCGATGTCTGGGCGATGGGAGCCGATCCGCAGGCGGCGCTGCTGTCGTTGATCCTGCCGCGTCAGACTGCGGAATTGCAGGCCCGCACGCTGGACGAAATTCTGAGTGTGGCCAATGCGGTATTGACCGAAGCCGGGGCTGCGCTGGTTGGGGGACACACCACGCTGGGGGCGGAACTGACCATCGGCGTCACGTTGACGGGCCTGTGCCCCGCAGCCCCCGTCGGGTTGACCGGTGCGCAAACCGGCGATACGCTAATCCTGACGCGACCGCTGGGGTCGGGCGTGATCCTTGCGGCTGAAATGGTCCGTGCCGCGCGCGGCCACGATGTTGCGACGCTGTTGAAGGCGCTGTGCCGATCGCAGGGTTCGGCATCCCGGATCCTGCGCGACCATGCCCATGCAATGACAGACGTAACCGGGTTCGGTCTGGCCGGACATCTGGCGGGTCTGGCACACGCATCTGGACTGGCCGCGCGGTTGACAGCGGATATCCCGGTTTATCAAGGCGTTACGGGGTTATTGTTAGATGGCTACGGCTCGCAACTGGCGGCCGCAAACCGCGCGGCGTCCCCGGTGATCCACGACGACCGGCTGGGCGGGCTGGCGGGCGTGCTTTACGATCCGCAGACGGCCGGGCCGTTATTGGCGGCCGTTCCGCCCGAAATGGCCGTAGCGCTGGTCGCAGACCTGCAGGCGGCGGGCTATCCCGCGCAGGTGATCGGCCATCTGGAGGCTGGCGCGGCAGGCGCGATCACGTTGGCCTGATTGGCTGGCGTGTCGATGGCGTGTCGATCGCGTGTCGATGGCGGGTGCCGCTTTGATCCCCGGTTTCTGCAGCTTTGCTTGACAAAAACTGCTCAGATGCCGAACCGCTGCAACAGTTCTGCTGCCGCATGGCCGATCGCCGCCGCACCCAGATCACCCATGTCCACCACGCTTGATGCAGGCGCACGGTTGGTTCCGGATTTGCGATAGCGGGGATCGTAATGCATCGCCATCAGCGCCGCTGCCAGCGGTTCGATCCGCCCTGCGGCGGCCAAAGCCTGCCAATCGGCGACCACCTCTCGTCCGTGATAGGGTACCAGCGCCTCCAATATGCCTTGCAAGCGACTGAAATCACTAACGACATCAGCATAGGCCGTGACCGTGAACCGCGCCCGCGCCGCCAAATCGGCCTGCGCCATTACGCGGGGCGCTTGTGACAGCGCCTTCCACAGCGCGGGCGGCACCATCAGATCGCCGATCTTGGCCGCCTCGGCCTCGATATAGACCGGGCGGTTCTGATCCAGCGCAGCGAATCCCATCGCCACCCGGCTTTCGAACATCTTTTGGCTGGGCTGTCCGCCCATATCGCCGAACAGGGACCCGCGATGGTTGGCGCAATCCTCAAGGTCAATGACCTGCGCGCCCCGCGCCGCCAGCGCCGCCAACAGCGCGGTCTTGCCGGTGCCGGTCAGGCCATCGACCGGGATCAGCCGAAATGGCAGGTCGGTGTCATAAAGCATGTCCACCACATGCCCGCGATAGGCCTTGTAGCCGCCCCGGATCGTATCCACCCGCCAGCCGATTTGCGCGAGGATCGACGCGAACGACCCCGACCGCTGCCCGCCGCGCCAGCAATAGACCAAAGGCCGCCACGCGCCGGTGCGGTCCGCCAACAGCCCTTCCAGATGCGACGCCGCATTGCGCGCCACCAGCGCCGCGCCGATCTTGCGCGCCAGAAACGGGTTCACCTGGGTATAGATCGTGCCGACCCGCGCGCGTTCCGCATCCGACAGCACCGGCAGCGACAGCGCGCCGGGGATGTGATCCTCGGCGTATTCCGACGGTGACCGCACGTCGATCACCTGATCGAAGGGCAGCGTGCGCAGCGCAACAAGCGAGGTCAGTTCCAGAGCCATGCCCCCCTCTGACACAGCCGCAGCCCGCTTGCCAGACCCGCCACAGCGCGGCAAGTTGGCCGCAGGAGGACCCATCATGCGCCCGCCCCATTTCGACATCGACCCGGCCGCGTTCCACGCCGACCCCTACCCCACCCTGGCCCGGCTGCGCTCGGACTGTCCTGTGGCCCATGTGCCGCAACTGGGCGCCACCCTGATCACCCGGCGAGACGCGGTGTTTACCTATGAAAAGCGGATCGACGTGTTTTCCAGCCACCAGCCGCAAGGATTGATGACCCGGCTGATGGGTGAAAACATGATGCGAAAGGACGGCGCGGCGCATCAGGCGGAACGCAAGGTCATTTTCCCGACCGTCAGCCCAAAAGTGGTGCGCGACCATTGGGCGGCGCAGTTTCGTGCCATCGTCGCGACGGCGCTGGATGGGCTGGAACGGCGGCAAGACGCTGATCTGGTTGCCGATTTCGCCATGCAGGTCTCGGGCGCGGCCCTGACCGCAATCACCGGGCTGACCAATATGGACTGGCGCGAGATGGACCGCGTCAGCCGCGGCATGATCCAGGGCTGTGCAAACTACGCCGGCGACCCGGCGATCGAGGCGGAATGTCATGCCAGCACCGCCTCGATCGACGCGCATATCGACGCGCGGCGGGACGCAATCCGCGAAGACACGCCGTCCTTGCTGTCCGTGATGCTGCGCGCCGGCATGGCCGAGCCCCAGGTGCGGGCCAATATCAAGCTGGCGATTTCGGGCGGCCAGAACGAACCGCGCAAGGCCATCGCCGGCACCGCATGGGCGCTGCTGGCGCATCCCGACCAGCATGCATTGATCCGGTCCGGTCAGGCGACCTACGCCGACGCCTTCGAGGAATATGTCCGCTGGCTCAGCCCTATCGGCATGTCGCCGCGCCGGATCGCGCAAGACGCGCTGATCGACGGCTGGCAGCATTGCGAAAACGACCGCGTTTTCCTGATGTTCGGGTCCGCCAACCGCGATGCCGATCATTTCGCCCGCCCCGATGCATTCGACCTGATGCAGGACCGCGCCGCCGCCATCGCCTTTGGCGCCGGGCCGCATTTCTGCGCCGGTGCCTGGGTCAGCCGGGCATTGATCGGCGAGATCGCCCTGCCGCTGTTGTTCGACCGGTTTCCGGCGCTGCGCCCGGCGGGCGCACCCCGGATCGACGGCTGGGCGTTTCGGGGGCCGTTGTCGGTTCCGGTCCATCTGCGCTAGGCCATCGAATTTCCTCTGGACAGACGCGTGACTGCGCCATATGACGCCTGCACCCAAAGCGAAAACTTTGCCCGTGCCCGGGTAGCTCAGGGGTAGAGCAGTGGATTGAAAATCCTCGTGTCGGTGGTTCGATTCCGCCCCTGGGCACCATAAATCCAGCATAATCCTTTGAATTTATGGATTAAATGATTTATTGATCGAAAAAATCCATCTCATTCTCCCCACTAAACTCGGCGCTTGGCCGAAGCTCGCACGTAACGCAGCGGACCCAAAGCTTGTTTTTCACCAAGTGTCTCTCTGGCAATACAACCGCCATAATGTCCGGTCGCATTCCTCGCTATGCGATAAAACCCAGGCAGAAGCTCTGCGTGATTGAGCAATCTGTGGCGCAGCCCAGGACGCACTTGATCGTCCCTAAACGTGACCACCAGCGATCAAGAGAACGTTGAGTGTGAACGAAGGCCAACTTGGGCGGGGCAGGTCACTTTTTTCAAAACTTAGTGACTGGCTGATCCCCCTATTTTTGGCGGGGTGCATCATAAAATTTACGCGGCCATTTTCAGTTTCTGGGCGGGGGCGATCCCGCCGACACCCATGTTCGGTCGGTCGTTATTGTAAGTCCATAGCCATTGGGTGGCGTAATCGTTGTCTACGTGGCGCTCGCCGGTCCTGGGACGGGGGCACACCTCAGTGCCAACCAAAGCGATCGGAGGCAAATTGCTGCTTGTCTCAAGCGGCAATGGCAAACAAGGGCCGACGTTGTCTATGATGGTGGCGAGCTCTGTCTCGTTAATGACGATGGGTGTCAGCGCTTGCACAAAACGGGCGGCAAGCAGAATGGCTGGCATCTGCCGCCACCGCGGAGTGCTAATTTGACGGATGTCTGGAGGGCGTATCCGTCCGGTCTGACTGGTGTTGACTTATTCCGCTGTCCAGTTCCACGGCATGAGCTCCTCGAGGCGGGTCATTTTGTGGTCTGCGACGCGGGCGAGAACCCAGCGAAGCCAGGCCTCTGGATCGACCTTGTTCATGC
>JBBRCF010000076.1:0-16445 GCA_038205135.1 Rhodobacterales bacterium
GAACCCATTTGATCGTTGCTGCGCGACGCCTGCGTTTGATCACCATGACCAAGCGGCGCGTCAGACGCTGCAGGACAGTTGGAACTGGCGAACTGGTCCACAAAACCAAGGGCCTTCATGCTAATGTGCCACCCCCGCTGCGACCGACTCGTCAATGAACCGCCCCTCGCGGAACCGGAACATGGTGAATTCCTCGGTCAGCGGGCTGTTCCCCTTGGCCATCAGTTCCGCCATCGCCCAACCGGATCCCGGGATCGCCTTGAACCCGCCGGTGCCCCAGCCGCAGTTGACAAAAATACCGTCCACGGGCGTTTTCGACAGGATGGGCGACCGGTCGCCGGTCATGTCCACGATGCCGCCCCATTGCCGCAGCATCTTTAGCCGCGACAGCATCGGGAACGTCTCGATCAGGGCGCGTACGGTTTCCTCGATATGGTGGAACGACCCGCGCTGGGTGTAGTTGTTGAACCCGTCGGTGCCACCCCCGATAACCATTTCGCCCTTGTCGGATTGCGACATGTAGCCGTGCACGGTGTTGGCCATGACCACCACATCCATCGCGGGCTTGATCGGTTCCGACACCAGCGCCTGCAAACACAGTGATTCCACCGGCAGGCGAAAGCCGGCCATGCGGGCCGTCTCACCGATGTGGCCGGCGGTCACCAGACCCAGCTTGTCGCAGCCGATCGTCCCTTTGGTGGTTTCGACCCCCGTCACGCGGCCCGCGTCGGTGCGGATGCCCGTCACCTCGCAATTCTGGATCACATGCATGCCCATGGCGGAACAGGCCCGCGCGTAAGCCCACGCGACCGTGTCATGCCGCGCGGTGCCGCCGCGTGGTTGCCACAGCGCGCCCAGCACCGGATAACGCGGGCCATCCAGCCGGATGATCGGCACCAGTTTCTTGACCTCGGACGGGCCGATGAACCGGGTTTCCACGCCTTGCAGCGCGTTGGCATGCGCCGTGCGCAGATAGCCCCGCACCTCGTGTTCGGTCTGCGCCAGCATCATAACGCCACGCGGGCTGAACATGACGTTCATGTTCAGATCCTGACTGAGCGTTTCATACAGGGACCGTGACTTTTCATAGATCGCAGCGCTGGCGTCCTGCAGATAGTTCGACCGGATGATCGTGGTGTTGCGCCCCGTGTTGCCGCCGCCCAGCCAGCCCTTTTCCAGGATCGCGACATTGGTGATGCCGAAATTGCGACCCAGATAATAGGCTGTAGCCAATCCGTGCCCGCCCGCACCGACGATGATCACGTCATAGCGCGCTTTCGGGGCCGGGTTCGCCCAGGCCCGTTCCCAGCCCATCTGATGCGACAACGCCTGACGCGCGACGGCAAAGACGGAATAGCGCTGCATCGGCCTTGGCCTTTCGAATCCGGGTGTCTGGTGTTGATATCTGGCCGCGTGCGCCGCGTCACCCCCGCACGCAAACGTCGTTTCGCGCCCGTTAGCGACATTGCCGCGATTGTTCGGCGAATGAGGCCCGGCAACCCGTCACGCGGCGTTTTGGCCCTTTTGTGCGCAGCCTTGCGCCATTACATCATGGCGAACATCAAGGAGGCCCCATGCCGACGCTGACATTCTGGATCATTGCCGGCGCATTGGCGCTGATTTCCGCCGCCGTGCTGATCCGGGCGGTCCTGCGCGGGGCAGACATGGGCGAGGTCCCGGCCGCCTATGATCTGCGGGTCTACCGCGACCAGCTGCGCGAGATAGACCGTGACACGGCCCGTGGCATCGTGGCGGAGGACGAGGCCGAGCGGCTGAAATCCGAGGTGGCACGGCGCATTCTGGCGGCGGATACCGTGTTGCAGGCGCAAAAGGCGGGCACATCGCCCACAGGCCCGGTGCGCAGCATGGCCATCGTGGCTGCGGGCGTGGTCGTCGCGGGCACGCTTGCGCTTTACGCAGAGCTGGGGACACCGGGCTATGGTGATCTGGGGTTGAAGTCCCGCATCGCCACAGCCGAGGACATGCGTCAGAACCGCCCCGCACAGGCCGCAGCCGAAGCGCGGGTGCCGCCCCTGACCCTGCCACAGATCGATGGCAGCTATGCCGATCTGATGGAAAAGCTGCGCAGCACGGTCGCCGAGCGGCCGAACGATCTGCAAGGCAATCAACTGCTGGCCCGCAACGAAGCCCTGCTGGGCAATTTCATCGCCGCCTACACGGCGCAGGAACGCATTCTGGGCCTCAAGGGCGATGCGGCGACGGCGGCGGATTATCTTGATTACGCAGACCTGCTGGTCCTTGCGGCCGGCGGATATGTCAGCCCCGAGGCGGAACTGGCGCTGTCCGCCGCGCTGGCCCGCGACCCGCAGAATGGCGCGGCGCGCTATTACGTTGGCCTGATGATGTACCAGACCGGGCGGCCCGACAAGGCGTTCCAGTTCTGGGACGGGTTGTTGCGTGAAGGCCCCCCCGATGCGCCGTGGATCGGACCGATCCGCGCCCAGATCGAGGATGCCGCGTGGCTGGCCGGCCAGTTCCGCTATGAGCTGCCGCCGTTGGTGCCGCTGATCGGGCCGGATGCCGACGATCTGGCCGCCGCAGCCGAAATGACACCCGAACAGCGCCAAGAGATGGTGCAAGGCATGGTCGATCAACTGGCGGGACGGCTGGCCGCCAGCGGCGGCACCGCCGATGAATGGGCCCGGCTGATCAGCGCATTGGGCGTTTTGGGTGACCGGGACCGCGCACGCGCCATCCTGACCGAGGCGCGCGAGAAATTCTTGGCGCAGCCCGCGGCGCTGGACCAGATCAACACTGCCGCGCGCGCCGCCGGTGTCAGCGAATGAAAGCCGCATGATCGCCGCTGCGCCTCAGGATTTCGCGGCGGCCTTGTCGCGTTCAGGTGGGTTGATGGGGCTTGATCTGGGGACAAAGACCATCGGCGTGGCCTATTCGGACGGGTTACGCGGCGTGGCGTCAGCCGGTGAAACCCTGCGGCGGACCAAGTTCACCGAAGACGCCGCGCGGTTACTGACGCTGATCGCGGCGCGGCAGGTGGCGGGGATCGTGCTGGGCCTCCCGCTGAACATGGACGGTTCCGAAGGCCCGCGCGCGCAATCTACCCGCGCCTTTGCCCGCAATCTGGAAAAGCTGACGCCGCTGCCGATCGCCTATTGGGACGAACGTCTGTCGACAGTTGCGGCGGAACGTGTGCTGATCGCGGCGGATATGTCGCGAAAACGTCGCGCCGAGGTGATCGACAGCGTCGCTGCAGGGTATATCCTCCAAGGAATGCTGGACCGGCTGGCCTATATGCAGAGGCAAGGATGACGAAACCCGACCCCACCGACGCGATCTGGCAGCGCGCCGAGATCGAAAGCCCCTGTGTCAAGCAATGCGTGGTCCACCCGCAGGCGCGGATCTGCGTCGGCTGCCTGCGCAGCATTGACGAAATCACCACCTGGTCGCGCATGACGCCGGATGCGCGGCGCGATGTGATGGCAGAACTGCCGTCGCGGGCGGCGCTGCTGACAACCCGGCGCGGCGGCAGGGCGGCGCGGTTGGCGCGCGATCAGCGCGACTAGGTCAGCCCACAATCCAGGCGTTCATGGTCGCCAGCAGCGGTCGGAAATACGCGATCATGCGGTGCGATGAACCGCCGCCATCCTCCGCGCGCCAGATGTCGACCCCGTGCAGCAGATGCCGGTGCAGCAGAACCGCGTCACCCGGACCCGCGCGCAGGGGCAGGGGGGTGATGCGGTCGAACACGGCGCGGCGCGCGGCGATATAGGCATCGGTCAGGTCCACATGGCACGGATCGCGCCCGGCTACCGCCGCGCGCAGCGCGTCACCCATGATCGTGTGGCTGCCCGGCCAGACCAGCAACGGCGCGGCGCGGCTGTTGTCCAGCGGCAGGCCCAGGATGAACGCGTGGGGTTCGCGCAGAAACCGCCGCTTGTCCGGGCCGATGGCGTGCAGCCCATCCAGATGCGCCGCCCCCCGGTCACGGCGATACCGGTGCGCGGCATCGCTGTCGTCCGGATCGCGCCCCGGATAACCCGGAAACACCACCGACACTTGCGCCGGATGCCACAGGTCAGGCGGCGGCACGATCCGCTGCCACGCGCCGGTCAGGGGAACGCCGCCGATCGACCCGTCCGGCGCGTTCGGCAGCGCGTCCAGCCCGACAAACCACGTTCCGCCATGGCGCGTCTGCCCCGGCTGGTCGCGTCGCGCGGCCAGCATTTCGCGGGCAACCGGTGCGGCTGCCGCCACCCATCGTGCCACCTCGGTCGTCGCGGGCAACACACAGACCCCGTCCTTGTCCCAACGATCTGGCGGAAATCCGGTCATGTCTGCACCCTGCCGGATCAGAACCCCAACGCCTTGCGCAGCATGTTCAGCGCGACCGCGATCAGGAACACCGCGAACACCCGCTTCAGCGGTTTCGGGTCCATCGCATGGGCCAGCCGCACACCCCATGGCGTGGTGATCAGCGTCATCGCGATCACGATGACCAGCGCCACCAGATTGACCGCACCCACCGTGTAGGGCGGCGCATCCGTTATCGGCAGCAGCAGGAACGCCAGCACCGACGGCACCGCGATCATCATCCCGAACCCGGACGCGGTTGCCACCGCGCGGTGGATCGGCATGTTGTATAGCGTCATCAGCGGCACGCCGAAACTGCCGCCGCCGATCCCCATCAGCACGGACAGGAACCCCACCATCGGCGACAGGATGGCGCGCGTGATGCCTTTTGGCATCTGCATCGCGATGCGCAGGTCGGCGCGGCCAAACGCCAGCCACAGACCGATCAACAGCCCCAGAACCCCGAAGATCGCCTGCAAGGTCACCGATTTCAGGCTGGACGCGACGAAAACCCCCGCCAGCGCGCCGATGCCGATGCCGATGGCCCAGCCGCGGATCACATCCCAGGCCACCGCGGCCTTCTTGTTATGGGCCGACAGCGACCGCAGCGAGGTGGCGATGATGGTGGCCAGTGAGGTCGCCAGACAGACCTGCATCAGTTGCGGCCCGTCATAGCCCAGCGTCTGAAAGGTGTAAAAGAACGCGGGCACCAGCACGATGCCGCCCCCCACACCCAGCATCCCCGCCAACACCCCGGCAAACGCGCCGACCACCATCAATACCACCATCATTTGCAACAGCAGTCCCATCTCGGGCATCGGCGCTCTCCCTCGTTCGCTGGGGGTGGCTTACAGCAGCATCTGGGGATGTGCCACCCGTGCCACTGCGGGCTTGGCGGCCCGTGCCGCCGCCGCCCCGAACCGCCCCGTTGCCACCCCATCCCCCACCCGCCATGGTTGCCGCGCGCGGGATACCCCGTGACGAGGAGAGCGTGATGAGTGCCGCAGACGACGCGTATCAAGCTGCCGAGATTCTGATCGGCGAAACCAAGCTCAAAGGTGGGAAACACATAAATTTCGACACACAGGCCTGCCGGGCTCTGGCCCGAATCCCGCCGCAGATCATAGAGCTTTCGCAACTCGGTTCGATCGATTTGGACAACACACAGGTCACCGACCTGACCCCGCTGGCCGCGCTGACCGGGTTGCAAACCCTCGGCCTCAACCAGACCGGCGTGACCGACCTGACCCCGCTGGCCGCGCTGACCGGGTTGCAGCGCCTCGGCCTCAACCAGACCGGCGTAACCGACCTGACCCCGCTGTCCGCGCTGACCGGGTTGCAGCGCCTCTGGTTCAACCAGACCGGCGTGACCGACCTGACCCCGCTAGCCGCGCTGACCGGGTTGCAGCGCCTCTGGCTCAACCGGACCGGCGTCACCGACCTGACCCCGCTGTCCGCGCTGAGCGGGTTGCAAATCCTGATGCTGCGCGAGTCCACGTGGCTGATCTGCGCCCGATCCGCGCGATGAAGCAACTGGGCACAAATGGCCAGCCCGGCCTGTCATTCACCAACACCTCCGCCACGGCGCTGGACGCAGAACTGGCGCGGCTGGCCGGGATCGAAGACGACGAAACCCGCGCCCGCGATACGCTGGCCTATCTGAACACCCTGCCGCCTTGGCCGCAGACCTATACGCCCAAAGCCACCCGCGATGGCGGCCCACCAAGGCCGATTGGCGAGGTGCCGCGTGAACCGGATCAGGACCCCGCCTTGCCGTTGATCTGGGGCGATGGCGGATTCACCTTCTTTGCCAAATCCGTCACCAGTGATCCCGTAACCGCGGATGCCTTGGCCGATCTGCGCGATCTGCTGGAGGATTTACGCCGCAAGGGCAACCGCCATGACGATCTGTATCGTCTGGCTGGCGAATTGCAGGACCGCAGCGCCGGACCCATCGACGCGCTCAACATGGTGCGGCTGCATCTGAGCTATCAGAAACTGCGCCGCCTGCATGCCAGCCGCACCAATCGAAGCGAAAAGTTCGACGACGAGGCTGTCACCGCCATCGAAAGCGTGATGGAAATCCTGCCCGGCGTAACGCTGGCAGATGACGGTGTGCGTGTGCTGATCGAACGGCAAGAAGCGAACCGCACTGCGCAAATCCCGCAACAGCGCGCCGAGGCAGAAGCCGGGGTGTTGCGCGCGATTCAGGACCCGGACGCGCCGTTCGCCCCCGATGTGCAGGATGCAGCCGCTGTTATCCTGGAGACGTCGCAAGACGACCGTCTGGCCGCTACGCGCGGGATACTGGCGTGGAATGTGGTGACCGTGGTGGGGCGTTTGATGTCGAGGGTTGGCGAACCAGTGGCCTACGGCATTGCAGCGGCATGGGCCTGGGAAAATCGAATTGCCTTGATGTCAATGGCCCGCACTATGGGCAGCGATGTGGCTGCGTGGTTTGCTTCTGCCCTTAAGGAACTGGGCGCGATGCTGGGCAACCTCCCTATGGTTTTCTGATCCCTCACCCCACAGCCACCCGCTCCGCCTCCTGCGCCACCGCCGCCAGCGCGTCTTCGACCAGGTCCACCCCCGTGCCGGGGCGCGGCGCGCCTTCGGACAGCACGCGTTTCCACGCCCGCGCGCCGGGGCGGGCGTAAAACAGGCCCAGCATGTGGCGCGTCACCTGATGCAACCGCCCGCCTGCCGCGACATGCGCGGCGATGTAGGGCAGCATGGCGCGGGCGGCGGCCGCGGGGCTGGCCAATCCCGCATCGACCCACAGCCGCGCATCAGCGTCACCCAAAATCGCCCAGGGCTGGTGATAGGCGGCGCGGCCCACCATGGCGTGGTCGAACCCTTCGGCGAGAAAGCCCTCGACCTCGGACAGCGACGTGATGCCGCCGTTGATCCCCATCTTCAGCCCCGGAAACCGCGCGCGCATGTCGCGGACCAGATCATAATCCAGCGGCGGGATTTCGCGGTTTTCCTTGGGCGACAGGCCGGCCAGCCACGCCTTGCGCGCATGGACCGTCACGCCAAAGGCCCCGGCATCCGCCACCCGCGCGATGAAATCGGGCAGCACGCGGGCGGGGTCCTGATCGTCGACGCCGATGCGGCATTTCACGGTTACAGGCACCTGCACCGCCGCCACCATCGCCGCCACGCAATCCGCCACGCGGGGCGCGTCCTGCATCATAATCGCGCCAAAGGTGCCCGATTGCACCCGGTCGGACGGGCAGCCGCAGTTCAGATCGATGCGCGCATAGCCCGCCGCCTGACCCAGTGCCGCCGCCGCCGCCAGTTCCGCCGGATCTGACCCGCCCAATTGCAGCACCACGGGGCCTTCGCGCGCGTCATGGTCCAGCAGATGCTCCGCGCCACCCCGGATCAGCGCCGCCGAGGTGATCATTTCGGTATAAAGCAGCGCATGCCGGCTGAGGGTGCGGTGAAACATCCGGCAATGCCGGTCGGTCCAGTCCATCATCGGGGCCACTGACAGCCGGGTGGTGTGGATCATGGGCATTCCATCGGGATCAGATCTCGCGCGGCGCAAAAGCGTTGGTGTCTTATCTGGTCCGAAACACCCGGTTCTGCAATGCGGGGATGCGCAAACATGGGAACGGCACGCGCCGATCTGCGACTCTGGTATTTCCTGTGGCCGCATTGCAGGGTGCGCCGAAGGGGGATTGGCACATGCGCGAGGCGACCAAGGGTATCTGGGCGATGGTCGTGGCCTGTGTGATCTGGGGCACGGCGCCGTTGTATTACAAGCTGTTGACGCATCTGCCGGCGCTGGATGTCGTGGCACAGCGCACGATCTGGTCGGCGCTGACGTTTCTGGCGCTGCTGGCGTTGCAGAGCCGGTTGGGCGATCTGCGGCGCGCGCTGGCCAGCCCGCGTTCCGTCGCCGTCTTTGGCTTTGCCGCGCTGACGATTTCGCTGAACTGGCTGATCTTCATCCTGTCGATCGGCTGGGGCCGGGTGACCGAGGTCAGTCTGGGCTACTACCTGTATCCGCTTGTGGCGGTGATGATCGGTGTTCTGGCCTTTGGCGAACGGCTGAGCCGGGTGCAGGGAGCCGCTGTGGTGCTGGCCGGGTTGGCGGTGGCGTTGTTGACCTTGGGGCTGGGGGCGGCCCCCTGGATCGCGCTGGTGGTGGCAACTTCGTTCGGTCTGTACGGGTTAGTGAAAAAGCGTCTGACGGTCGGCGCGGTGGTGTCGGTGACGGCCGAGGTGCTGATCCTGACACCCGTCGCGCTGGCGATTCTGGTCTGGCACACGACGCAGGGGCAGGGGGTAATGCTGCTGAACCTGCGCGACTGGGGGCTGCTGGTGCTGTCGGGCGCGCTGACGGCGACGCCGTTGATATTGTTCAGCTATGCCATGATGCGGGTACGGATGGCCACGGTGGGGCTGGTGCAATACCTGAGCCCGACGGTGCAATTCCTCAGCGCCGTCCTGATCTTTGGCGAACCGTTCGGCGCATGGCACGCCGTGGCCTTTGGCCTGATCTGGACGGCGGTAGCGGTCTATTCGGTGGCGGCGGTGGTTCAGGACAGGGCGGCGCGCAGCGCATCCGTCAATTCATCGACCGAGGCATAGGCGCTGACGAAATCGCGCAAGGACGCATCGGCGAAACCCTGGTCGATCACGTGGTCCAGCAGGGCCAGCAGCGGCTGCCAGTAGCCTGCAATGTCCAGCAGCAGGATCGGATGCGTATGCAGGCCCAATTGCCGCCATGTCAGCACCTCGAAAAACTCGTCCAGCGTGCCTGCGCCGCCCGGCAGCACCACGATGACGTCGGAATTCATGAACATCACCTTTTTGCGTTCATGCATGTCTTCGGTCACGACGAACCGCGTCAGATCGCGCTTGCCCACCTCGCCGTGCATCAGATGTGCGGGGATCACGCCAAAGGTATCCGCGCCCGCTGCCTGCGCCGCGCGCGCCACCGTGCCCATCAACCCGACATCGCCCGCGCCATAGACCAGCCGCCAGTCGTGGTCGGCGATGGCACGCCCCAGCAATGTGGCCGTTTCGGTCCAGGCCGGATCGCGACCGGGACGGGAACCGCAGAAAACACAGACGGAATGACTTGGCATCGGATACCTTCCCGCAAGATGTGACCCCGGCATGTGCTGCCAAGGGGTTTTGACCCGTGATAACCTTGTTGATATGGTCGCTCAACCGCGCCTTTGGGGCGCATCAGAAAGGCAAGGCTTGGAATGGGCAGACTGGCGCTGATTGGCGGACCGCAGGGGCTTGCGCTGGCCGCAGCAGGGGTGGCCATGGTGGTGGCGGCGGTCCTGATGGTGATGGGTCCGCCCCTGCCACAAGAGGCGGCGCCCGCGCCATTGGTCGCCCCTTTGGTCGCCCCGTTGGATAAGCCGTTAAATGCGCCGTTGTCGGTCCCCCAGACGGCGACACAATCTGCGCAACCGGCAACGCCGCAGATAACGCCGCAGATAACGCCGCAGATAACGCCTCAGATAACCCCGCAGGCAAACGCGCAGGTCCCGCCTGCCACAGACAGTGCGACCGCCCCGGCGGCCGCAGACCCGACAATTGCACCTGTAATCGACCCGGCGACCGCTGCATCAATCGCCCCGACGACCGCCCCGACGACTGCCCCGACGACTGCCCCGACGACTGCGCTTGCGCCATCCATCGCAATCGCGTCGCCCGCGCCCAGCTTTGATCTGGTGCGGATCGATGCCGAGGGCAACGCTACCTTTGCCGGCCGTGCAGCCCCGGGCGTAACGGTGCGGCTGATGCTGGACGCGGTCGAAATCGGGCGGACGGTGGCCGATGCCGGCGGCAGCTTTGCCTTACTGACCCGGCTGGACCCGGCCGATGTGCCGCGTGGCCTGACCCTGATCGCCGTCGGCGCGGACGGGGTCGAAAGACCGTCAGACCTGGCGGCCATCATCGCGCCCTTCGGGACCACGGCGGTTGCGATCGCCCCTGCGGTTCCCCGGATCATTTCGACCGAGGCCCCCGAACGCACGGCCGGGCCCGGCCCCGCCGCCGACATCAGGCCTCCGTTGGCCCCGGCGATCCTGCTGGCCGGGCCACAAGGCGTTGCGGTGGTGCAGGCCCCCGTGCCGTTGCAGGGCACCGAAGTCGTGTCCGCGCCCCGCCCGCAAACCGGCAGCGTGGCGGGTCCGCCCGCGCTGACCGTGGTGCTGGATGCGATCAGTTACAGCGACACCGGCGAGGTGCAACTGGCCGGGCGTGGGCCCGGCGACGGCTTTGTGCGGGTCTATCTGGACAACCGGCCCATCACCGGGTCGCGCATCGCCGCCGATGGCCGGTGGCAAAGCGACCTGCCGCAGGTTGATACCGGGCTTTACACCCTGCGCGTCGACGAGGTGGATGATGCGGGCCGGGTGCTAAGCCGGATCGAAACCCCGTTCCGCCGCGAGGCGCCCGAACAGTTGGCCGCACTGACGCGGGCCGCGACGGCCTCGGCGCCCGGTCCCGTGGCGGGGTCCGCGCCCGATGCCAGCCCCGTTCCGCCCCGGCCGCTGGTCACCGCCATCACCGTACAGCCGGGGGCAACCCTGTGGGCGATTGCACGCGACCGCTACGGGTCGGGCATACTTTATACCCGGCTGTACGAGGCCAACCGGGCCTCGATCCGCGATCCCGACCTGATCTATCCGGGGCAGGTCTTCGCGCTGCCGGACTGACGCCGCCCGCTCTGGCCATTGCCGGCAAAGCGGCCTATTTGTCAGGGCTCAATCCGTCAGAAAGTCACCTTATGCGCGGCAGCAGCCCCGTCCACACCGCCCCGCCCGAGGAAAACGCCCACCAGCACGGATCAGGTCGGGACACCATCCGCGCCGTGTTGCCGTATCTGTGGCCGCGCGATCCGGATATGGCCTGGGTTCGCCGCCGCGTCGTGTGGTCGATGCTGGTGCTGGTGCTGACCAAACTGATCACGGTCGGCACGCCCATCGTCTACAAATGGGCGGTCGACGCGCTGGCACCCGGCGCAGCCATCGGCGCATTGGGGGTGGGGGCTGTCGGGCTGACGGTCGCCTATGGCATGGCGCGGCTGTTGTCGAACGGGTTCCAGCAGTTGCGCGACGCGATCTTTGCCGCCGTCGGACAACGCGCGTTGCGGATGCTGGCACTGGAAACGTTTCAGCATATCCACGCCCTGTCGATGCGGTATCACCTGACGCGCAAGACCGGCGGCCTGTCGCGCATCATCGAACGCGGCGTCAAAGGCGTGGATTTCCTGCTGCGGTTCATGCTGTTTTCCATCGGACCGCTGATCCTTGAACTGGTGCTGGTGGCCATGATCCTGTTTTTCATGTTCGACGTCTGGTATCTGGTCGTCATCACTGTCACCGTCGGGCTGTATGTCTGGTTCACCTTTGCCGTCACCGAATGGCGGGTGAAACTGCGCCGCGAAATGAATGACCAGGACACCGACGCCAACCAAAAGGCCATCGACAGCCTGCTGAATTTCGAAACGGTCAAGTATTTCGGCGCCGAGGCGCGCGAGGCTTCCCGCTATGACCGCGCCATGGAACGCTATGAAACAGCGGCGCTGAAAACCGCCTATTCGCTGTCCTTTCTGAATTTTGGGCAGGCCTTTATCATTACCGCCGGTCTGGTCATCGTCATGGTCATGGCGGCCATCGGCGTGCAGGCCGGCGCGCTGACGGTGGGGGATTTCGTGCTGGTCAACGCCTATATGATCCAGATCACCCTGCCGTTGAACTTTCTGGGCACGGTGTACCGCGAAATCCGTCAGGCGCTGGTCGATATGGGCGAGATGTTCGGCCTGTTGAAACAACCGGCCGAGGTCAAGGACCGTCCGGGCGCGCCGGCGCTGCGCGTCACCGGCGGCCGCGTCGAGCTGGACATTGTGCATTTCGGCTATGACGCCGCGCGACCGATCCTGAAAGGCGTGACCATCGTTGCCGAACCGGGCCAGAAAATCGCCATCGTCGGCCCGTCGGGGTCGGGCAAATCCACCATCGGGCGGCTGCTGTTCCGATTCTATGACGTGACAGGGGGCGCCTTGCGCATCGACGGGCAGGATGTCCGCGACGTGACACAGGCGTCGCTGCATGACGCCATCGGCGTGGTGCCGCAGGATACCGTGCTGTTCAACGACACCATCCGCTACAACATCGCCTATGGCCGCGCTGGCGCGACCGAGGCCGACATCATCGCCGCCGCGCAGGCCGCTCAGATCCACGATTTCATACTGTCGCTGCCCGAAGGTTATGAAACCCCGGTCGGCGAACGCGGGCTGAAACTGTCGGGCGGTGAAAAACAGCGTGTCGGCATCGCCCGCACCCTGCTGAAAAACCCGCCGATTCTGCTGCTTGACGAGGCGACCAGCGCGCTGGACACCGAAACCGAACGCGACATTCAGGCCGCGTTGGCGCTGGCCGGCGAAGGCCGCACCGTACTGACCATCGCGCATCGACTGTCCACCATCGCCGACGCCGACCGCATCATCGTGCTGGAAGACGGTCAGGTCGTCGAAGAAGGCAGCCACGCCGACCTGCTGGCGCGCCACGGCCGGTACTGGGGTCTGTGGCAGAATCAGGTCTCCGAACAGGACAGCGCGGCCTGAACCGGCGTTTCAGAACACCGCGCGCGCCACCAGCACCACCGCCATCGTGCCCAACAGACCAAGAATGATCCGGTCGAACCCGCGCGGCGACACGGTCCGCGTCAACCGCGCGCCCAGCGGCATCGCTGCCAGCAGGCAGGCAGTGGAAATCAGACCGATCGCCGCACGTTCCCAGGTCAGGATGCCCAGTTGCGTCAGCACCGGGATCTGCACCGCCGACATCGCCATGAAAAACACTGAAATCGTGGCGATGAATTCGGGTTTCGGCAGCCGGATCGCATTCAGGAAACTGATCGAAATCGGCGCTGACACCCCTGCCGCCCCCTGCAACACCCCGCCGGCAAACCCCGCGACCGGGGCAAACGGCCGCGCGCGGTCAAAGGTCAGCGACCAGTCCGGCGTGGCGATGCGAAACCCTAGATACAGGAACACCGCCGCCGCTACGGTCAGCGTCAACGCCTCGGACGGCAGGTTCGCCAGCAGAACCGACCCCACCCCCGCCCCCGCCGCACCCGACAGCGCAAAGGCAGCCGTAAAGCGCGGGTCGCGCTGATGGCCGCGCAGCGACCAGGCCTGCCAGATGTTGGACAGGAAATTCGGCATGGTGAACACCGCGACCGCAAACGGCACGTCCACCAGCATCGCCAGCACCGGCACCGCCACCACGGGCGCCCCGGCCCCCGTCGCGCCCTTGACGATCCCCCCCAAGGCCAGCGCTGCCGCCGCGATCAGAAGGGATGTCAGGTCCATGGCCACTCCGGTGTTTGGCGGAGGTAACGATGCGGGGGTAGGAATGTCCAGAGGGGGGGCGAGGTCGCACACGCGGGACCATCTTGGATAAATCCGGCCAGGCAACTGGTGCCGGCGTGTCTCGGCCAAAAGGATTGCATTGGTGGTCCCTTGCCGGCCAAACGCGGGATCAACATGCGACATCCCGATGCGGCAATAGCCATGGACCGATGTCGCCCAGCTTGGCCATCATCAATAAGATCAAGAGTTTAAAGAGAAAAGTGGCAGCCCGTAGGGGAGTTGAACCCCTCTTTTCAGGTTGAAAACCTGACGTCCTAACCGATAGACGAACGGGCCGCGCTTGGTGTGACGCGGTAGATAGGAAAACCGTGGGGATAGGGCAAGGGAAAAAACCGCTGGCAGGGGAAAAACTTTGGCCGGGTCTGCAGGGTCGGCGGCGGGGTCGCCTGACGATCAGTCTGTCGGCCAGCCTGTCAGCGGGGCACGAAGGCAGCGTCGTCCAGCCGCAGTTGCAGCCGGCGTTTGCCGCCCCAATCGTTCAGCTCCAGCCGCCCGGCCACATGCAGCCGCCGCCCGTCATGACCCATGACCGCTGGCCCCAGCGCCGTTTCATGAGGGCCGTCGAAGGCACCAAAGGCAATCGCCTCGATCCGGGTCGACAACCCGTCGGACAACGTGACTTTCAGGTGTTTCTCGCCCAGTTGTTTCGCATAGCTGACGACCATGTCGGGCAGGGCAAAGCGGGGGGCTGAAGCGCCCTGACCATAAGGGCCGGCGCGGTCCATATCCGTCACCAGATCGGGCGTGGCCGCCGTGGGCATCAACACGCCGTCCAGCCGCAGATCGGCCACGCCGCCCGCGCCCGCGCCCTGACGGGCCAACAGGTCCGAAAGCCGCGTCATCGCGGCCTCGATCCCGTCGCGCGCCACCGTCAGCCCCGCCGCCATGCGATGCCCGCCGCCCTTGATCAACAGACCCTCAGCGGCCAGCCGTTGCACCGCCGCGCCCAGGTCTACCCCCGCGATCGACCGGCCGGACCCCTTGCCCTCGGCCCCGTCCAAACCGATGACCACGGCGGGGCGGTTTGTCGCCTCTTTCAACCGCGCGGCGACGATTCCGACCACGCCCGGGTGCCAGCCTTCGCCCGCCGCCCAGACGAGGGGTCCATCAAGACCCCGCGCCTCGGCCTGCGCCATCGCGGCCTCGCGCACCGCGGCCTCGATGCCGCGGCGGTCCTCGTTCAGGCGGTCCAGCGTTTCGGCCAGCCGTGCCGCCTCGGACGGATCATCGGTGGCCAGCAGGCGCGCGCCCAGATCGGCCTTGCCGATGCGGCCGCCGGCGTTGACGCGCGGGCCCAGCAGGAACCCCAGCGCATGGGTGTCGGGCGCACGGTCCATCCGGGCCACGTCGGCCAGCGCCACCAGACCGGGCCGTTCGCGCCGCGCCATCACGCGCAGCCCTTGGCGGACCAGCGCGCGGTTGACGCCGATCAGGGGGGCAACGTCAGCCACCGTCGCCAGCGCCACCAGATCCAGCAGCGCCATCAGGTCCGGCCCGGTGACGCCATCTGCGCGCAACTGGCGGTTCGCCTCGACCAGCATCAGAAACACCACGGCGGCGGCACACAGATGCGCCAGATCGCCGGTTTCGTCCTGCCGGTTCGGGTTCACGCAGGCATAGGCGGCAGGCAGGGTTTCAGCCCCCAGATGGTGGTCCAGAATGACCACATCGCAACCCGCCGCCGCGATCGGGTCATGCGACAGCGTCCCGCAATCCACGCAAAGGATGAGGTCATGCGCCCGGCCCAACGCCTGCATGGCGGGCACGTTCGGGCCGTAGCCTTCGTCGATGCGGTCGGGGATATAAAGCGTGGCTTGCCGGTTCATGCCGCGCAGCCACCAGATCAGCAACGCGGCCGACGCACCGCCATCAACGTCATAATCGCCAAATATCGCAATGCGTTGCCGTGATTTTACCGCCGCCAGAAACCGCGCCGCCGCACGGTCCATGTCGCGCAAGGAATGCGGGTCGGGCAGCAGATCGCGCAATTGCGGTTCCAGAAACCCCGCCGCTTCATGCGGGGCGACGCCGCGCCGGGCCAGCACGGCGCACAACGCCTGTGGCAGACCGGTTTGCTGGCGGATCGCATCCGTGGCGCGGTCCTGATCCGGCGTGGGGCCGACCCAGCGCCGCCCGGTCAGGGATTGGGTGACGCCCAGAAACACCACTCAGCCGCGCGCGGCCTTTTCGGCCAGCCCCGATTGCGCCTGCCGGCGTTCCAGTTCAACCATCACATCCGCCAGCGCCACGTCGCGCGAACGCAGCATGACCAGCAGGTGAAACAGCACATCGGCGGCCTCGGATACCAGCGCCGCGTGATCGCCCTTGACCGCTGCGATGATCGCCTCGATCGCTTCTTCGCCGAATTTCTCGGCGCATTTCTCCGGGCCCTTGGCCAGCAGTTTCGCGGTCCAGCTGGTGTCCGGGTCCGCGTCGGCGCGGGTCGCCACGATGGTGGCCAGTTCATCCAGTGTCATGCGTCCAGCCTCATCGGGATGCCGTGTGCGGCCATGTGCGCCTTGGCCTGTGCAATGGTGAAGGTGCCAAAGTGAAAGATCGACGCGGCCAGAACGGCGCTGGCATGGCCTTCGGTCACGCCCTCGACCAGATGATCCAAGGTGCCGACGCCGCCTGACGCGATCACCGGGATATTTACGGCATCTGCGACGGCGCGGGTGAGGGGCAGATTGTAGCCGCCTTG
>JBBRCF010000077.1:0-16276 GCA_038205135.1 Rhodobacterales bacterium
GGCGAATAGATCGCGCCCATCAGCTTTACCACCGTGTCATGCGTGGCGTAGACGCCAAAGGCCAGCAGGGCCAGCAGTGCGCCTTTGGCATTGGGGGCCATGGATCGTCCTTCGCATGGGTGGATGACGGTGCGGCATCGCACCTGAACCTTGTCGGACAGGTCAGGCTCTGGGTCAATCGGCGCGTGTGGAAAAATCTGCGGATTGCCCCTGTCGGTCGTCCGCCGGCCGGGGCTCGGCCTGCACAATTTTAGCGCAAATTGTGCAGGCCTGGTGGCGAGGGCGCGACGTCAGAGGCTGGCGTCGAGTTTGGCGATGACAGCGTTGCCCATATCGGTCGTGGAGACGGGCGTGCCGCCCTCGGGGCCCATGAGGTCCGCGGTGCGCAGCCCGTCGGCGAGCACGGCGTTCACGGCCTCTTCCAGACGCGTCGCCTCGTCGCCCTTGTCGAAGGAATAGCGCAGCGCCATGGCGAACGACAGGATGCAGGCGATGGGGTTGGCTTTGCCCGTGCCGGCGATGTCGGGGGCCGAGCCGTGGACGGGTTCATAGAGCGCCTTGGGCCGGCCGTTGGCCATCGGCAGGCCGAGCGAGGCCGACGGCAGCATGCCCAGCGAGCCGGTCAGCATGGCGGCGAGATCGGACAACAGGTCGCCGAAGAGGTTGTCCGTCACGATCACGTCGAACTGCTTGGGCCAGCGGGTCAGCTGCATCGCGCCCGCATCGGCGTACATGTGCGACAACGCGACATCGGGGTACTCCTTGTCGTGGATTTCCTGCACGACCTGCCGCCATAGCACGCCCGATTCCATCACATTGGCCTTTTCCATCGAACAGACCTTGTTGGACCGCTTGCGCGCCAGTTCGAACGCCGACCGCGCCACGCGGGCGATTTCCGATTCGGTATAACGCTGCGTGTTGATGCCCACGCGTTCGTTGCCTTCGGTGAAAATGCCGCGCGGCTCGCCGAAATAGACCCCCGACGTCAGTTCCCGCACGATCATGATGTCCAGACCGGCGACAATGTCCTTTTTCAGCGACGAAAAATCCGCCAGCGCGTCGAAACACTGCGCCGGGCGCAGGTTGGCATACAGGTCCATTTCCTTGCGCAGACGCAGCAGCCCGCGTTCGGGTTTCACGCTGAAATCCAGATCGTCGTATTTCGGCCCGCCGACCGCGCCCAACAGCACCGCGTCCACCGCCTGCGCCTTGGCCATCGTATCGTCATGCAAGGGCGTGCCGTGGACATCATAGGCGCAGCCGCCCACCAGATCCTCGGACACGTCAAAGGCGATGCCGCGCTTGGCGTCCATCCAGCCGATGATCTTGCGCACCTCGGCCATCACCTCGGGGCCGATGCCGTCACCGGGCAGGATCAAAAGCGAACGGGTGGTCATGGCGGGGATCCTCCGGGGAAAATTGCGTTGCCTTGGCGTAACCGCGCCCGCGGGCATGGTCAAGAAAGCCGCGTGGATTTAGCCGGGTCTGGATAGCGACGGCACCAGCGCGTCGGCAAGCCTGTCCCAGACCAGCGCCACGCGCGGCACCCGGCGCAGTTCGGCGGGCGCCGCCAGCCAGACCGGCAGCGCCGGGATGGTGATGCCATCGGGCAGCGGCAGGACCACGACCCCGGGCGTCGCCTGCACCATGGGCCGTTGTCCGAACCCCAGACCCGCCCCTGCGCGCACCAGTTCCCAATATGTTGGTTGGTCATCGCAGCGCACCGCGAACATCGCACGCGTCGCGGGCAGACCGGCGGCCCGCATCCCGTCCAGAATGGCCTCAGACCGATCATAACCGACAAATCGGTGGCGCAGCAGGTCGGCGGCGCTGACCGGCGCGCCGTGCCGCGTCTGATAACTGTCGGCGGCACACAGGCACAGCGGAATATCCCCCAGATGCCGCGTTATGATGTCCAGTTGCCGGGGCCGGTACATGCGCAGCGCAATGTCGGCCGCACGAAACAAAAGGTTTTCGGTGGTATCAGACGGTAGCAGTTCGATCTGCAAATCCGGGTGATCGGCGCGCATGGCGGCGATGATCGGCGGCAGCAGATGCAACGCCACCATGCGGGATGCGGTAATGCGCACCGTGCCCCCCGGGCCCGCATCCTGTCCCGCTGCCACCAGCGCCAGCGCCTGCGCGGCTTCCGACAAGGCGCGCGCACGCGGGATCAGCATCTGCGCGGTGTCGGTGGGGATCAACCCTCGCGCGACCCGCTTAAACAGCGCAAGCCCCAGATCCGCCTCCAGCCGCTTGATCTGGCGGCCCAGCGTTGGCTGCGTCAAACCCAGCCGCACCGCCGCCGCCGACAGCGAACCGGTGTCCGCCACCGCCAGAAACGCCTGTCATAACGACCAGTCCGGGGATTTATCGATGCATATGCGTATATCATGGCTGCGCTTTCCGGGAATACCCATCGATTAAAGCATGACCCATAATCCGGGCATGCTGTGATGGAGCCGTTGATGACCCAAACTGTTCTTATCCTTGGCGGCCAAGGCCGTTTTGCCCGCCATGCCGCGCTGGCCTTTGACGCTGCGGGCTGGCAGGTGCGCCATGCCGGACGCGGGGATGACCTGAACCGCGTCGCCCAAGGCACGGATGTGATCATCATGGGCTGGAACCCGCCCTACCACCGCTGGGCCTTGGACCTGCCCGGGCAACAGGCGCGCGTGATCGCGGCGGCCAAAGCCACGGGGGCTTCGGTGATCATTCCGGGCAATGTGTATGTGTTTGGCCCGGACAATGCCCCTGTCTGGGGCGCCGACACACCGCATCTGGCGAAAAACCCGTTGGGTCAGGCGCGGATCGCGTTGGAACAGGCCTGGCGCGACAGCGGCGTGCCGGTAATCCTGTTGCGCTGCGGCGATTTTCTGGACGATGCCCCGTCCGGCAACTGGTTTGACCGGATGATGACGCCTGCCCTGCCAAAGGGCGTGCTGCGCTATCCCGGGCGCAGTGACATTCCGCATGCCTGGGCGTATCTGCCCGATGCCACCCGCGCCGCCGTGGCTCTGGCAGAAATCCGCGACCGCCTGCCACGCTGTGCCGACGTGGCATTTCCCGGATATACATTCAGCGGCAAGGAACTGGCGCGGGCCTTGGCCGATGCGCGCGGACTAACCGTTGCGTTGCGCCCCTATGGCTGGTGGCAGTTGCGGCTGGTGCGGCCCTTCATGCCGATCATCGGCGGGTTGTTCGAAATGCAGTATCTTTGGAACACGCCACACCGGCTGGCCGGTCAGCCGTTCCGCACCCTGTTGCCGGAGTTTCAGACGACCCCGCTGCGTGACGCGCTGCGCACCGCAACCGCCCATCTTTACGGCACCAGATCGACCCAGACCAACGCATGACGGCTGGCGTCGCCGCCGGGGATCACCCCCGCGCCTGTTACCTGCAACGTGGCGGCAGGCAGGATGAAACTGCTGCGCACCGGACCGACGCCGTTCCATTCGGTTGTCGTGGTCCCCGGCAGCGGATCCTGCAACCTTGCGTCGGCCAGCAGCGCGCGCAGCGCCTGTGGCCGGTGCTGATCGCGTCCGGGATCAAGCCCGGCTTCGGTCAGCAGCACCGGCGCGCCATCCGGGGTACCGATGCCACCCTCCAGAAACAGCGACCAGAACCGAATTTCGTCATGGTTGCGCAGGCCGTTTCGGTCCTCAGGCCCGTCAAAAATCGGCGGCGTCGGATGGCTGATCAGCAGGTGCAACCGCCCCGCCGGCGTGTCGACCGGTACCGCCCATTGTCCAACGGACGCCAGACGCTGCACCGCCTGCGCCGCGGCGGACGGGAATGGGGCGCCCTCCTGCAGGGGCAGCGCCGCCTCCGGCAGATCGCGCCACAGCAATGTGGAAAAATCCTGTGCCGCGCCGGTCGGATAGCGCGACAGCACGGCCATCCCGCCATGCCCGGCAAACCGGCCATAGCCCTGCGCATCGCGCGGCCCGCCCGTCCGCCCGTCGCCGTCCATGTCCAGCCCCGTGGCCAACCCGGCATTTGGCGCCAGCGCGAACAGATGCGGATAGGGGCGTACCAACCCGGCATTCACGGCCGCCAGCCCGGCCAGCCGCGCGTCCCAATCGACCTCCAGCAGCACCAGCACGTCCGCGCCTGCCGCGTTCAGCATGGTTTGCACCGCGACCACCTGCGGATCATCGCGTTTGGCATCGCGCAGCAACAGCCCCGGCCCGGCACGCGACAACCCGGCCTGCCACAGCGCCACCCGTACGCCGTCGGCTGTCGCGCGCACCGGCAGCCACAGCAGCGGCAGCCCCAACACCAGCAGGATCAGGATCAGACGGTTTGCGCCGCGCCGACGGTCACGCCATCGGCCTCCGCCTGCGCGTAGGCGCGGCGACGTTTGGTTTCGATCATGTCGGCGATCCGCACCATGGCCAGACCACGGGTGATCAGCATCGCCGGAAACATGGCCCATAGGGTAATCGTCCAGATCAGGGTTTGCGAATTTTCCAACGCCGAGATGGTCATCATGTAAGTCGCCGTCTTGGCAAAGGCTGGCATCAGGAATGGCAGCAAAAACCCTAAGCAAAAGTTAAGGCGCGCATCATAACGCAGCCGCACCACCACATCACCGCCTCCGGTCGGATCAAACAGCGGCAGGTTGATCCACACGTTGAACGCACCGGTGCGCCCGGGCCAACCGCGCAGCCGCACCTGAACCAGAAAGACCGCGATCATCACCAGGGACAGGCCATAAGCGAGGCTCGCCGACAGCCGCAAGGCGATGACCAGCGGCATGGGAGCGTCGATCGGCAGAACCAGCGTCATCAGCCGCACAGGCGAAAACGGAAAATCCAGCCCCGCCGCAGCCAGACTGCCCATCGCCAGAAAAACCCGGGCCGCCGTGTCGGGCGCGGCCGTGCTGCGCTCGACCATCGTAACCGAAAACACTACCATCAGCGTGAAAACGAATCGCATCCGGTTGAACGGCGGCGCATAGCGGAATTCCAGCAGGCTGGGATAGGCGGAACTGTATTCGACAAAGGTCAGCACAGACGCCAAGAGCGCAATGAGGATGACGACCTGCGTGGTATCCATCGCCACATCCGGCAACAGCAACGCCGGGGTGACGACCAGAAGGCCCACAAAAAAGCTGCGCGTAAACGCGCCTGTCAAGCGTGCGATCACTACCTGTTCCCTTCAAACTGGCCGGGCGCGATACGGTGTCGCGCCACTGTTCCAACTTGATCCCGCCATTTATGGCGGACTGCCTCATTCTTGCCCAACTTCTGCCTTCTTTCGACTTTTCGCTCAAGGCTCGGCTCCATCAAACCCAAACTATCGGCAATTTCATGAAGGAAGTGGTGCTGGATTGCATCAAAGGTGGTACAAAAAAAAGGCGGTTTGCCAACGGGATACAACGGGTAGTGGCGTCCCCTTTCGGAAACGCCACATATGTATTTTGATCGCATTTTAGTTTATTAAGGCGCAGATCGCATCCCGGGCCTAACCGGAACCACCCAGACCGACCGGGCCGTCAGCCGTGTCTGATCAAGCGAAGGGCCAAGACCCCAGGCTCGGACCCTTGGCTCAGACCCTTGGCTCAGACCCAGGGCCGGGCGGTCGCCGCACGCGCTTCGAATGCGTCGATGGACGTGGCTTTTTCCATGGTCAGGCCGATGTCGTCCAGCCCGTTCAGCAGACAATGCTTCTTGAACGAGTCGATCTCGAAATGAAACGTCTCGCCGTCTGACGCGGTCACGGTCTGTGCCGCCAGATCGATCTGGACCCGGGCGTTTGCGCCCTTTTCCGCATCCCGCATCAACAGCGCAACCGCATCAGCGGGCAGCGCAATCGGCAGGATGCCGTTCTTGAAGCAATTGCTGTAAAAAATGTCGGCGAACGACGTCGAGATCACGCAGCGGATCCCGAAATCCAATAACGCCCACGGTGCGTGTTCGCGCGACGAACCACAGCCGAAATTGTCGCCGGCAATCAGAATTTCCGCCGCGCGATACTGTGGCTGGTTCAGCACGAAATCGGGGTTTTCGCGGCCATCCCGGTCAAACCGCATCTCGTCGAACAGGTTCTTGCCAAGGCCAGACCGCTGGATGGTCTTCAGGAACTGCTTGGGAATGATCATGTCGGTGTCGATATTGACCAGCGGCATCGGCGCCGCGATCCCGGTCAGGGTGGTGAATTTGTCCATGTGTCAGACTCCACGTGACTTCATAAGCCACTCTTTTCTGTTCCACCGGGCGGATTGTGCGCCCAGCCCGGTGATGTGAATAGTCGGATCGTTGGTGCGGACGAAGGCGAGCAGCCTTTGTCCATGGCGAAGGTGGTCCCGCGAGTTGCTCTCGATCATGTCGAGCAACTCATGGGCGGCGGCCTTGTCCCAACTCTGGAGTTCGGCAAAACCATCAAGGACCAGAACAAGGCGCGGCCTCTCAACGCAGGGTTCGTAACGCAAGGCGTCGTTGAGCGCGTTCAGGTTCACCTGCCCGGGCTCGTCGCCAAATTGCTCCAACCAGTGCAGCGCTTTGGCGAAGTCACGCACCAGACTCTTCTCGTTGCCGCAGTCGATCTGCTGAACGACGTAGCCTTCGCGCCGCACGTCCGCGATGGCCGCATCCAGCACCGCCTGATTCAGGAACAAGGTGACTGCGCCGTTCTGGATGAACGGCCAGTCGGCCCTGTGATGGATTGCGGCCTCGCCCATGGTTCAGCCTACATCATCTCGCGCACGTCGGTCAGCCGCCCGGTGATCGCCGCCGCCGCAGCCATCGCGGGGCTGACCAGATGGGTGCGACCCTTGTACCCCTGCCGCCCTTCGAAATTGCGGTTCGACGTCGATGCGCAGCGTTCGCCGGGGGCCAGTTGGTCGGGGTTCATCGCCAGACACATCGAACACCCCGCCAGCCGCCATTCGAACCCGGCATCCTTGAAGATCTGGGCAAGCCCCTCGGCTTCGGCCTGTGCACGGACCAGACCCGATCCCGGCACCACCATCGCGCGCTTGACCGCGATCTTCTTGCCTTTCAGGATCGCCGCCGCCGCCCGCAGATCTTCGATGCGGCCATTGGTGCAGGACCCGATGAACACGGTATCAATCGTCACATCGGTCAGTTTCTGCCCCGGCGTCAGGCCCATGTAATCCAGCGACCGCTTGGCCGCGTCGACCTTGCCGCCGGTGAAATCCTCGGGAAAGGGCACGGTTGCGGTGATCGGCAGCACGTCTTCGGGGCTGGTGCCCCATGTCACGACGGGGGCGATATCCTCGGCCGTCAGGGTCACGACCTTGTCCCATTGCGCGTCGTCGTCGGAATACAGCGTCTGCCACCACGCCAGCGCCTGATCCCAATCGGCCTCTTTCGGCGCATGCGGGCGGCCATGCACATATTCATAGGTCTTTTCGTCCGGGGCGATCAGGCCAGCGCGCGCGCCGCCTTCGATTGCCATGTTGCAGACGGTCATCCGGCCTTCCATCGACAATTCGCGGATCGCCTGCCCGCAGTATTCGATGACATAGCCGGTGCCGCCCGCCGTCCCGGTGGCGCCGATCACTGACAGCGTGATGTCCTTGGCGGTAACACCGGGGCGCAATGACCCGGTGATTTCCACCTTCATGTTCTTCGATTTCTTCTGGATCAGCGTCTGGGTCGCCAGCACATGTTCCACCTCCGACGTGCCGATCCCATGCGCCAGCGACCCGAAGGCCCCATGCGTCGCAGTGTGGCTGTCGCCGCAGACCACCGTCATGCCCGGCAGGGTCCAGCCCTGTTCCGGGCCGACGATGTGCACGATGCCCTGACGGATATCCGACACCGGGTAATAGTGAATGCCGAAATCGCGCGCGTTCTTGTCCAGTGCCGCGACCTGAATCCGGCTGTCTTCGGTCATCGTCTCCGCATTGGCGCGATCCAGCGTAGTCGGCACGTTGTGGTCCGGCACCGCAATGGTCTTTTCCGGCGCGCGCACGCGGCGCCCGGTCATCCGCAGCCCTTCAAAGGCCTGCGGGCTGGTCACCTCGTGCACCAGATGGCGGTCGATATACAAAAGGCAGGTGCCATCCTCGGCTTCATGCGCGATATGGGCATCCCAGATTTTATCGTAAAGCGTCTTGCCGGACATGGGGTCCTCTTGGGTCATAAAAGTGCGGGGAGTCACGAAACAGCGGAAATCGGCCGACAAATGCCGCTCAGGCGCGTGCCAGCACCGAACGCGCGGCCCCGAAAAACCGCTCGATCAGGCGCAGATGGTCGGCAATGTCGAAAATACCGGTCATCCAGTGCAGATATCCTGCCCTTTTGCATCCATCAATCCCCCAAGACCGCGACTTGCGCTTGCGTTTCATTGAAAAGTCACGCAAGCGCTGCTACCTTGCAGTCAGGCCCTGCGCTGGGGCCTTGTCCGGCGCGCTACCCCAAGGAGGACGATGTCCTGTCCCTTCACACTGCCGCGGCACCCGCCGCCTTCGGAGGCGCGATCGTGAGCGCGGTCAATGCCTCTCTTGATATGGATGTCAGCAGCGAAGATCTGCTCGCCGCCATCCTGTCCTCCCTCGATGATGACAAAGCCGAAGACGTCGTGCAGATCGACCTGCGCGGGCGTTCGTCCATCGGCGATTACATGGTTGTCGCATCGGGACGGTCCTCGCGTCAGGTTGGCGCGATTGCCGAAAAACTGGCCGACCGGCTTAAACAGGCCTATGGCCGTAATTCAAAGATCGAAGGCAAAGAGACCGGCGACTGGGTGCTGATCGACACGGGCGATGTCATCGTCCACATCTTCCGGCCCGAGGTGCGCGATTTTTACCAGTTGGAAAAGATGTGGCAGCCTTCGGCAATCGGAACGGCGAACAGCGCGCACGCCTGATGCGTTTCGCCTGATGCGACTGCATGTCTGCGCGGTCGGGCGTCTGGCGTCACGCACGCCGGAATCCGGCCTGATCGCCGACTATGTCACGCGCGCCGACCGCAGCGGGCGGGCTTTGGCGCTGGGCCCCGTGACGTTCCACGAGGTCGAGCCAAAGAAACCCGGCATGACCGCCGAGGCGGACGCGCTGCGCCGCGCCATCCCGGAACGGGCGACGCTGGTGTGTCTTGATGAACGCGGGGTTCTGCTGTCTTCGCCAGAATTTGCCGGGCGGCTGGCGGAATGGCGTGATGGCGGCGTGCAGGATCTGGCCTTTGTCATCGGCGGCGCGGATGGGATCGACCCTGCGCTGCGGTCTGACGCGGCATTATCGCTTTCGTTCGGCCGTATGGTCTGGCCGCATATGCTGGTGCGCGTGATGCTCGCCGAACAGATCTACCGCGCTGTGTCGATCCTTGCCGGTGCGCCCTATCACCGCGTGTGATGTGGTTCCCTTTGCAGGGCTTCCGGCCTAGAAGGACGCAAGACCGAAAAAGGTGCCCTGATGCCCGTTCCGAAACCCGTTATCCTGTGCATCCTTGATGGCTGGGGCCACCGTGCGGACCGTACCGCGAATGCCCCGGCACTCGCCCATACCCCGGCCTTCGACCGGGTCATGGCGACCTGCCCGCATGCGCTATTGACCACGTATGGCCCGGATGTGGGGTTGCCATCCGGCCAGATGGGCAATTCCGAGGTCGGGCACACCAATATCGGTGCAGGCCGGGTCGTGGCGATGGATCTGGGCCAGATCGATCTGGCGATCGAGGACGGGTCGTTCTTTCACGCCACAGCGCTGACCGGTTTCATGACCATGCTGCAACGCAAAGGCGGCACCGCGCATCTGATGGGCGTGATGTCGGATGGCGGCGTGCATGGACATCTGTCGCACATGATCGCCGCCACCCGCGCGCTGGTGACCGCAGGCGTGCCTGTCGCGCTGCACCTGATCACCGATGGCCGCGATGTGGCGCCGAAATCCGCCTATGGCTATCTGGAGGAATTGACCGCCGCCTTGCCCACCGGTGTGCGGCTGGCCACGCTGACCGGCCGGTATTTCGCGCTGGACCGCGACAATCGCTGGGAACGGGTGGCCGAGGCGGCGGCGGTGATCCTGCGCGGGCAGGGCCTGCATGCGGCGACCGCGCATGCGGCGATCACTGCGGGCTACGAACGTTCGGAAACCGATGAATTCATCACCGCGACCGCACTGGGCGATTACGCCGGTGCACGCGATGGCGACGGCATCTTTTGCCTGAACTTTCGCGCTGACCGCGCGCGGGAAATCCTGCGCGCGCTGCTGGAACCGGGGTTTGCCGCGTTCGACGTGGGCGCGCGTCCTGAATGGTCTATTGCCATCGGCATGACGGAATATTCCGACGCGCATAATGCCTGGATGACACCGGTGTTTCCTGCCCGCGATGTCCGCAACGCGCTGGGAGCTTGGGTCGCGGCGCACGGGCGGCGGCAATTCCGGCTGGCCGAGACAGAAAAATACCCCCATGTCACGTTTTTCCTGAATGGCGGGCGCGAGGAACCAGAGGCGGGCGAAGACCGCCATATGGCGCCATCCCCCAAGGTCGCGACCTATGATCTGGCACCCGAAATGTCGGCCGCTGAGGTGACGCGGGAACTGATCGCGGGCATCGGACGCGGCTATGACCTGATCGTCGTGAACTATGCCAACCCCGACATGGTCGGCCACACCGGCAACCTGAACGCCGCGATCCGCGCCTGCGAGGCGGTGGACGCGGGTCTGGCGCAGGTGCTGCCTGCACTGGCGGCTGCGGGCGGCGCGATGATCGTGACCGCGGACCATGGCAACTGCGAGGTGATGTTTGATCCCGTCACTGGCGGGCCGCACACCGCCCACACGCTGAACCCGGTGCCTGTCGCCCTGATCGGCGGGCCCGCCGGTGCTCGGCTGCGCGATGGCGGGCGGCTGGCCGATCTGGCGCCCACTGTTCTGCATCTGATGGGCCTGCCGAAACCGCCTGAAATGACCGGGGAAAGCCTGATCGCATGATACTGCGTCTTGCCCTTTTGTGCCTGCTGGCGGCGCCGGTCGCCGCGCAAAGCCTGGATGACCTGCAGGCCGCCGAGGCTGCCCGCATCGCCGCGACCCGGCTGGACGCTGCGACCCGGCAACTGAACGCCGCCGACAGCGCGCGCGACCGCGTCGCGGCCCTGACCGAAACCGTGCGCGCATTCGAAGACGGTCTGGAGGCGCTGCGCGACGGCCTGCGCCGCGCGGCGCTGCGCGAGGCGCGGCTGACCCGCGAACTGGCCGCCCGCGAGGCGGAAATCGCCGATCTGCTGGGCGCGTTGCAAAGCATGGGGCGGGGGGCTGCCCCCACGGCGTTTCTGCATCCGGCCGGGGCGTTGGGAACGGCCCGCGCAGGCATGATCCTGTCCGATGTCGCTCCCTCGCTGAACATTCGCGCGGCGGAACTGCGCCTGCGGCTGGACGAGGTGCGCATCCTGCGCGCCTTGCAGGAAAGCGCCGCCGCGACCCTTGCCAAGGGGCTGGAGGGCGCACAGACCGCGCGCAGCGACCTGAGCCGGGCCATCGCCGACCGCCAGCCGCTGCCGCGCAAGTTCACCGAAGATCCGGTGCGCACCGCAATCCTGATCGCGTCCACCGAAACGCTGGAAGGTTTCGCTTCCGGCCTGTCGGAAATGGCACGCGACGAAACCGAGGTGGCCCTGCCGGACATTACCGCCGAACAGGGCCGCCTGCCGCTGCCGGTGGCTGGGCGCCTGATCCGCCGCGCGGGCGAACCCGACGCGGCGGGCGTCGCGCGCCCGGGCGTGCTGTTGGCAACCCGGCCCAATGCCCTGATCACCGCCCCCGCCGCAGCCACGATCCGCTATCTGGGGCCGCTGCTGGACTACGGAAACGTGATCATTCTGGAACCCGGACCAGGTATTCTGATGGTGTTTGCTGGCCTCGACCTGGTTTATGGTGCCAATGGTGAAGTGGTCCCGGCCGGAGCTCCGCTGGGCCTGATGGGCGGCACGTTGACCAATCCCGATGCAATCCTGCCACAGGATGCGGATGGCACTGGCAGCGGGCGTCCGGAAACGCTCTATATCGAGATCAGAGTGGACCAGCGCCCGGTCGATCCGGCAGAATGGTTCGGTGCATTGAAGGATGGATGACAGATGAAGAAGTTCGTCATGGCCGCTTTGGGCGGCACCCTTGTGGGGGCAATCGCAACCACACAGGTTGCCGGACCGCTGCTGGCGCAAGAGGCGGCCAAGACCACGGTTTACGAACAACTCGACCTGTTCGGCGACATTTTTGACCGTATCCGGGCGCAATATGTCGAAGAAGTGGACGAACAGAAACTGATCGAGGCTGCGATCAACGGCATGCTGACGTCGCTGGATCCGCATTCCAGCTATCTGGCCCCCGAGGCCGCCGCCGACATGCGCACCCAGACCCGTGGTGAATTCGGCGGATTGGGCATCGAGGTCACCCAGGAGGATGGTTTCGTCAAGGTCGTGTCGCCGATCGACGGCACCCCCGCCGAGGCCGCCGGGATCGAATCGGGCGATTTCATCACCCATGTCGATGGCGAATCACTGCTGGGTCTGCTGCTGGATGACGCGGTTGAAATGATGCGCGGCCCGGTCGGGTCCGAAATCATCATCACAATCGTGCGTGAAGGCACGCCCGAGCCATTCGATGTGTCCATCGTGCGCGATACCATCAAACTGACCGCCGTGCGCGCCCGCACCGAAGGCAAGTCGGTGGTGCTGCGCGTGACCACCTTCAACGACCAGACCTATGCCAACCTCGAAGCCGGGCTGGCCAAGGCGGTAACGGACGCGGGCGGCATGGACGCCGTCACCGGCATCGTTCTGGACCTGCGCAACAACCCAGGCGGGCTGTTGACCCAGGCGATCAAGGTTTCGGACGCGTTTCTGGACAAGGGCGAGATCGTATCGACCCGCGGCCGCAACCCGCAGGACGGCGATCGCTATAACGCCACGGCCGGCGATCTGGCGCAGCAAAAGCCCTTGGTGGTCCTGATCAACGGCGGGTCCGCATCAGCGTCGGAAATCGTCGCGGGCGCGTTGCAGGACCATCGCCGCGCCATCGTGATCGGCACCAAATCCTTTGGCAAGGGATCGGTCCAGACCGTGATGCCGCTGAAGGGCGACGGCGCGATGCGGCTGACCACGGCCCGCTATTACACGCCGTCGGGCCGGTCTATCCAGAATCTGGGTGTGACGCCCGACATTCTTGTGGAACAGCCGCGCCGCGATCCGACCGCTGAACCTGCGGCAGAAGAAGAAAAACCCAAAGGCCGGTCCGAGGCCGACCTGCGCGGCACGTTGCGCAACGACAGCCTGTCCGAAGATGAAATCCGCCTGATCGAAGAAGATCGCGCCCGTGCCGAAGAGGCCGCGAAACTGCGCGTCGATGATTACCAACTGGCCTATGCACTGGACATCCTGAAAGGCATGGCGGCGCTGCAACCGAAAGAGTGACGTTTGCAACATCGGCAAAAGGCCGCGCGGGATTGCTCATGCGCGGCCTTTTCGCATAGGACAGGGCAACCGCAGGAGGCCCCGATGGCGCAGACACTGACCCCCGAACAGATCACGCAACTGCCGTATCGCCGCAACGTCGGTGTCATGCTGGTCAACGCGGATGGCCATGTTTTCGTCGGCCAGCGACTGGACAGCGACCTGCCCGCCTGGCAGATGCCCCAAGGCGGCATCGACGGCGAAGAAGACCCCCGTGCCGCCGCCTTGCGCGAACTGGCCGAAGAAACCGGCGTGACCGCCGATCTGGTCACGATTGTTGCGGAAACTGCGGGCTGGCTGACCTACGACTTGCCCGCCGAAGTGGTGCCCACGATCTGGAAAGGGCGTTTCCGGGGTCAGGAACAGAAATATTTCCTTGTGCGGTTCATGGGCACGGACGCACAGATCAACATTGACCTGCCGCACCCGGAATTCAAGGCGTGGCGCTGGCTGCCGCCCGCCGACCTGCCGGACCATATCGTGCCATTCAAACGCGATGTGTACCGCGCCGTTCTGGCGGAATTCGCCTCGCATCTGCCCCGCATCTGAACGGGTGACAGATACGCGGGTGCGGGGTTATCCTGCGCCCATGGCCCGTTTGAGTCCGCATCGCCCGTTCACGCCCGACCCGGCCCAGATGGCGCTGGCCCCTGCCCTTTCGGGCAATGCGATCAACGGGTTGGATGAAACAGCGTTCCGACGACCCGACATGGTGTATTGGGCGCCCGACCCCGACACGATCCCGTATGGCGCGATGCAGCGGTATTTCTACGGCACCGATCCCGGCAATCCGCACATCACTGCCGCCCGCATCGAACGCGCCCGGATCACCGCCATCGACCCGGCGCCCGTCGCGCCCGACCCCGCGCAACGCAGGCCCGCGGACTGGACCGCCGCGCTGGACGGCTTTGTGGCGGATGGTACCTGCGACCGCACGGGCGTGGCGGTGATGGACCCCGCATGGGCCTATGCCGGGCAGGATGTGCCGCAATCGCGCGTCATCATGATCGGGGTGCAGCATGATTATCCCGCCATCGCCACCGCCCCGGACGCCACCGCCGGGGCCGAGGTGCTGCGCCAGTACGGCCGCGCCATGCGCGCCGCGCGGCTGATCGCCAACTGGCTGCGCGCCCAAGGCTGGAACGCCGAGGCGGTCACCGGCCCGATGACCGGGTCCATCACCCTGATCCCCCCCGCCGCCGCCTGCGGGTTCGGCGAATTGGGCAAGCATGGCTCGCTGATCACGCCCGAGTTCGGATCGTCGTTCCGGCTGTCGGCGGTGCTGACTGATGCGCCGTTTGCGCCGACCCCGCCGCAGGATCACGGCATCGATGCGTTTTGCCAGAACTGCCGCATCTGCGAAGACGCCTGCCCGCCGCTGGCCATTGGGCCCGACAAACAGACGGTGCGCGGTGTGGAAAAATGGTATGTCGATTTTGACCGCTGCCTGCCCTTTTTCAACCAGACCAACGGCTGCGCGATCTGCATCGCCGTCTGCCCATGGTCGCGGCCCGGCGTGGGGGTCAACCTTGCCGCGAAACTCGCGCGGCGTGAGGCCCGGACTTCGGACCCGACAGCAGCGGCCGCAGCAACGCCATCGGATGCGCCCGCAGGCTGAACTGCGTGGCGATGTAATCCTCGACCACCTCTTCGCCCAAGGCCATCCGGGGCAGATGCGCGGCGGGTTCCAGATTTCCCTCGCCCTCCAGCCCGGAAAACAGCGGCAGCGGCGCGTCGCCCAGAATGGCGCGCGCCTGCCATTGCGCGTCGCGGCGCTTCAGACCCAGACAGGCGAACGCGTCCGCCTCGGCCAGCCGGTTCAGCATCGCAGGCGCCACCCCGGCGCGGCGCCACACATCGGACACCGACCGATAGCCGTTGCCGCGCGCCGCCGTGATCCAGGCCGCGTCTTCCTCGCGCATGCCGCGCACCTGCCGGAACCCGATCCGCAGCGCCAGACCGCCCGCCCCATCGGATTCCATCACATTGTCCCAATAGCTGTCGTTGATGGACAGGGGCCGCACCACCACGCCATGCGCGCGCGCATCGGTGATGATCTGCGCGGGGGCATAGAACCCCATCGGTTGGCTGTTCAGCAGCGCGCAAGCAAACAGCCCGGGATGATGCCGTTTCAGCCAAGCCGACGCATAGACCAGCAGCGCAAACGACGCGGCGTGGCTTTCGGGAAAGCCATAAGACCCGAACCCCTCGATCTGGTTGAAACAGCGTTCCGCGAAATCGGTGGGATAGCCCTTGCGGGCCATGCCCGACAGGAACCGCTCGCGCATTTCGGTGACATTGCCGTGTTTCTTGAACGTCGCCAGCGCGCGGCGCAGCCGGTCGGCCTCGGTCGGCGTGAACCCCGCGCCGATGATGGCGATCTGCATCGCCTGTTCCTGAAACAGCGGCACCCCCAGCGTTTTCGCCAGCACCCGGCCCAGATCGTCGGACGGGAACGATACCTTTTCCTGCCCGTTGCGGCGGCGGATATAAGGGTGCACCATGTCGCCCTGAATAGGGCCGGGCCGGATGATCGCCACCTCGATCACCAGATCATAGAAATTGCGCGGCCGCATCCGGGGCAGGAAATTCATCTGCGCGCGGGATTCCACCTGAAACACCCCGATACTGTCGGCGCGGCACAGCATGTCGTAGGTCGCCGGATCCTCGGGCGGCAGGGTGGCCAGAGTGAACGCGGCATGATGGTGCTGCTCCAGCAGATCGAACGCGCGGCGGATGCATGACAGCATCCCAAGCGCCAGAATATCGACCTTCAGAATGCCAAGCGCGTCGATATCGTCCTTGTCCCAGCAGATGACGGTGCGATCCTCCATCGTCGCATTCTCGATCGGCACCA
>JBBRCF010000078.1:0-16175 GCA_038205135.1 Rhodobacterales bacterium
GATGGTGGCGGGCGTGGCGCTGGTGCCGCTGGTGGCCGGGTTGGCCGGCCTGATCACCCTCTGGGCGCTGATCGGTTTTGGTTTTTCGCTGACGCAGACCCCCATCGGCCGCATCATTAACCGGTCCGCGCGCGAGGCAGACCGGGGCGCCGTGTTCGCCGCGCAATTCGCACTGAGCCACGCCTGCTGGCTGGTGACCTATCCGCTGGCGGGGTGGATCGGGGCCGGTGCGGGACTTTCTGTCGCCGCTCTGGTCTTGGCGGGGATCGGTGCGTTGGGGTTGGTTGCGGTGTTGCGGATCTGGCCGGCACGGGACCAGACCGACCTGACGCATGTTCACGCAAATCTGGCTGCCGATCACCCGCATCTGGCAGAACACGGTCCGGATCATCACCATGTCTTTGTCATCGACGACCTGCACCAGCGCTGGCCAAAGGCGTCCTGACCGCGTCGGCCTGCCCCGTCTGCACTATTGTTGACCGGACCATCATTGACCGCATCAGAAGGTTGCGCCAGTCGGACCGCCTACCGGATATGAAAATGGGCTCTGCAACCCTCGCCACAGCATCGCCTGCAGCATGTCGCCGGAACACGATCTTGGGGCAAGGACCCAGACTCAGGGACCTTTTGGCACAAGGCCGACGATGGGGGATAACCTCAGGACAAGAGCGCTTTGACGCACGACATCCGTCGATGTTTTTACCCAGGTGGTGCCGCTGAAGGGACTCGAACCCCCGACCCCATCATTACGAATGACGTGCTCTACCAGCTGAGCTACAGCGGCTCCGGTGAGGCGGGCCTATAACATCGGCCCGCCAGCGGGAAAAGGCCTATTTTGTCGGTGGTTCGGGCGTTGCGTCTTCAACCAGGACGGGCCCGGCTGCGCGCGTGCCGACGATCAGAGGCAGCATTTCGACCCCGGTTGCGGCCTGAACGGCACGGGCTGGCGGCGATTTCCATGACAGCGTGTCGAACCCCGTACAGGTGTCGCAGATCGGAACCCATTCGGCATGAATGGTGCCGCAGGCATCGCAAACCCATTGCGGGCCACGCGGCGCATTCAGGGCGCGGGCCAGCCAACCCTTGACAACGCTGTCATCGGACCCCATGCCACGTTCGACCGCCGCCATGATGGTCAGCGCGCGCGCGTCGGGATTGTCGTCCAGCAGCGGCGCGATTTCCTTGCGCGCGGCGGGGAAATCCTCGGCGGCCAGATACAGTTCGGCCATCACCATCCGGCTTTCGCGATGTGCGGGATTGGCGCGGATCAGACCCTGAAACCGCTTGATCCGCGCATTCGGCGATTCGTCCGGTGCGGCAGCGGCATAAGCGGCGGCCAGATCGGGGTGCGGCTGTGCCTCCCAGGCCTTGCGCAGCAGGCGTTCGGCGTTGCGGGCCTGACCTTTTTCAATATAGCCGCGCGCGGCAAAACTTGCGGCCGGGATCAGATCGGGCGAGGCCTTGTTGGCGGCAATCGCGGCTTCGCGGGCGTCGATGCCCTTGCCATCGTCCAGCACATCCTGCGCCTGCACCAATGCCAGAACGGCATCGCGCCGCTTGGACACATCCTTTGGCAGCAGACCATGTTTGCGTTTCGCATCCAGCGTCTTGCGGGCGCCGGCCCAGTCATGCGCCTGCGTCTGCAGTTTCAACAGCACATCCTGGGTTTCGGCATGGGCCGGTTTCATCGCGAAGGCCTTTTCCGCCAGTTTGCGGGCCAAATCCGTGTCGCCATCAGCCAGTTTCTGCTTCAGGATCCCGCGCACGCCTACAAACCGGGTCTGATCGCTGGACAACAGGCGTTTGTAGACTTCTTCGGCCTTTTTTCGATCGCCGGAGGCCTCGGCGGCCTGCGCGGTCAAAAGGCTGGTCAGCTCCGGCTTGTCCAGATAGCGTTCCGCCTTGGCCGCCTTGGCCAGCGCGACGCGGGGTTCGCCGCTGGCCAGCGCCATCATGCCTTCGGCCAGCGCCTGATAGCCCTTTTTCTCGCGGTTGCGGTCGAAATAGCGGCTGATGGCGGTGTCATCGCCATTGATGAATTTCAGCACGGCCACCAGCAGCGACGCGACCTTCAGCACCGCCCACAGAGCCAGCAGCAACAGCATCAGCGCGATGACCGCCAAAAGTGGCGTCAGGTTATATTCCATGCCGGCAAAGGCGATGGTCACGCCCCCGTCCATTTCCAGCAGATACGACGCGCCCAGTGCCGCTCCGGCGACCATCGTGACGAAAAGGGCGATTTTGACCAGCGACCAAATCATGTTCCGTACTCCTCAGTTCGCCGACGCTTGCGCGGCCAAGGCTTCTACTGCTGCCAACGCCGTGGCCCGTTCGGTGGCCATTTCCCGCCAGCCGGTCATTTCCATTCGCGCGGCTTCGGGCAGCCGTTCGACCTCGGCCAAAGCATCGTTCATCCGGCCATCGCGCAGCGCCGCTTCGCTGCGCGACAGGATGGCGTCGGGGTCATCCCCTTCGCGCGGTTCCAGCGACCGGGCGCCCAACAGCGATGTCAGAACCGACCCGAACCCGCCTTCGGTGCCGCCGGCGCGCGCGGCGGCCAGAGCTGCGCGCGCCGCCTGTGGATAGGCCTCGCGCAGCGCGGCCAATGTCGGCACGCCAGCGGCGGCGCGTTCCGTCAACGCGGCAGGCACGTCAATGCCGGCAGCGGTCAGGTTCGACAGTTCCGCCGCAAAGGGCCCGCCATTTTCCAGCGCAATTGTGATGCGCGTGATGGAACTGCGCACCAGCGCCTGCTGTTCGGTCATCTGGGCGGCGGCGCGTTCGGCGGTCGCCTCGCCCACCAGCGCCTCCAGACTGGTGCGCTGTTCGGCCATGGCGGCCTGCAACTTGGCCAGTTCCGTCTCGTAGGCGGCGACGGCAGCCGGGTCGGCACCTGTCGTCGCCGGACGCGCGGCCAGGTCGGACACCTGTGCCGCCAGATCATCCAGCCGGGCGGCCAGCGCCTCTGCCGCGGCCCCTGCTGCATCGGCGGCCGTCTTTGCGGCTTCGGCGGTGGTGACCACGCCGGACAGGTCGGGCCCGACCTCCAGTTTTTCGATCCGGCCGGCCAGCACCAGATCAGCATTCTTTGCCTCGGACATGGCGCTGTCCAGCGCGGCGGTCAGATCGGTCTGACCGGGCTTTGGAAACGGGAAATCGTCCGGCAGCACATAACGCGCCATGCCGAACCCTGTCCCAGCGGCCAGCACACCGCCCAGCAACATCGGCACGAATCCTCCGCGACGTTCGATCCGTTCAATGATCTTTTCGGGGGGCGGCGGGACCGGTGCGGTGTAGGGCGCGGCGCGTTCTTCGGGGTCGGACGCGATCGACCTGTCATCGTCCCGTTCGGCCGTCAGGGTCGCATCATGGGGCGCTGCGGTCCTGTCAGCCGGCTCTGACAGTTCGACGATTTCGGCGTCGGACATGTCCGGGGTCTGGTTGCCAGAGAAGGGCGGCGGCGTCACCTCGGCGGGGTCAGTGGCGTTCGGAGTTGGCTCATCGCGCGCCTCGGTATGGTCTTTCCGATCTGCCATGTTCCCGCACTCCTTGTGATTCTCGTGCCGTGCTCATCATTGGTGCCAACTTACGCGCCACCCGGTCCCGCCTCAAGCTTATGTGCCTGTTGCCACTGATCGGCCACCGCATCGGCCATTGACCGCGCATCGGGGGCGCGGGCGATCTGCAACGCCACCCGTTGCAGGCCCGCCAGTTCGGTTGCAACCGCGTCCGACATCGCCACCAGAAACATGGGCGCATATCCCTGCCAGTTTGCTGTCAGCAACGCTGCCGTGCGAGGCGAAAAAACCGGCGCGACGATCGGCCCGGTCAAATGCTGAACCGCATCCGGCAATCCGTTGGCGGGTTGATCATAAACAATCGTCGCGCGCGCCGGCACACCGGCGGCGGTCAGACGCGTGGCGATGTCGCCACGCGCATGGGCCCCCCGCAGATGCACCAGCGGCCCCTGTTCGTTTTCCGCCAGAATCAGGTCGATCAGCGCTGCGGCATCGCCCGCCGCCGACCTGACCGGCACCCCGGCAGTCGCAGCCGCAGCTGCGGTGCGATCGCCCACCGCCCAGGCGCGACGCCGTGGCAGGCCATGCCGCACGATCGCCGCCACCGCGTTTTCTGAGGTCAGGATGTACCCTTCGTCCGGCGCGATTTCGGGCGCGTCTGCCACGATCCGGATGCCGATCAACGGCGCGGTCACCACAGCGATGTCGCCCAGACGGTCCCGCATCATGGCGGCAAACCGGCGCGATGCGTCTATGGGGCGGGTCAACAGAAGCGTCGGCATTGCGGGGCGCCATTGTGAAGGATGCTGTGCCGGTGTTAGCTGCCGCCATGACCCATCGCAACCCAGACCACCCTGCGCGCACGCTGCTTGGTATCGAATCGAGCTGTGACGATACCGCTGCGGCGGTCGTGCGCACGGGTCCGCAGGGGGCAAAGGTGCTGGCGTCGGTGGTCGCAGGGCAGACAGCGTTGCATGCCGATTACGGCGGCGTGGTGCCGGAAATCGCCGCGCGCGCGCATGTCGAAAAGCTGGATGGCTGTGTGCGCGACGCGATGGCCGGCGCTGGAGTGACCTTTGACGATCTGGACGGCATCGCCGTTACTGCGGGCCCGGGTTTGATCGGCGGTGTATTGTCGGGCGTGATGTGCGCCAAGGGGCTGGCGGCCGCCACCGGTCTGCCGCTGATCGGGGTCAATCATCTGGCAGGCCACGCGTTGACGCCACGGCTGACGGATGGGCTGGCCTATCCCTATCTGATGCTGCTGGTGTCCGGCGGGCATTGCCAGTTCCTGATTGTCGCGGGCGCTGCGCAGTTTACCCGTCTTGGCGGCACCATCGACGATGCGCCCGGCGAAGCGTTCGACAAGGCTGCCCGCCTGTTGGGCATGCCGCAGCCGGGCGGCCCCGCTATCGAACAGGCGGCGATGGCGGGCGATGCGGCCCGGTTCCGGCTACCGCGTCCGTTGCTGGACCGGCCCGGATGCGATCTGTCGTTTTCCGGGCTGAAAACCGCGGTGCTGCGCGCGCGCGACGCGCTGGTGGCGGGTCAGGGCGGGTTGTACCGGCGCGATGTCGCGGACCTGAGCGCCGGATTTCAGGCGGCCGTGACGGATGTGCTGGCGGAAAAGACCCGCCGCGCGCTGGCGGAATACATGAGCTTTGCGCCCGGACAGCCCGCGCTGGCGGTTGCCGGTGGCGTGGCCGCCAACCGCAGCATCCGCGCAGCGATGCAGGTGGTTGCGGCGGCAGCCGGCGCGCGGTTCACCGCGCCACCACTGGCGCTGTGTACCGACAACGCTGCGATGATCGCCTATGCCGGGGCGGAGTTGCTGGCTTTGGGTCTGTCGCATGACATGCGGCTGGCCGCCCGCCCGCGCTGGCCGCTGGACGAAGACGCCGCGCCGATGTTGGGATCGGGTCGCAAGGGGGCCAAGGCATGATCGCGGTGGCAGGGTCCGGCGCGTTCGGCACCGCGCTGGCGATCGCGCTGGGGCGCGAAGGCCCGGTGATCCTCTGGGCGCGCGACGCAGCCGAGGCGCAGGCGATACAGGCATCACGTGAAAACACCCGCCGCCTGCCCGGTCACCGGTTGCCTGATGCGGTGCGCGTCACCGCGAATTTCGACACTGTTCCGGCTGAAATCCCGGTACTTCTGTCCGTACCCATGCAATCCCTGCGTGAGGCCTGCGACGGTTTGGGCGCGATGCTGCACCACCGCGCCTTGATCGCCTGTTGCAAAGGCGTGGACCTGACCACCGGCACGGGCCCCTCTGCGATCCTTGCCGCGATTCCCGGCGTGACACCGGCTGTTTTGACCGGGCCCAGCTTTGCCACGGACATCGCGCGCGGATTGCCCACAGCGCTGACGCTGGCCTGTGCCGATACAAACACAGGCCAGCGGCTGCAGACGCGGCTGACCACGTCAATGTTGCGGATCTATCGCAGCACGGATGTGACCGGTGCCGAACTTGGCGGCGCGTTGAAGAATGTGGTGGCCATCGCCGCGGGTGCGGTGATCGGGGCTGGCTTGGGTGACAGCGCGCGCGCCGCCCTGATGACCCGCGGCTTTGCCGAAATGACGCGGCTGGCGCTGGAACTGGGCGCGCGGGCCGATACGCTGGCGGGTCTGTCGGGCTTTGGCGATCTGGTGTTGACCTGCACATCCCAGCAATCGCGCAATTTCCGTTTTGGGTTGGCGCTGGGCCATGGCACGCCGTTCGATCCGCGTGTGACGGTCGAAGGCGTCGCGACGGCCCGCGCCGTCCTGATGCGCGCCACGGTTCTGGGCATCGAAATGCCAGTGACGGCAGCGGTCGTCGCGCTGCTTGACGGGCGCGCCAGCCTCGGCGATGCCATCACCATGTTGTTGTCACGTCCCCTGAAGGAGGAATGAATGCTCGTCGCGCTGATTGCTCATGACAAACCCGGTGCGCTGCCTGTCCGCAATGCAAACCGCGAGGCCCATCTGACCTATATCAAATCCACCGGCGTGGTGGCGCAGGCGGGGCCGCTGCTGGATGATGCGGGGGACATGTGCGGGTCGATCATCGTTCTGGATGTGGCCGACATGGACGCCGCACGTGCCTGGGTGCTGGGCGACCCCTATGGCAAGGTCGGGCTGTTTTCCGGTGTGGTTCTGCGCGAATGGAACAAGGCCATCTGATGGCCTACTGGCTGTTCAAATCCGAACCCGATGCCTGGTCCTGGGACAGCCAAGTGGCGCGTGGTGACATGGGCGAGGAATGGACCGGCGTGCGCAATTATCAGGCCCGCAACAACATGCGCGCGATGCGGATTGGCGATCTGGGGTTCTATTATCACTCCAACATCGGCAAGGCGATTGTCGGCATCGTCGAGGTCATCCAAGAAAGCGCGCCCGACAGCACCACCGACGATCCGCGCTGGGACTGCGTGGTGATCCGTGCGATCCGACCCTTGGCGCGGCCCGTTACGCTGGAAATGGCGAAATCCGACCCGGTGCTGGCGGACATGGCTCTGATCCGGTCGTCGCGACTTTCGGTACAGCCGGTGACTCCTGAGGAATGGGCGCATATCCTGAGAGTTTCCGGCAGCGCGATCTAGGCTGGAATATTTCGGCAAAGGGGGTTCCGGCCACGCCGAAACCCCCTCGCCACCCCAGTGCTCCCACACACCAGACATGAAACTGAATTGGTCCCGGCCATCCTGGCCCGTGCAATCTGGATACCCGGTTGCTGCGCCCGTGACAAATACCAAGTCATGCGCATTTGCGACAAAATTGCACAGCCATCACAACGGAGCATAACGACCGGCGGACTGGTTCAAAGACGCCAAAGGCGCCCTTGATCAGTCGGCTATCGTCGGGGATCAGTTGTAAACGGCATCCTTGCCGAAATGCTTGACCAGCATGTAATAGACCACGGCGCGATATTTGTTGCGCTCTGAACGACCGTAGGTGTTGATCACCGCATCGATCGCCGCCATCAGGGTCGGGCCGTCAGCCAGACCCAATTTGCGGATCAGGAAGTTGTTCTTGACTGTTTCCAGTTCGACGGGCTGTCCAGCAGCCACGGTTGACGATTCGGCGTTGTAGATCGCCGGCCCACAGCCGATTGTCACCTTGGTCAACAGAGCCATGTCCGGCTCCATCTTGCATTTGTTGCGCAGATCGTCGGCATATTTCGCGATCAGCTCGTCACGTTTTCCCATCGTCTTCTCCACCGGGCTTGGCGCTTTGCGCTCATTTTCCTGTCAGCACACTGTTGGCGCTGGCGGAACGATAAACAGGCTCGCGCGTTCCACAAAGGGGAAAACCGTGCCACGATCCCCATAGAGCCGTAAAACCGCACCTGGATTTGCGCGTTTTGCCATCGCCGGCTATGCAACTGCCGTCACATCGCCGGTCTGGCGCGCTAAATGGTGATCGGATCAGTAGCGGTAATGTTCCGGCTTGAACGGGCCATCAGCCTTTACGCCGATGTAATCCGCCTGTTCCTGCCGCAGTTGCGTCAGCTTGACCCCAATGCGGTCAAGATGCAGGCGTGCGACCTTTTCATCCAGATGCTTGGGCAGGATATACACGCCGGGTGCGTATTCTTCGCCCTTGGTCCACAGCTCGATCTGCGCCAGCACCTGATTGGTGAACGATGCCGACATCACAAAGGACGGGTGCCCGGTCGCGTTGCCGAGGTTCAGCAGACGACCCTCGGACAGCAGAATGATACGGTTGCCATTCGGCATCTCGATCATGTCGACCTGCTCCTTGATGTTGGTCCACTTGTGGTTTTTCAACGCGGCGACCTGAATTTCGTTGTCGAAATGGCCGATGTTGCCAACGATCGCCATGTCCTTCATCGCGCGCATGTGTTCGATGCGGATCACATCGCGGTTGCCGGTGGTGGTGATGAAGATGTCGGCCGACCCCATCACGTCTTCCAGCAGCACCACTTCGAAACCGTCCATTGCGGCCTGCAGCGCGCAGATCGGATCCACCTCGGTGACCTTGACGCGCGCGCCCGCGCCTTGCAGCGATGCGGCCGATCCCTTGCCGACATCGCCATAGCCACAGACCACCGCGACCTTGCCGGCCATCTTGGTGTCGGTGGCGCGGCGGATGCCGTCAACCAGCGATTCCTTGCAGCCATATTTGTTGTCGAATTTCGACTTGGTGACAGAATCGTTCACGTTGATCGCGGGGAACGGCAGTTGGCCATTTTTATGCAGCTCGTACAGGCGGTGCACGCCGGTGGTGGTTTCCTCGGACACGCCCTTGATCGCGTCGCGCGTTTTGGTGAACCAGCCGGGGCTTTCCTTCATCCGCTTTTTGATCTGCAGCTTGATGACTTCTTCTTCTTCGGATTGCGGCACCGGGATGATCTCTTCGCCGGCCTCGGCCCGCGCTCCCAGCAGCACGTACAATGTGGCATCGCCGCCATCATCGAGAATCATGTTCGCGCCGCCGCCATTTTTATCTGCAGGGAACATGAACGACTTGTCCAGATAATCCCAGTGTTCGGTCAGGGTCTGTCCCTTGATCGCGAACACCGGCACGCCGGCGCGGGCGACAGCGGCCGCCGCGTGGTCCTGGGTCGAGAAGATGTTGCAATACGCCCAGCGCACATCGGCGCCCAGCGCCGTCAGCGTTTCGATCAACACGGCGGTCTGGATCGTCATGTGCAGCGACCCGACAATACGCGCACCGGACAGCGGCTTGGTTTCGCCAAATTCCTTGCGCAGCGCCATCAGGCCGGGCATTTCGGTTTCGGCAATGACAAGTTCCTTGCGCCCGAAATCAGCCAGCGCGATATCCTTGACGATGAAATCTTTAGGCATTTGCCCGCTCCATTTGATTTGTATGAGGTTACAGGGCATCTAACACTCCTTGCCAATTGGGGCAACGCGGATAAACTCCGTTTGCCCTGCACCGCGAGACAAACCATGAATGAAACCACCGCGCCCGCCCGCAACGAATACGGCGTCTATCGCGTTCCCGCGGGGTTAGAAGAACGTCCGGCCGCCCGCGCCGTGCTGGCAGGACAGGCCTTCGAGCCCGACACCCTGCGGTTCATGCGCGCCCATGCCGGTCAGGGCGATATCATACATGCCGGCGCATTTTTCGGCGACTTCATCCCGGCGCTCAGCACGGCGCTGGCTCCCGGCGCTCGGCTCTGGGCGTTTGAACCGAACCCGGGCAATTTCGCCGCTGCGCAGGAAACTGTTGCGCTCAACGGGCTGACAAACGTGACGCTGACGCATGCGGCGATTTCAAACACCGATGGCAAGGTATTATTCCGGACCCGTGACAGCACTGGCAAATCGCTGGGCGGACTGTCGCGATTTGTGACCGAGGATGGCGATGGCGTCGAGCCGGTGCCGGCTGTCATGCTGGATTTTACCGTGCCGCTGCCACGTCCGGTCAGCATTCTGCAATTGGACGTGGAGGGTCACGAAAAACAGGCGCTGCGCGGAGCCTATCACATCCTGCACCGCTGGCGTCCGATCCTGATCCTTGAATATTTTGCCACCACGCAATGGTTGACGCGCAGCTTTCGCAACCTGCCATATCAGCAGATTGGCAAGTTGCATGAAAACTATGTCTATGCCGTCGACGGCGCGGATGTGACGCTCTGACACAGGCCGCTATGGGCAGGAGCGTTTCGCATGGCAAAACAACCCCGGGCCTGGCAACGTATGCTATCGGGACGGCGGCTGGATCTGCTGGACCCGACGCCGATGGATGTCGAAATCGACGATATCGCGCATGGCCTGGCCTTTGTCGCGCGGTGGAACGGGCAGACGCATGGTGATTTCGCCTATTCGGTGGCCGAACATTCACTTCTGGTGGAAACGCTGTTCGCCCGCATCGACCCCGGCGCACCCGCGAAATGGCGGCTGGCGGCGCTGCTGCATGATGCGCCGGAATATGTGATCGGCGACATGATCAGTCCGGTCAAGGCGGCCGTCGGTCCGTCTTATGGCGTGCTGGATGATCGGCTGTCAGCGGCGATCCATATCCGGTTCGGCCTACCCGCCGTGATCCCCGCGCCGATCAAGAAACGGATCAAATCCGCCGACAAGCTGTCCGCCTGGATGGAGGCGGTGCGCATCGCCGGTTTCACCCCGGCCGAGGCGGACAAGCTTTTCGGCAAACCCGATCCGGCGCTGATCGCAGGTCTGGATATCCTTCTGCGCCCGCCGGTCATGGTCCGTGCGGCCTATGTGGCGCGGCATGCTGAATTGTTGGTGGCGGCATGATCCACATCCGCCCCGCCCGTGTTTTTGATGCCGCCGCAATGGCCGCACTGCTGAACGAGATCATCACGATCGGTGGCAGCATGGCGATGACGCGGCCCGTTACTGCCGCCGACCTGCGCGACTGGATGGCGGAACCCGGGTCGATCTGGCATCTGGCCGAAGATGACGGCGGTGCGGTGCTGGGGTTTCAATGGGTGCATCCGCATCCCGACCTGCCTGCCGGCATGGCCGATATCGCCACATTCGTCGATGTGCGCCGCCACGGTCATGGCATCGGCACCCGTCTGTTCGACGCGACCCGCAAAGCGGCGCGCGCTGCCGGGTTTACCGCGATCAACGCCACGATCCGCGCCGGTAATGCCAGCGGGCTGACCTATTACCGCGCCCGCGGGTTCGAACCATGGGGGCATCAACATGATGTCCTGCTGGACAACGGGCTGACGGTAGACCGGGTGATGACGCGCTACATGCTGTGACGATTTGGTCGCAATCACAGGCAATCGTCTGATATACGCGTCATTGCTTCCGCCCCGGAACCAATCGCGTCAGGTCATCGCGGGCTGCGTTTTGCCAGAATGCGCTGCAAGGTGCGGCGGTGCATGTTCAGCCGGCGCGCGGTTTCGGATACGTTGCGGTCGCACATTTCATAAACGCGCTGGATATGTTCCCACCGTACGCGATCCGCGCTCATGGGATTGTCGGGGGGTGGCGGCAGCGTATCGCCACGAGACAACAGCGCGTTGGTGATATCGGTCGCATCGGCGGGTTTCGACAGGTAATCGGTCGCGCCGATCTTGACCGCAGCGACGGCGGTGGCAATCGCGCCATACCCGGTCAGCACCACAATGCGGCAATCGGGCCGCTGTTCGCGCAGCACCTCGACCACGTCCAGCCCGTTGCCGTCTTCCAGCCGCAGGTCACAGACCGCATACGCCGGCGGCCGCGCCATCGCCATTGCTTTGCCTTCGGCGACCGTTGCGGCTATGGCGACGTCAAAACCGCGTTTTTCCATTGCCTTGGCCAGACGTTTCAGGAACGCATCATCATCATCGACCAGAAGAAGCGTTGCATCTTCTCCCAGATCAAGCACTGCGTCGTTCATGCGCTCTCCCCGCCAAAACCAATATTGGCTTGGGGGACATGTAGCCCGCTGTCATGAATACGTCAAACTTTCACGGTTCTAGCGCGCATCAAGAAAGCATTGCACCTGATCGGCCATCTGGTCGGGCGCCAGATCGCGGCGGAAGAATTCGATGAACCCTTCGCCGGGAAACACCAGATAGGTGAAGGTGGAATGGTCGATCAGATAATATTCAGAATCGGCCTGATCAGCCTCCTGTTTCTTGTAATAGGTGCGGTATGCCTGGCTGGCCGCCCTGATCTGTTCTTCGGTCCCGGTCAACCCGACCATGCGCGGGTGCAGGACATCGGTGAATTCCGCCAGAACCTCGGGCGTGTCGCGCTGCGGATCGACAGAGATGAACACCGGTTTCACGATCTTGCCGCGGCTTTCCAGAATCTCGACGGTTTCGGCGTTGCGGGCATTGTCCAGCGGGCAGACATCGGGGCAAAACGTATAACCGAAATACACCAACGACGGTTCGGTGATCACGTCAACGTCGGTCACCGTGCGCCCGGTTTCATCCACCAACGTGAACGGCCCGCCGACCTGAGCCGCTCCGCCGGCGATGGCGCTGCCGCGACATTGCGCATACTGGTCGTCCGCAACCCTGAAGCCGACAAAGGCGGTGACCCCCAGCGCGACGGCAGCAATGGCAGCAGCGATGATGGCAACCAGACGGGTCATGACAGGTCCTTTCCGGGGATGGTCCGGGGATGGTATTAACAGTCTTAAGTTGCCATATTTTACGCAGGCAGCACAGGCAACAGGGCGAAACCGCACAGATGAGTGATCTTTCCCTCGGGCTTTTCAAAGGGCGTCAGCGCGGCAACTGGGTCCGCCTGCGGACCATCATCGTTTTGCGCTGGGTGGCGATTGCCGGCCAGATTGGCGCAATCATCGTGGCGCAGGCCCTGTATGACCTGCAACTGGACCTTGGGCCGTTCTTGCTGGTGATCGGCACGGCGGTGGTCGCGAACCTGATCGCCATGGTGATCTTTCCGGAAACAAAACGGCTGTCGGAAACCGAAAACCTGCTGATGGTGTTGTTCGACCTGATACAGCTGGGCCTGTTGCTGTTTCTGTCAGGCGGATTGCACAACCCGTTCTCCGTGCTGTTGCTGGGCCCGGTGATGGTGTCCGCGACCGTTTTGACGGCGCGATCAACGATCATGCTGGGTCTGACGGCCATCGTTCTGGCCACCGTTCTGACCCGCATCTATTTGCCGTTGCAAACAGAACAGGGTCAGATCCTGCGGGTTCCCGACCTGTTTCTGTTCGGCAACTGGGTCGCGATCATGATCGCAGTGGTTTTTCTAAGCCTGTATGCGCGGCGGGTGGCGGTTGAAATGCACGCGATGTCGGATGCTCTGGAAGCAACGCAAATGGCGCTGCTGCGCGAACAGAAGCTGACCGATATCGGCGGGGTCGTTGCGTCCACCGCGCATGAACTGGGCACGCCCTTGGCCACGATCACGCTGGCCGCCGCCGAGCTGGTCGAAGAATTGTCCGACTGGCCCGAACTGCAGGATGACGCCCGGCTGATCCGCGCGCAGGCCGACCGGTGCCGCGATATCCTGCGATCGATGGGGCAGGTCGGCAAGAATGACCTGCATCTGCGGCAGGCCCCGTTGATGGCCGTGGTGCGCGAAGCGGCCGAACCCCACATGGCACGGGGAAAGAAAGTGCTGATCGACAACGGTCCGGCCATCGACCACGGGTTGCCCCACCCTACGGTGATGCGGTCGCCCGAAATCATCCATGGGCTGCGCAATTTGATTCAGAATGCGGTGGATTTTGCGGCAGACCGGGTGTGGGTGGATTGCGAATGGGATTATACCCGCATCATCGTGCGCATCATGGACGATGGTCAGGGCTATCCCGCCCATATGATCGGACGGATCGGTGATCCGTTCGTCGGACGACGTAGCGGCCTGCCCAATTCGATCACCGCGTCGGCTGCCGGGGCCGCGGAGGGCGCGCAGCGTCCCGGTTATGAAGGCATGGGCTTAGGCCTGTTCATCGCCAAGACGCTTCTGGAGCGTACGGGGGCAGAACTTAGCTTTGCCAACGGAGCCGACCCGTTTCTGCCGCCGCTGGAACAGCCGGAGCGCTGTGGCGCGATTGTCGAGGTGGTCTGGCCGCGCGCGCGCATCGATGCCGCCAACCGCGCCACCGCCGCTCTGGGGGAAAATCGTCCACTGCTGATCTGATCCAGGCCCACTTTGCCAGAGCGGCCAAGGGTTTTGCGGGCACTTATTAACCCGCCCTTAACCAAAGCGTTAACCCGCCCTTAACCAAAGTGCAGTCACACTCGGCCGGCGGATGCCCTGCTGCCGTTATTGGATGCGCCATGCCCAGTTTGCCCGTTGATCTGCATGCTCTGGATACAATTTTTGCCGCGCTTTGCGGCATGTCGATCCTGTGGGCGTTGTGGCGCATCGATGCGGCGCGGCAAAGGCAACCTGTCCGCGGCGCGGGCGATGACGGGGCCATCGCCATGCTGTTTGAAAAGCGCGCCTTGCTGGATCTGTCGCCGGCCGCACGCGCCATGCTGGGCCCGACGGCCGGAACGCCCGCCCCGGGTTGGGATCAGGCCGCGCGCCTGCTTGCGCCGCTGTTTCCGGGTTTTCCGGCGGATCCGGCCGATGTCATGCCGCTGGGGCAGATCCGCCTTGCCCCCGGAACGCTTGGCCACACCCAGCCCCTGTGCCTGACCGCGATCGACGGCCGTGTGCGGCTGGACCTTGCCCCGGAGGATCGGCGCAACCTGCTTCAACCCGCCATGCTGCGCCAGATCGAAGAGCTGCACACCCTGCGCCGCGCCGCCGACCATTCACCCCTTGCCGTCTGGCAGTCCGGGCGCGGGCCACGCATTCTATGGGCCAATGCCACCTACCGGGCACTCGCCCGCGACATGGCGCCGGATTTTCCCACCTCACGCGGGATTGCGCCGGTGTTTGCGCCTGCCGATCTGGACACCACCGAAGCCGCGCCGCGCCGGGTGTCGCTGACGCTACCAAATGGTGGTCTGCGCTGGTTCAGCCTGACCTCTGCGCGCAGCGGTGACACGGCGATCCACTATGCCCATGGCATCGATGCCGTGGTGCAGGCGGAAACGGTGCAGCGCAATTTTGTCCAGACACTGACCAAGACCTTTGCGACCCTGTCGATCGGACTGGCGATATTCGACCGGGACCGGCGGCTGGCGCTGTTCAACCCGGCCTTGATCGACCTGACGGCGCTGCCGGCGGATTTTCTGTCGGCACGACCCGCGCTCAGTTCCGTTTTCGACCGAATGCGCGACAGCCAGACGATGCCGGAACCGCGCGACTATTCCTCGTGGCGGCAGCGCATGACGGATCTGGTGGCCGCCGCCGCAGATGGCAAATTTCTGGAAACCTGGGTTCTGCCCGGTGGCCAGACCTATCGCGTGACCGGGCGGCCGCATCCCGATGGGGCCGTGGCCTTTGTGTTCGAGGATATTTCCGCCGAAATGACCCTGACCCGGCGCTTTCGGTCCGAGCTTGGCCTTGGCAAGGCCGTTCTGAACCATCTGCCACAAGCGATCGCGGTGTTTTCGCCGGCCGGTCTTCTGACGGTGTCGAACACCGCCTATCTGGACCTCTGGAAGGCCGACCCGGACAACGCCTTTGCTGAAACCACTGCACAGGATGCCCTGCGACATTGGCGTGATCAATGCCGATCCGATGCTGATTGGTCGTTGATCCTGGGCTTTCTCAACCGGCGCCTGACGACCCCGCCGCAGCCAACCCTTTTGCGGATGATGGATGGCAGGGTGATCGAATGCCGTGCGGCCACCCTGACCGGTGGCTATGCCATGGTGATGTTCGTCGATCTGCAGGGCGACACATCGCCGGCAGGCACCGAACATCTGCCAGACTTTGCACCGGATAATCGCACAGCCGCACAGCGCGACGCGTCTGCGCTGCGATCGCCTCTGGCCTTGCCCGCTCCTCTGGCCTTGCCCGCGCCTCTGACAATCGACTAGTCCGCAGGCCGTCATGCTTGCAGCGGCAGACCGTCAGGTTAGTCTTGCCGCATGCATGTCCTGTTCACCAAATCAGCCGAAGAGACCGCCCGCCTCGCCCGGGCCGTTGGACAACGGTTGCTGCCGGGGGACGTGATCCTGCTGGATGGCCCGATCGGGGCTGGCAAGACGCATTTTGCCCGCGCGCTGGTCCAGTCACTGCTTATCGTGCCCGAACATGTGCCTTCGCCGACATTCACGCTGGTACAGGTGTATGACACGACGCGGGGGGCGCTGTGGCATGCCGACCT